>PBMM01000022.1 GCA_002723635.1 Methanobacteriota archaeon | reverse complement strand
CCCAAGGGTGGGGTTGTTCGCCCATTAAAAGGGATCGTGAGATGGGTTTAGACCGTCGTGAGACAGGTTTGTTGCTTGGTGGTAGAATCGCCTGGTGTTTGATGGAAGGGGTCCTTTAGTACGAGAGGAACGAGGACTCGGGGCCACTAGTTTACCAGTTGTCTGACAAGGCAAAGCTGGGTAGCCACGCCCTGAGGGATAAGAGCTGAAAGCATCTAAGCTCGAAGCCCGCCCAAAGACGAGACACCATAGAACACTCGTAGAAGACGAGTTTGATAGACTGCGGATGTAAGTACGAAGCTTCGGCGACGTATTCAGTCCAGCAGCACTAATTGTTCGAGCATCTTTTTTTCGTGCACTTGCATCGCGAGTGCCCTTCATCGACGAGTTCATGCCAATGCTCCCAGCGTTCACACGCTGCGTCCAGATCCAATTCGAAAGAAGATGGGTGCACGGTCATAGCGTAGGTGTTTACCCGGTCCCATTCCGAACCCGGAAGTCAAGCCCTACTGCGTCAATCCTGGTACTGTGGTACGAGAGTCCACGGGAACGGCTGTCACTGTGCCCCTCTTCTTTCCTCCTCATCCCCGAACCCATTTTCCCCGAGCGAAAGCGAGGTCAAGGTTCAATTGAGAGCGTTAGGAGGACAGGATATGACAATCGCCACCACCGACCTTCTCGGATCGGATCAGGTCGGCGTCTATCTTGCTCGTGTTGGCAACGTGCTTTTTCATCCGATTGAAATCGAACCTTCATCGATTGAGATACTCGATGCCACACTCGGGCTCGAACGTTGTCCAATATCCATCGGAGGCTCCAATCTTGTTGGTGCGCTCCTCGCAGGGAACACCAAGGGTATGGCCGTCGCTGACATCGTGACGGATCGCGACATTGACATCCTGACCTCATACGGTGACGTCGTCGTGATGGAAGGTGGCGTCAACACCGCGGGCAACCTCATGGTGGCCAACGAGCAAGGTGCCGTTGTGTCACCTTCCATTCCTCGAGACGGTCTCGAAATTTTGGCTGACGTCCTCAACGTGGACGTGGCTGCGACCACCGTGGCCGGTCAGGACGTGGTCGGTTCCCTTGCCTTGTGCAACGCACAAGGCGTGCTCCTTCATCCGGACGTCACCGCCGAAGAGGTCGAAGTGATTCAGTCCGTACTTGGCGTTGACCCAATGGTAGGCACCGTGGCCTTTGGTTCGCCTTACGTTGGTGCCGGTGCGTGTGCATCCGATACCGGCGCTGTGGCTGGCCAAGCAACGACAGGACCGGAACTGAATCGGCTCGAAGACGCGCTTGGGCTCATCTGACGTCCTCCGCGAAGGTTGAAGAGCCGCTGTCTTCCGAGAGGTTGCATGGGCGAAATGCTGTATCAAGGCAAGGTGAAGCAAGTCTGGAGCACCGAGGATCCTGACCTCTTAGAATTCCGATTCACCAATCAAATCTCTGTGTTTGACCAAATCATCCCCTCGTTGATTCCCCGAAAAGGCGAGACCCTAAACCGCACGACTGCGCATTGGTTCAAGCTCGTTGAGGAGGCCGGTATTTGCGGCACCCACTTGGTAGAGGTCAACGCTCCTGACCGTTGTCTCGTGCGCAAGGTCGAGGTCATCAAGGAACCGGGCATGGTGCCCAGGGATGCCGAATGGGTCTTCGTTCCCCTTGAATTCATCATCCGTCACTATCTGGCCGGTTCGGCGTGGCGCCGTTTCCAGCGTGGCGACATCGATCCCACCGTGCTGGGCATCGAAGGCGAAGCGACCTACGGCATGAAGCTACCAAACCCGTTGGTTGAGGTGACGACCAAGTTCGAAGCCTACGACCGCTTTGTCGACCGTGAAGAAGCCCTTGCGATCTCAAACATCACCGACGAGGAATTTGACAGCATCATTCGTGCTGCCTTGGCCGTTGATGAAATCATCGAATCCGAGGCTGCGAAGAACGGCTTGATTCACGTGGACGGAAAGAAGGAATTCGCGCTTGGTCCCGGCCGCAAAGTCGTGCTCGTTGACACCTTCGGAACCCTCGATGAGGACCGATGGTGGGACGCTGAAGCCTATGCAGAAGGCGATTGTGTCGAGTTGTCAAAGGAGTTCGTGCGGCAGCACTACGTGGACACTGGGCATCAGGCAGCGCTGCAAGAAGCTCGTGACACAGGAGGTCAAGACCCCCCAATTCCCGCACTCCCTCAATCTGTGATCGATGAGACAGCGTCCCTGTATGCCTCAATGTACGAACGCCTGACGTCCGGGACCTTCTGAGGTCATGCGTGGCTTCGATGCAGAAGCCCAACTCCACGGCGCTCGGCTCCTCTGAGCATGGCAGCGAGGTGCTTCACGGCATCACGCAAACCACCGTCGAGCGCCTCGTCTCCTGCCACCGTCCATCCACGCCCCATAAGGCCGACACGGAGGTCCTTGATCTCGCCCGCATCGAGCCATCCGTGCAGCCGCAAGCCACCGGTTCCCTCAGATGCGCTTGGGTGATCTTGGTCAATGCCCATGGCCAATTTGTCGATTAATCCCATGATGTCCTCATAGGCGGCTTCCATGCCACGCGTGGGTCGCATCCACGTCTGGAGGTAGGTCAGGAGCGATCCGTCGCCTGACGGAAAGCGACCAAAGCGTTCTGTATGCTTGTCATCGGCGACCTCAAGCCTTGTTCCGTCGTCTCTCCGTTCAAGACCCAACAAGAAGGTGAGCGTGGCATCATCCATGCCAACATCGCTTCGGCAAGTGACCGAGACGTCCGATCCAAGCCGCTCAATTCTCTCAGGATCCAAGCCGATCACTTCAGACCATGCGTCGGTCGATTCCGGGACTTCGTTCGCTTCCAGCACCGCCTCTATCAGGTCCCCTCGAATGGGGTCAAGAGTGTGAAATGGAGCGGTGTTGGCGGTGTCCATGCCGGCTCGACCCACCTGTGGGTCAAGACCCTTCCTCACTTGTCAAAGAAACGTGACATGCGTTCCTCAAGGGATGGTCGAGGTGCTTCTCCGTCACCATCGAGTTCACGTCGGAGCACCGCCAATCGACCGGAAGCTCCCTCTTCACCCATGGGAATGTCCTGTTCCACAAGATCTTCCTCGTCCCCTGCGTTATCCGTGGTTGGTTCGGTTGCAGGTTCCTCAAGCATGTTGACCACCGGCTCAGGCGCAGCATCCTCGGAGGTCGGCTTCGGTTCGCTGCTTGTCCTGGCTTGCTTCGGTGCGCTGGTCTGCTTCTTGGCAGAAGAAGAACCAGTTTGCCCAGCCTCCCGCGGCAGGAAGAATCGCCCGCCAACGCCAACAACAAGCAGCGCCATCAATGCCCACAGCCAGCCTTGTGCGTCAAGGTCGAGCGGACTTGGGCCCCTGTAAATCGCTGTGGCCGTGTCGTCTTGCGGGTCGTCATCGATATCAAACGGCAGATCACATCGGACTTCGGCGGTCAACAAGTCGTCTTCCTCAAACCCAAGGTCGGTAAGATCGACCGCAAGGCTTGGTGCAAACGCTCCCGTGACGTCGATGAGGATGGAGCGTGATGTGCTTCCCTCTGAAATGGTCAGGCTACAGGCCGTGTCCCCAAGAACGTCGACGCCTTGGCGCCTGACTCCGACGGTGGCGACTCCTGATTCGATGTCAAACGTCTCGATGCCAAGGTTCCAACCTGCTGCGCGGGCGGTGGCCTGCCAGGTCCGTTCTTCAACGAGCACGCCTCGGCTGTCATGGACGGTCAGCGTGACCGATGTGCGGCCAGGAGATGGGCTCCACGAGGAGGCGTTGATGGTCCAAACCTCCGTGCCGTTGTCGCTGATTATTCTGCTCGATTCAGAAAGCGGGACCGTTTGACCGTCCGATGTCGTGGCCGACCACGTCACCCGTTCAATCGTCGTGCTGCTACCTTCGCACTGCCACATGGCCCCTGAGAAGGTCGTGCGACCGAAGCCTTCGGGAGCGGATTGGACGGAGCACGTGAGGGACACCGAGGACGGTGCCAAGCCGAATTGGTGCAACTTAAGCCCTTCATCGCCAATGTTGACTCCGTTTTCGCCTTGCGTGAGGGTATGCAAGAGTGATGACCCGTCCGTGAGGTCGACGGTGGCGATTCCCCCGGTCACGCCAACAATCACTGGGCTGGTCGCGAAGGCTGTGCTCGCTTGCCGAATTTCAAGCGAAACATCGACCGGATCCAGGCGTGGATGGTTGATGGTCAAGGTGATCAAACGCCCCGTCCCGTCCCACGTGGAAGCGGGCACGATGGACATTGGGAGCCCTTGCACGTCGCCAGGTGCAAGCACCATCCGCATGGTTCCCGTTGTGTTCCAGCCTTCCGGCAAATCACTGATGTCCAATTCAAGGGTGCTCAAATCATTTCCATCGTTACGNATCCAAACCGTGGGCATGCCGCCGTCGTCGCTGACCATCCANGGGCCTTCGATTCCGTAGGAGATGGCCGCTTCAGCAGACATACGAACTGGGATTTGGTGCTGGCTTGAGCCCGTCCCGTCACCGTTTGAAATGCGAAGNTTGAGCGTGCCAACGTCGCCTGCTTCTGTGGTGTTTGGCGGCATGACGTTGATGGTCACGGAAGAAGTACCGAACGGCTCAACGTGCGTTCCGTTGTCTGGTAAGGACACGGGCCAGCCTTCTGCGACCTTGGAAAACCACGGGTCTTGCAGGCTGTTTCCGAGATGCAGAAGAGGAACGGTGATGTTGCCACCTCCGGGCGGAACCACGAGGTCCACGCCGGTCAGGTTGACCGCCCATCCAGAGGATCGGGCCACGGTCATGGCGTGGCTCAGATTCGCCAACACCATGTCTTCCCACATGGCTTCGAAGTGGAGGGTTACGATGGTGCCGTTTCTAGCATCGTGTGGAATGCTGATTGCGGCTTGAACGGTCGTGGTCGACCCAACAGGCACCACGTCACTTTGGAGAATGTTCGTCGGCCAAAGGCTCTGATCCCCTTCGACGTGTTCAACGACGTGACGGACACGCAATGAGAAGCTGTCCGGCGCATTGCCGAGGTTCTCCGCGGTCAAGTTGACGTCAATGGTGGTGTCGGGAAGGACGGTGCTTGGCAGCAGGCTGGTGTTCAGGCTCCACGACCGGTCCGGGGCGGCAGCTACGGGAACGAGCACGCTGTCCGACACGCTCTCATTCTGCAGCGACGTTGCAGTCAATCTGATTCCGAAAGGCTCCATCGCTGGAACGTCACCGTCCAGCACCACGGCCATGGTCAGGAACGAGGAACCTCCCTGTGCGACGTTTTTGACCGGAGTCGGAGTGGACCACGAGACGTTGCCTGAAGCAGGAGAAGGCTCCAGCGCCGCCGTGAAACTGTAGGTGTCCGCATCGTTCCCTGGGTTACTGAGGCGTACGGTCATGTCCTCAGATTCGCCCACCTCAAGCACGGTCATTTCCACTGTGGAGGCGGGGTTGACCAAGGACAAGGCAACGTCATTGCGCTGCAAGACGTGCAAGCTCAGCGAGAGATCCCCTGATGTGACATCGTCGGTGGAAAGGGTCCACGCATGGCGTTGTGGCGGTGCATTGGAGGGCATCGTCACTTCCACCACAAACGTAGCGATGCTGTTTGGTGCGCCGGTAACTTCCAGCGTGGTGGCGTTGAGGCTCGCACCAACGACGGCGGTAGCCCAGGTGTTGGGCAGTGCTGCAAAGGGTGTGCTGTTCCATTGCAAGATGCCACTGTTGGGCAATTCCGATTGGACGGTGTAGTCCACGGTCGTGTTCGGGAAAGTCCGTTGATGAGGAGGCTCAACCGTGGTGCGGCTGGCTGCAAACACCACGTCGAGGTCCCTGCACAATTCGTCAGAACCTTCCCCGATGCACACCGTAAGGACGACGGTGATCGATTGACCGTACGATGTGGTGAGGGGCACGTCGACGCTGGCCCGAAGCATCCGGAACTCATCTGGTTCCAAGGTCAACGTGTATTGTTCCTCGCCCTGCTGATTCTCAACACGGGGTGCTCCCCAGGTGCTCGTTGACCAATCAATCGAGGTGGTTGTTTCAGCGGCGTTGCCCAAGTTTTCGATCGAAAACCACGCTGTTGCAGTTTGGCCGGGTCGGCCGAGTCCGTTGGTGCTGGCGGTCCCATCCGGTCCCTCCATGTCGAGCCCTCGGGTCCGGAGAACCTCGACGGGGATACGCACGGAGGCGTTGGATTCGGGGTCGTTCACGCGCTCAACGGTTACGTCGAACCACCCTTCTTCGTCTCCGAGGGCCGTGCTGGGTACGTTCAGGTCCCACGCAAGGGTTGTGCTGGTTCCTGAGGCGAGGTTGAATTGGGTGCTGGAGGACACGAAGGTAAGCGACCAACCCGAGGGCAAATCTTCGTCGGACCATGCAGCCTGCCATGTGGCCTCCCTTGTCCCGGTGGACATCACATCCACCTCAATACGCTCGCTGGTTCCGGGTAGGACATTTGGTGTGTCCACAGGGCCGCTGAGGTCCACGGCGTGAGGAGGCCTGACTTCCAAGTTCGTGTTAGCGACGTTGTTGTCTTCTCTGGCCTCGGTCAGATTGTCGTTTGGATCCAAGACAAGCGTGAATTCGCTGATGCCTAACGAAGCGGTCAAACCTACTGAAAACGAAGCCGTTGTTCCGTCTCCACTCGGGTCGATCGGTTCCAAGTCATCCAACCTGTGGCGAGATATCACTTCGCCATCTTGGATGAGGACAGCATCAACGTTGTCCAGGGCGGCTTCGGTCCCGACATTTTCGAATCGTGCGGACACGGTGTAGGCCTCACCAGGATCGGGGTCCTCTGGCGTGAACAGGAGCGCTCTTCCGTCGGAAAGCACAGCGAGGTCAGACTGCCGCTGCGAGACGAGCATGTCGCCAATGAGGACGTCGAGGTGTCCGTCTCCGTCCATGTCCCCCACGGCTGGGGCAGCCCATGTTCTGTGAGGAAGAGGCACGGGGTCTTCCCATGGTGTGGAGACGTCGGTTGGGGCTCCGGTTTCGCCATCGAAGCAGTGCAGCCGCCGGCCAAAGGCCACCAACAACTCTGCGGGTCCGTCCCCGTCCACATCCATCCACAAGGGTGGAGCGACGGCGATCTCGTCGTTATCGTTCCCGCTCCCACGTTCCATCGTTCGACTCCACTCTTTGACCGGTGGATCGTCGCTGATGTCGTGGCACCCTGCCATACCCTGTCGGTCGAAGCTGGTCGCCGCTGAGGAATACCACGTGACCCAACATAGGCGATCGTGGACGCCATCCCCGTCGGTGTCAATGGGCAGTGGTGGTGCATCGGCGTAACCGTTTGGAGCACGGAATGAGAAAATCTCCGTGGTTGAGGTCAATTCCATGGCCACAAAGCGCGCACCGCTTCCTGACGTGCGACCGTTCGGATCGGTGGGCACGGTCAGGATGACTTCCGGTTCTGCATCCGCATCCAATTGGACGATGACCGGGCCAGGCAAACGCAGACGCGGGGCGTCTTGGTCGGAATCAGTTCCGGGAATGGGGGCGCGTTCCCAATCCAAAGCGCCCGTTCCTCCGTCAACTTTCCATGCCCACATCGCGCCGCTCGAGGCATCGATGGTGGTCACCACCACGTCGACGTTCGAACCGTCGATGCGCACCGCTGTTGGATCGGACGGATGCGTGCCTCGGTCCAAGGCCACCTCCCACAACGGTGCACTCGGCGAACTGCCGTCCAGTGGGAGGGCCAAGAGGGTCGGGTCGTCGGTGGTTTCGTCTACGACAGCCAGGACCAAATCGTTGACACCGTCAAGGTCCACGTCTTCGAGCAAGGGCTGTGTATCGGCACGGTGTCCGGATTGCGAGGAGGGGAAGTGAGGCGAGGGCGCACTCAAGCTGTAATCCGCGTCCGACCACGTCCAAAGGCGCTCGTTGCTGTGACCGGTGCGCACCCAGCCTGATGCATCGCATTCCAAATCAGGTGACCACGCTTGCACATCAAGGCCGCTGCTGGTGTCTTTGCTGACAACGATTTCGACGTCACCGTCTGCGTCGATGTCGGCGACCACCGGGGTCGAGCGGATGGTTTCCGAAGCTCCAAGGTTGACTTCCCATGCAATCTTTGCGTCGTCGCCGGTAATCAGTCGCATGGTATGGTCCGTTCCGTCGCTTGAATCGATGACAAGGGCAAACATGTCGCCATCTGCACATCGCTGGGATGCCGAATCAGGGCGCTGGATGTTGGCAGATAGGTCCAGGATGAGGCTGCCGTATGCGGTGGTCCCTCCGTCCTCGCTGGCGACCCAATTCACCACCGGGTCGTCGATGGTTCCTAACACGGTGACGTTGACGACCTCACCGTTGCCTGGTCCCCCGTCAGGAGAATGGGCGGGCATGGATCCGTTTTTGTTGGATGATCCCATGTACTGCGGCCATGGCTGGACTGGTGCATCATCTCCACTTCCCGTCGATGCTGGAGCGGACAGGGGCGCAAACTCAGAAGGCTGAATCATGCCCATCCCGAGCGGAAGGACGAACATGAGAAGGAGCAGGATGGCCAGCCCCTTCTTGTCTCGGAACGTCCGAGGGATGGCCTCCATCAAGGCGAGTGGGCCGCGCGAGGTTGTTATGGGTTTGGTGCCTAGGATGCTCAGAACGAACGCCTGCGCCCCAAATCGTCAACGCCGCAACCGTGCGCTTCATATACGGGTTGGCGGACGGAAGGACGACTTCGGTCGCTCCTTCCAGAGGCTTTGCCTGTGACGGACGGAACCGGTTCCCGGCCCGTGGAGTGACCCGGGGGGGAACTTGCGATGTACAAAATCGTCAGCAAAGAGGACACCATCCGTATTCCTGCGGAATACATGCGCCGAGGGGCTTCACTCCACCAGCACATCGACCGCTTGGCTATGACGGCGTTCGAAGGTCGATTCGACGAGCAGAACCGTTTCGTCTTGGTGACCTCCAACCACGAGCCCATCGGCCGTGGTCGAATCATTCACGGTGACGGTGCCATCTACCAGAAGGTCAAGTTCGATGCTGTGGTGTTCTGCATGGAAGACTACGAAGTCGTCGAAGGGGCCGTCTCCGAAATCAACGAGTTCGGTGCGTTCATTCGCATCGGCCCAATGGAAGCGCTGCTCCACAAGTCGCAGATCATGGAGGACATGGTCGACGTCAACGTGGGCGCAGGTATCATCGAAGGCCGCTCCGGCGGCAAGCGCCTCGCCGTGGGATCCCACGTTCGCGCCCGCATCGTGTCGCTTTCCCCGGACACCACCGATCCCCGCCGGTCAAAGATTGGTTTGACCTGCAAGCAGCCTGGCCTTGGAAGCCAAGCATGGGAGAAGGAAAACTGAGGTGATATGATGCCAGCACAACCCTTTGCTTGCGGCGAATGCCACATGATTCTGGCCGATAAGGTCGACCAATGCTCTCGCTGCCCAACCGCTCGCGTTTCCACCGACTGGCAAGGTTTCGTCATCATCATGCAACCTGAGCGCTCTGAAATTGCCAAGCGCTTGCAGGTCAGTCAACCGGGGCAATACGCCCTGAAGGTGAACATCTACTGAGGAGAAATCGTCATGGAAATCGTCAACCGAATTGAAAACAAGCTCCTCCACCGCGTGGAAATCGACTTCCAATGGAAGCACCCCAAGCAATCCACCCCATCCCGCAAGGCCGTCATCGAAATGGTCCGCGGACTCGAGCCTGGGGATGATCTCAGCCTTGTGGTCATCAAGAACTGCAGCACGCGGTTTGGCATGGCCATGACCACCGGTCGCGCTTTCGTCTACACGTCGAAAGAAGCGATGGCCGTTGAGCCTGCTTACATCCACAAGCGGCACGAAGCCTTGCACGGCGGTGCCGGCGATGCAGACGACAGCGAAGGCGGTGAGGCTTGATGGGCGACAAGTGGCAGAAGGCCAAGGTCTCCAAGTTCGTCGTTGGCGAAAACGGTCTCGAAATCAAAGGCGAATATTGCCCTGAGCCACAGTGCGGCCCGGGTATCTTCCTTGCCGTTCACGGCAACCGCAAGTCCTGTGGACGCTGCGGTTACACCGTCAAGAACGACGAGTGATCACGCATCAAAGGCGCTCCAAGCGCCATCGTTGTCGAGCACCGACACACCCTCTTTTGATGCATAGAGCGCGACGTCAACGTTGTCGCGATCGGTCCGCTTGAATCCGTTTGCGCCCAACAGGACGCGTTCGCGCCAGCCAGCAATCAACCACGCCTCGTCCTTGGCCGACCAGAGCACTTGCCCGGGTGGACCGCTGAGCCGAGCGCGCATGCGCACCTCCTCACCATCGGTCCAGAGAGCTTCGAAGTCCTCAGTCAGCACCAGTCGACCTTCGGGGCCGTAGGCGACATCTCGAATGGGTTGAGTGGTCGGTGAACGTCCCAACAACACAGGCGGAATGCCGCCGAAGGTTACGCGGTGGTAGGAACCGTCCCGTAGGGTGATCAAGACCGCGCCTTCGTGGCTGTGCATGCTGACCAGACTTGCCCCGAGGCCATCCACCGGTTTGGGGATCGTGGTTCGCTCAATCTCTCGCCCCTCAGCATCGATCAAGTAGAGAGCGTCAGGATGAAGCGCGAGGGCCACATTCCCATCATGCTCAATCAGCCCTAACGGTTCGGCATCGAGCGCGTGGGACCACGCATGTCCTGCTGGATGCATCGCTTCCGGTTCTCCTCTTCGGACTGAGGCTTTTGCTGGGCCCGAAGACAATGCTCCGACATCAAGTGCCGCGAATCGAGCCATGCGGAGTTCATGGTCAATCCACGTGCCGAGTAGGCGTTCCCCGAGGATGACGCCGTGGGACATGGTCATTGGAAAAGGGCAGACGTGTTGTCCAGAGATCTGACCTTCCAGATCCATGTTCAGCAGTTCACCGTCCCGGCCGACCAAGAGGGTACCACCGTCGTGCGGGAGAATCCACGCCGGGGGAAAGGGGCAAGGTTCCACGGGGGAGGGTTTCGCCCCTCGCTCATGGACCTTCGCCACAAGGCAAACCAAGGTGAACCGCTTGCGAGGAGGCATGAGCCTGATCGTTTTGCTCGTGGCCTGCGAGGGCGACGAGGCCTCAACGTGCATGGCTCACGCCCTTCTTGCTCGCCATGAATTGGAGCCCAGTGTTCCGGTTGAGGGGGCTCCTACCTTTGCTAAGGGGCGCGTCCGACTGTGGTTCCGTCCTGGTTTGCATTTGGACCAAGACGACTTGGACCAGCGCTGGGAAAGACACACCGGAGAACGGGTCGAAGACGTGCTCTTCTTGTCAAAGCACGCTGCCTCGAGCGGCCGACCATGTTTGACCGTTCATCCAGTCGGTGTGCCGCATCTTGGTCCTGAGGAAACGCCGCCTTTTGGAGGACGTTCCGGTTCAGCGCCCCCTCCGTCACCCCGGCTGGCCAGGATCTGGAGGAGCCTGCTCAAACGTGTCGATGATGCACGAATTCCTGAATTTGAAGTGAGCCTCGAAGTCACCCACCATGGACCTTCACAAAAGGCACCAGCGGCCTTCCTTGAGGTTGGTTCAACCGCAGCAACGTGGGGCCACAATGGGGCCGCTGATGTTTGGGCGGACGTGATCATCTGCCTCCTCCAGGAGGAGCTGAACGGTGGCTCATCTCCTGAAGCACCCCCGAAGGTTCCCGTGCTGGTCACTTTTGGTGGCGGCCATTATGCACCCCGGGCAAATCAGATGGGGGCCTTGGAGNAANCCATTCTTGGGCANATGNTGGCGAACCANTCGTTGCCCTTCANGCGGGACGAACACGGAGNAGTGCTCGGTTCATGGGCGCAAGCTGTTGACGTTGCGCTGGATGCNAGCCTTGCTGCACATCCCGCCCGTGAGGTGGTGGTCAGCCTTGACCGCAAATCCTTCCGTGGCTGGGAGCGCAGAGCCTTGTTTGATCATCTTGAGGCACGCAAAGTCCGTGTGGTTGACACGGCCACTCACCGAACGATGCTCGACGGTTCATGAGCCCCGAGGAAGCGTCAAGAAGCGTCGGCTTTACCGCACCACATGGCGAAAGCAGGCCCCATCTCTCGGGCCATCGTCGCCATGACGGGCGTCATGCCGCGCTGGTTTGTCCGGTACATTTCCCGTCGCTACGTCGCCGGTCCCTCGCTGGACGATGCCGTCCGGGTGATGCAACGCCTNACCGACCAAGGTGCGTGTTTCACCGTCGACGTGCTCGGCGAAGAAATCACGTCGATGNAGGAAGCCACGTTTTTCCTTCAGGAATACCGCCGGGTGATGGCGCAAATCATCGAACATGGTTTCGACGCCAANCTGTCGATCAAACCGACCGCATTCGGATTGTTGATCGATGAAGAAGCAGGCCTCAACAACATGCGCAGCCTCGTCTCAGAGGCTGCAAAGCACGACATGTTCGTCCGCCTCGACATGGAGGACCACCGTGTCACGGACGCCACCATCGAGGCNGTCTTGACGCTGCATGGNGAAGGCTTGGTCAACGTNGGGACGGTNCTNCAAGGTCGNNTGCANCGTACNTTGGACGACATCGATCGGATGGCCGATGCGCTTGGTGTGGCCGCTGATCATCGCATCTGCAAGGGGATTTACCTCGAACCGGAGGCCATCGCCCATACGTCTCGAAAGAACATCACCGACGCGACCGTTGCCTGCGTGATTCGATGCCTCGATCGAGGAGCGTACGTGGGCATCGCCTCGCACGACGACGCGGTCATCAACGCCTCATTGGCCGCCTTGAGGGAGCATGGCTGGGCTCCAGAATACGACGGAGATCCCCGTGACCCCTCGCCTCCAATCCGCACAGGGAAAGGCCCAGGCTACGAATTTCAAATGCTGCTCGGGGTTCGTGGACCACTTCGACGCGGGCTTCGCCAACAGGGTCATCGTACCCGTGTTTACATTCCATACGGTGAGAAATGGTACGAGTACAGCATCCGTCGCTTGAAGGAAAACCCAACGGTTGGCACGCAGGTCGCGAAAGCCTTCCTGATGCCGTGGACAAACAGGCCGTGATCAACGTCGGCCACGGCGCTTGCCTTGGTCTTCGTTGGTCTTCGGCTCCGTCGGGTTAGGGTTGAATCCAAGCCGCCCTTCTTTCCACGCTTGACGACGTTCACGGCCGCTCATTGGGCGTGTGGGCTCGGGTGCAGGTGGTTGGTGGAGGTACATGCGAACAATGCGGTTGGCTTGGACGGTGCCCCGAAGTGTCCGCCCCCGCCCGGTGTGAATTGCCCGAAGAATCCACGTGCGGCCGCCGTGCTCGATCATCGTTCCAGCGCTGAAGTTCGTGTCGGGAGAGCAGACCATGTGGTCCGGTCGCGAACGCTCGCCGATGGTCAACGTCACACGCACTCGAATGAGGTCCTCACGAAGAGCCACGACACGACGGATGTGTTCGGCCTCTCCAGATGTAATGCTGTGGCCGTTTGGGTCCTCGAGATGGGTGACGCGCCACAACATGCCCCCGTCCTCAAACACGTCGTCAAGGTCCAGCACCTCATCGGCGTCGAGTTCCAAGGAGACCATTTGGCTGTCTGGGCCATCGGTGAGCATGAACGGGATTTCCACGGCCCTCGGTGGGCGAAGGTGAACGGTGTAGACGTGGCTGCATCCTTGGCAGCGTACCTTGTGGTCATGACCGGTCCCCTTTGGCTTAGAGGCAAGAATGTCATGGCCTTCGAACTCATCGCACGACGGACAAACCATGGCGTTGTGGAGGACCTCTTCCTCCTCCTCGAGGAGGTCAACCTCTTCGTCCATGTTCCCGGCCTCAGCCCGCGCGGTTTCAACCCATCGGACGGAGGCTAGGATTCAAGCCGTCCTACTCGGACCGCGTTGCATGGCCAGCGACGCGCCCGCACCCACGCCCGAAGAAGCGTTTCGGGCGGCGCTTGGTGCCCGGCAAGACCTCGGCCGCGAGCCTCCTGAGGTCGCAGCGAACATTGGCGTGCAAATGGGCCATATGGGATTGGACGTCCCAACGGTATCCGTGGTGCGACGGCTTCGAGACATCGTGGTCACCCTTCAGCCTCGTAAAATGGCAGAAATCGGAGCGGCCATCGGCCACACAACCTCGTGGCTGCTCGACGCATGGAGCAGGGAAGACGTGAACGCGCCTCAATTCATCGACGTAATGGAGCAAGGCAACCGGTTCGCCGTCATCCTCGATCGCATCATCAAGCGGTACAACATGGAAAGCGTGGCCCGCGTCGTTGTCGGAGACGTTGAGGAACACTCCCCCCAAACGCGCGCCTGGCGTTTGGCACATCTCGCGAGTCAAGACCGACCACCAACCCTCATGGATGGACTTGATGTGGCGGTGTTGCGTTGCGGTCTCGAAGAACTCGGTGACCGCGCGACAGCGTGCTTGGAACTGCTGAGGAAGGGCGGCGTTCTTCTGGTGTTGGAACCGGAGGTTCCCAGCGACAGCATCGATGACAGCACGGAAGAGGGGGCAGCCATCATCGCAGGCTTCAACGCATGGATTGCCTTTGTCCACCACTGCTCCGAAAACCATGATTTGGCCTTCGTTCCCGTGCATGGCGGCACGATCGTCGCCGTGAGGACTCTGTCTTGATTCAGAGGTAGGCGTCCAACAATCGGTCAATCTGGACGATTCCGTATCCGTAAGCGTCGTCATGACCGTCTTGACCTGGCTGTGGTCGAGCGGTGTTCATGAGGTTCGTTTTGACGTCCTCAATGGTCTGCTCTGCGCTGTTGTTCACGTCACCGCTGCGGAGGTCAGGACGAGCTTCCAGAAGATGAGCCAGCGCTGCCGTCACGAAAACGGTTGCAGCGCTTGTCCCGTTGACCAAACTCCAACTGTTCGTCTCTGCGCTGACCACAGCAACCCCCGACCCGGGAGCCATCAATTCGGGCTTTTTGTCAGGGTCCTGTCTTGGCAGCAAAATCGGCAATGGAAGCAACCTTCCGTTGTTGTCACCGATGGAAGAGCCTTCCCAATGGGCGCCGTCCATGTGAACGCCACCAACGGAAATCACGAGGTCCACAGAACCAGGACTGGCCACGTCTCCGTCGTCACCGCTTCCCCCGTCGTTTCCTGCTGCTGCCACGATGAAAATACCCTGCGCCAATGCACGTTCCACCGCTGCTTCGCTCGCGCGTCCACCACCGGGCAAGAAGGAGAGGGCGCCTGGCGCTCCTCCCAACGAGAGGGAAATGATGTGACTGCCCTGTTCGATGCACCAGTCAACGGCGTCTGCAAGGTCCTCATCTTCGCCCTCACCCGAGGAACTCAAGGCTTTGACAACATGCAAGTTGACGTCCGGTGCGAGTCCAGTCAGGCCGCCTTTGGCCACCAGAATGCCCGCCATAGAGGTGCCATGACCGTGGTCGTCGTAGGGGGACGATGCATTACCGACAAGATCTTGCCACCCCGCAACGGTTACGTGATCCATGTCCCTGTGTTGAAGATCAATACCGGAGTCTACCACACAGACGTCGACGCCCAGTCCGGTGTAGTCAGCATCCGCCCCAACAAGGGTCATGGCGTCGATTTCAGCATCGAGTGCCACGCGGGTCGGCTGAATCAGTGGGTTGGAATCAGGGAAGAGAAACATCACCGTGAGTGCGCCGGCCGTCAGCACGGCCAGTACCACGAAGAACGCCGTCAAGGCCATTGGAAGTTCCCGTACGCCCCCAGATTGATCCGGGCGTGGCGGGAGTTGTGGGACGGTATCCATGGTCCATCCTCATGCTGCATTGAAGGCGTTGACCGCCTCTGAGAACACATCAACAAACCTGCGCGCATCCTCTTCTGATGTGTAGAAGTAGGCGCTTGCTCTTAGTGAGTCTCCAGGCACGTTTCGGTCCTCAAACCAAGAGTGAACGCAGTGACGTCCAGAACGCACCATGACGCCTGCGGCTTCGTCCAAAAGAATGGCCAAATCATGCGAAGGGAGGTGTTCTGCGAGCAAGATGGAGCAAATTCCACCGCGCTTGTTGGCGTCTTCAGGACCAATGATGTCCACGCCCTCGAGGTCACGGATGCCTTCGCTCATGATGCGGTTAATTCGAATTTCATGCTCGTGCACGTCGTTCAAGTTCAATTCGGACAAGTAACCAAGGGC
>PBMM01000021.1 GCA_002723635.1 Methanobacteriota archaeon | reverse complement strand
GCGGTCATGGACGGGGGACGTCTTGACCTTGTTGAAGGGGCCATTAGGCTCGTCGGCCTCCAAGAGCAAATGTACCTACCGATGGATGCCCTCAGCCAAGGCATGCGCCAACGGTTGACCCTCGCATCGGCCATGTTGGGCAGCCCAGACGTGCTGTTGCTTGACGAACCGTACAACGGACTTGACCCTGCGGCCGCACGAAGCCTCACGCGCGTCCTCACACGCCTGGCCCAACGCGGGGTCAGCGTAGTCATCTCCTCACACCACATCCACCAACTCGAGGGAGTGGTGAACCGTTTGCTGCTCCTCGACCGAGGGCGGCTGATCGCCCAAGGGCCCGCTGACCACCTTTCCGATGAGCTCGGAATTGAGCGCCCATGGGAAACCGTCGTCGAAGGCGAGCGTCCCGAGGTGGACACCGAAGTGGAGGACCTCGGCCAGATGCGGTGGTGCGTCCGAGGGCCAAGAATGTCGCCTGAACTCTTGTCCGCGCTGGAGGGGCGTGAAATCCTCCAGCATGGCCGCCGCAAAGTGAACCTTGCAGACCTGTTGGACCGCGCCACGGGAGGTGAAGAGGAATGAGCCCAACCGCCCGCTTGGCGTGGCTGACCGGCCGACGTGCTGCCCGCCAATGGTGGTCCACGCGAACCGTGGTGGCCCTCCCGCTTCTTCTTTTGGCCATCCCGGGATCTGCGTGGGGCCTTTCTGACCCGAAAACCACGCTCCCTGCCGACATTCCCCTTGACACACCGATGCAGATGCTGTTCGTTTCCAGTTTGTTCATCCTCCTCACAGCCACACTCGCTGCTGTGCTTTACGCGTGGGATGGAGTGAGCCGTGATCGGGCATCTGGCGTACTCGAAGTTCACCTTGGCCGAGGCATGGGCCGACGCGGACAGGCCACTGTCATCGCCGCGAGCCACCTGATGGTCACCACCCTCCCGGTGCTCTTGCTTGCGATGGTGGCCATTTTCATCATCAGGATTCGAACGGGTTCATGGGCCTCCTTTGGAGACTCTGTGGTCTTCTTGGGCTCGACCGTGCTTGTGGTCACATGGTACACGGCCATCGCCCTGCTGGCCTCCTCCTACGCTCGAGACCAAGGCACTGCCATCGCCTTTGGCGTTGGCGTGTGGTTCCTGTTCACCATGCTGTGGCTTCTGGTCACCAGCGTGCTTGCTGGCCTCGCTGGAATTGAAGTCGGATCGACGGCGAACGCCCAATGGGTCCAGTTTGAGGCGATCGTTGATCTGCTCTCGCCCAACGGCGTGTACCATCATCTGCTGGAGCTGCGGTTGGACAGCGTCGACCGTGGGCTTGGCGCTGGCCCGGTCCTTTTGGCAGCCCTCGCGTGGACCATCTTGCCTCTCTGGTGGTTCCAACGACGCATGGAACGTCTTGTCCCGTGAGAACTTTGGCGAGGATTCAAGCCCAACGGGAGCGAGGGGGTAGCATGACCACCCGCATGACGGCCTGGTTCCTGCTCCTGCTCCTCGTCTTTTGCACCGTCCCTTTGGGGGACCAAAACCAAACCCTTGAACAACCGATTGAAGCCTTGCAGACCGAAGGTCGGCAACTGCAGGACGTCAACTGCTCAGGCATGACTTTTGAAGACCTGATCAGTTACGACCGCGCAGATTTCGAGATTGGCATCGATGCGGCATGGACAGGTGCTTCCGTGGTCGCCACGGCCTACGCTACAGAAGCACGAGCATCTGCCGTCCGCACGGACCTTGACGGCCTCTTCGATGGCTTCCCTGGTGGCAACGACTCATGGATTTCCACGGACGAACGGGAGGCGGTTCGTTCCGTTGGCCCCGCATGTATCTCAGACATGGACACAAGGATGGCGTTCCACGAAGGGAACGGCATACGTGACCGCACCGAATCGCCAAACACCGTCAAGTTCATCGAAGACGGCATCGCACTTGACGAGCGGAATTTGGTCCCTGAAGACCACCCAGATTACCGGCCATGTGCGACCTTTGGCACCACGACCAATTGCCGTGAGGTCCCCGTGAGCGCCACACAAGCCACGGAAATTGATCTCCTCATTGCAGATGGCGAATCCATCAACGCTGGTTTCGACAGCATCGAGGACCCTGCAGAGAATCCGTTTACCCTTTCCATGGTGACCACAAACATGACCCGAGCGGGACTGGCATTGACCTTCCCCCTTGTCCCGGGGTTGACCTTGGGCGCATGGTCGGTGCTCGATGACGGTATTTCGAACACGGACGTGCCCGCTCCGGTGATGAATCGCACCGAAAACGGCAACTTGGTGGTGGAATTGGAGCTGGATTACCCCGAAGCATCCTACCCCATGGAACGCGTGATCTACCTCGATTTCACCACCGAAGATCTGACCATCAACGACCCTCCAGAATGGATGAGCAACGCACCGGCCAACGGCACGCGAATCGCCGTGGCTCCGAACGCTGAATCTGCCACCATCAGCGCGAGTGAAGTCGCCCTTTGGGTCAGCGACCGCCATGGCTGGCACCTCGAGTGCGAGGGCGAGAATGGTTGGAACATCACCCATGCCGATGGCAACGAACCAACGCTCCACCGTGGCACCACCCGAGAAGGCGTGGTCCTCTGCAAGGCCGTTGACGGCTACGGTTTGGTGTCGGAAGACAACCGAACGTGGTACGGTGCAGTGCCCTTCGAATGGAACGCGAGCCTCAACGACGACATGCACGCGGTCGTGGAGATCACACCCGGCGGCTCCACCGGATACACCCTCGCAGGAAACTTGGTGCAAGGCGACCGTTCCACGGTTAAAATCTCCATGATGGTCAGCGGCCCGACCTTGTTCGACCATAGCACCCAGGGATTGAGCCCGGGTGGATTTGTATGGGAATACCGCCTGACTGGAGGCGGGTGGCTCGTCAGTGAAGCGCGCATCAACCTCGGATTGGAATTGCCCAACACCCCGCCCACGATTACCTTGACACGAGGGCTTGACGGTTCCAACGGAACGATGAACGCCCTCGGAACGAGCATCATCGTGGCCGGTGAGGTTGTGGACCCTGAAGGTGAAACCGTCACCCTGTCCTGGCGTTTGTGTGGTGCATCCTCCGCTGACGTTCGAGTCACGGGGATGACTTGGGAAGCCGACGTTCGAACGATTGCATGCGAGCAGCAAGGCGTCGAGGTCTACGACATCACCGTCACGGCGGAAGACGCTTCAGGAGCCTCCAGCACGCTTTCCTTCGTCGTCGACGTCCGAGAAGAAGTGGTTCAACCGGAACCTGGCGGCACAACCGAAGAAGAGAGCAGGGGCATCCCTGGACCGGGTGCAGCCATGGGCGTGCTCTGCCTTTTGGCCGCGGCCTTCAGTCGACGCTCCCGCGGGTCACGTCCACCGGCACCCTGAAAGGGACCTCGGAACCGAGCGCAACCAGTGGTGATGTTGTGTTCGATGGGAGCGTAGAGCGACAAAGCCACGAAGGTGGCCTGCTGGTGCCCTTTACCGGACCGTCTCCTGCCCTTGGCAGCGTCCTTGTGGACGGAGATGGGCAGTACGTTGGAAAGGTCGACGCGGTGTTGGGCACCACGGAGGCACCATTGGTGCACCTTGCCCACCTCGATCGAAACCGCTCTGTTGAGGAAACCATTGGCGTGAAAGTCACCATCCGTGCCCGTCAGGAAAGCCGATTCCGCAACGATTACGGCGGCCGAGGAAGAGACCGCTACCAATCCAACGACAGAGGTCGAGGACGTGACGACCGTCGCGGCGGCCGTGACCGGTACCAATCCAACGACCGGGGTCGAGGGCGCGATGATCGACGCGGCGGCAGCCGTGGCGGTGACTGGGACTGCCCAAAGTGCAACAACTCAAATTTCGCATTCCGCACGGAGTGCAACCGCTGTGGGGAACCACGCGGAGACGCTCCCTCAAAGCCGGGTGACGGAGGTTTCGACCGAAGGAACGACCGACGTGGAGGCTTCGATCGAAGAAACAACGACCGTCGCGGTGGTTTCGATCGCGGAAACGACCGACGAGGCGGTGGACGCGACAATTCACGCAACCGCGGAGATTGGGATTGTCCTAAATGCAACAATCTGAACTACTCGTTCCGGACGGAATGCAACAGCTGCGGGGAACCCCGTGGCGACACGCCCGGAAGGCCCCGTGACGACCGTGGAGGTCGCGGGCGTGACGGCGGATATGACCGCAGGAACAACGACCGACGCGGTGGCTTCGACCGCAGGAACAACGACCAACGTGGCGGTGGACGCGAACGAGGATCGTACGAGCCGAAGCCAGGCGACTGGACCTGCAACGATTGTGGAGCCAACAATTTCGCGAGCCGAACCACGTGCTACAAGTGCGGTCCTGACGCACGAAGCNNTGGNGGCGGAGGCGACCGACGTGGACCNCGACAGGNCCGCGGATATGGTGGCGGAGGCGACCGACGTGGACCCCGACAGGACCGCGGATATGGTGGCGGAGGCGATCGTCGTGGACCTCGACAAGGCCGGGACGGCGGAGGTGACCGACGTGGGCCTCGGCAAGATCGCGGTGGCCAACGTGACGGTGGACAAAGCCGGATTCGACCAAAGGGTGCGAGAAACCCCTTCCGAAAGTCCCGAGGAAAAGCCGATGGGCACGCGCACAACCGNGGCCCNAAGCCCATCCGTCGCCCACGAAGCGATGACGATTGAGGGTGCTGAACATGGCGGAGGATCTCTACCTCGANGCCTTGGAAGCCTTGAATGAGGAACGCAGGGACGACGCCATCGAACTCGCGACCTCCTTGGTCAAGGCGGAACCCGACCACGCCGCGGCTTGGGCCTTGCTCTCAGATGCCTACATTCCGACCAACCGGAACGCTCGGCTTAGCCTCGATGAAACGGCCAAGGCCATCGGCGCGACCCGCTTCGCGGTTAAGTTGGACCCGCGTCGCACAGACCTGTGGATTCGAGGAGCTCACCTCATGCGTTCCATAGGCTGCTGGGAAGACGCCCTCCAGTGGTGGCAGGATGCTCGCCATCACATGCCCAAAGAAGCGATGCCATTGGTAGAGCAAGCCACCATTCTTGCCGATCTCGGGATGTACGACGAAGCATCTGAACGCCTCGAACAACTCATCGCAGAGAACCTCGACGTTGGCCCAAGCCAAAACGCCCGCATCATGTCCTTGCTCAAGCTGGTGCNAAGGGCNGCNACAAGGGACCGGGCNGTGCTTTTCCGNCCGTGGGANCCNAACCANGACGGTTGGGACATCATCCGGTTGCGAATGCGCCGTGGACCCATCTCTGAAACCACCATTTTCCTCATGACCGCCGGGCCAGCGCTTCTCCTGCTGGTCCTCATGGCCCAGAACCAAACCCAACGCGGACTGACGGGCCTATGCCTGGTTTCGTTGGCGATTCTCGCCACGACCATCATCGGCATGCGGCTTTCCGCCCGCTGGCATCAGCAAATCAACCGACCCGCATTGAACCTCGTCAGAGCCATGGACGTGGAAGCCTCGTCTGGTCATGTGTTGATCCCGGAGGACATNCGAATCTCCAAACTCCATGCTGTGTTGCTCCAACGCACACCCCTCGCCTACCAAGAACGGGTGCTCAAGATTCTGGAGCGGGGCCGCGACTGGCCGAAAGGTCACCTTCCTCGCCTGCCTGATTTTGACTCTCATTTCGATGAACTCGGATATATCGAGGACGAGGAAGAACCTGACATGGACGCCTTTGAGGATGAAGAAGGCGGATTTGGAGAACAAGAGTAAGATATTCTTGTTTTGTTGGGCAAACGCTCANCTTTTCTCTAGAGTTTAAATCATCTGGACTTANATTCAGCGCCATGGTGAAGAAGACAAACACCAAGCCAGCAACCGAAAATGACCTCAAGNCAAGCGAGGACGCTGGGAGCCAGCGAGACTCAGATTGGACGCCGCCTTGGGTGCATGTGCAGATCGATGGAGTGGCCGCCCGCGCCTTTGTTGGGAACGACGGAGCATGGAGCGAAGTCATCCGCATTGAGTTCGATGAGCATCCCCCAGAAGGCATGCCGAACCCCTTGCGAACCAAGTACTTCCACTTCCCTGAACCAGGGCGCTTGTGCTGGGGTCACGACGGGGCCCAGCATGACGTCCAGCTTACGCTGGACCATACGCTTCCCTGAGCACGACCGAAGCCGTGAGGAAACTCACTGTTGTTGCTGGAGGGCCGCTTGAGCGTACTGCGCAGCGTATTGCTGGGCCGTCGCTTCATCGTAGCCTTGTTGCGTCAGTTGTGTGAGGTACTGCTGGTAGTACTGTTCGTACAGTCCAGCCCCCGCGGGAGCCGCAGCTGCTTGTGTTGCTGCTGCAGCGCCACCAAGTTGTCCAGCATACTGTTGAGCGTGTGCACGCGCGGTCTCCTCAGGGTAACCCTGAGCAACCAACTGCTGCACGTACTGNTCGACAGGATCTTGTTCGATCATGCCCATCGAGAAGTCGACGTTCTTCATGTCGTCATCGTCGCCACCACGTCGGAGGACGAGCAGGGACAAGACGACCACAATCAACAGCGCCNCACCCACACCNGCGATGAGCGGGATGCTGAGGCCGGAGCTTCCGTCATCGCCACCNGAGGTGTCCTCCGGNGGAGACCANTCGCCGGTGACCGGGTTGTAGGTCCAAGCGCCTTCCCAAGCACACGCNCCGTCCACNAGCACGAANCGACCTCCGNCNGCTTCTGCATCGGGATCCGCTTCGAGTCCTTGACACGGAGCCAAGTTGACCTCAAGCCACTTGATCGTGACCCAGCGCTCACCAGAGGAGCTGTCGTACTCGTAGATCTTGATGAAGATCCGTTGGGTCTGACTGACGTTGGAGTACATCCCGTCCAAGGACAAGTTCAGCACGAAACTGTCACCGTCGCCAAGACCGTCCTTGGTCTTCGCAAAGGTTCCGTCAGTTTCAGCGTTGAACTTCTGGATTGGCGTCAACTGGAATGTGGACTCTTCGAAGGCGATTTCGACGAAGACGTCCGTTTCGTCTTCTGCCCCGGTGAGGACGGAACCGGACACCGAAATGGTGTCCTCAATCACGCGCGAATTGTTGGCGCTGAAGTCGATNTCCACCACAGGCTCTTCGTCACCGAAGCCATCGGGAACGACGACGAAGTAGAAGCGGAACTTCTGAGAGGGGTTGTCTGCGCCGTCGGTGACGATCAACTCGATGCGGATCTGCGCTTCCTGTTCACCGAAAGAGTCGATGGTGACGTTGCGGAAGGTGTAGGTCCACTCGCCCTGGCTGGCCGCGTTTTGGACGTAAACGCCCTTTGGAGAGCGGAA
The DNA here is from genome assembly GCA_002723635.1 of Methanobacteriota archaeon. Lineage (GTDB taxonomy): Archaea > Thermoplasmatota > Poseidoniia > Poseidoniales > Poseidoniaceae > MGIIa-L3. The sequence goes on along the minus strand of PBMM01000021.1, from coordinate 23,399 downwards.
CTCGCCGTAGGGCTCGTCGTTGTAGACGGTCCATTCGTAGGTCGTGATGCCGTTTCCAGAGAGNGCGTCTTGGTCGAANGAGTCGCCCGCGTCGAAGTCGATGGAGGTCTCTCCGTCTTCGTCGAGCGTCAGGCGGTAAATCTCCCAGTCTCCTTCCACGTTCGGGAGTGTCTTGGTCCCGGTGAGTTCGAGTTGCTCCGCNTAGTCACGGTCCTCGGTCACGACGATGGCGCTGGCGTTGGGGTCGTACTCGTCAGCCTCGAGGTCGTTGGTTTCGACGACGATGTCAATCGTCCTCGCGTGTCCCTCAGCGTCGTGGAGCATGAGGGCCACGGTCCACGTGGCGCCGGTGCGGCAGCCGGTGACTTCAGAGATGTCGGCTTGACAGAAGGTCATCGTCGGGTTGTTGTCGGTGCTGTAGCTCATGCCACTCGCCATGGCACTGCCATCCCATGCGGTCGGACCGTCGAGGATCCAATCCGCGGTCAGCGTCTCCGTGGTTGCGGTCGAGAAGCCGAACGTGAGCTCGGCGTTGCTCTTCATGTAGCGCAACTTGTACTCGTTCGTTCCAGCGTCGATCTCTGGCACATCGCCGTTGATCGTCAGGTCAAGGCCGTTGCCCCGGGTGCCGAAGCCGTTGGGGTACGGCGTCACTTGGTAGGAGAGCATGTTGCCCAGCAGTGGGAACGTCGAACTGTCCGCGCGAGCGGAGACCGTCGCCACGTCCATGGTGGTCACGATCATGCCACCGTTGTAGTAGGAACAGACGCCGAGAATGGTCTCGCTGGCCTGAACGGTTTCAGCTTGCGTGCGCAGGAGGCTCTGGAAAGAGCCACCAGCTTCCATGAAGCCACCGCACTCGGACGGGATGGAACCCTCTGCATTCTGAGCGGTGCTCAGCACGGCCGTGGCCACGGTGGTGTCCGCGTCAAAGCCCTGGAAGTTCGTGCTGTCAACGTCTTCCAAAATGGGGTGGAAGGGGTCAGCGATGTCGAGGTCAGCGTAGCGGATCTTCGTGCTGTCCGTCGCACGGCTCTGGATGTTCATGTCCAAAGGCAGCCGCTCTTCCGAAGCGGAACCCAGCCCGTAGATTTGGTCGCCGTGAGGCGCCATGTGGGCTTGAATCGTCTTGCCTGAGTTCATGAAGTTCTCAAGCGTCTGCTTGTTGGTGCTGCTTCCGAGCTTCTGGTAGTACCCAAGGCCGCCGTCCTCGATGTCCTTGGCGGCGAACGGAGTTTGCCACGGGAGCACGACCTTGTCGTACTTCAGGATCCACGTCGTGGTCAGGTAGTCGTTCCAGTCTCCAATCTCGTATTGGGTGTAGGACATTCCGAGGAGGGCAAGGTCCTGCTTGATGGTCGAGGTGCGCGTGGTGCTCTCGCTGAGCATGGCGATGTCGATGCTGTCCGCNAAGGAAGCGTGGAAGTAACGCACGTTGCCGCTGGATTCACCGGTGGCCGCGATGGTCGCGCTGTAGCTGATGTTGTAGGTCCGTCCGTCTTGCCAACCGGTCCACGGGGTGAAGGTCAGTTCCTCACGCTCCTGCGGGTCCAGGACAATCGGATTGCTCGTAGAGCCGTAGGTGGTCGTGTGAGCCATGGTGGGGTTGGCCGGGTCGGTGATGTCTTCCACGTTCATTGTGAAGACGTACTCGCCAGTGAGCACACCGTTGATGGCGGAGAGGCTCCAATCGTGGGCCTCTGCGGAATCCGTCGGCATGGTGCAAGCGAGGATCTGGTCGTCCAAACACGCCAACGTGTTTGGCTTGGACAAGGAAATGTCCACCGATTCAACGTTGAAAATCACGCGGGCCAAGTTGTTGGAGGTCTCCACTTCGTCGGCTCCGAACCAAGCGGTGCCCTGCGTGGTGTTGTCGAAGACGGTCTCGGCCTGAATCATGTAGACGCCAGCGGTGAAGTCGTGGCTGGCGACCACGGTCTGGTCAACGTCCTCNGCGTCAACACCGGTGCGGGACACGGTGTACTCGTTGTCCAAGGTGAAGGTGAACTCGAGCAGNGAGATGTTGTTGAANGCGATGCCCTTGAAGCCGTCGTTGATGCCGTTTCGGCCGTCGTCGTCCGAGCGGAACACGAAGTCGATCTGCACGGTGCTGCCGGAGAGCGAAATGCACTCGCGCTGACCGAGGTTGACACCGGAGGTTGTGTTGGTCACGATGAGGTGCGTTAGGTCAATCGAGCGGGAGGACACCAAGTCGTCGGTGTTGAAGAAGACGTTGTAGTTGCCACCCGTACCGTCGTTCCGTGCAGCGTCACCGACGAACTCAATCTCGTCGTAGTTGATGACCGCGGCTTCGGTCGCGTTGGTGAACCCGTCGTCATTGAGGTCAGTACCGCAGGTGCCGTCCTCGTCGTAGTCGTTCCACTGGCCGAGCAGGCTGGCTTGGAAGTCGGTACCGTCCTTATTGTAGCGGAATTGGATGTTGGCGGTGTCGCTTGGGTCATTGTTGCCNTGGGAATCCGTCGTGAAGAAGGTGTCCGCGTAATACTCGAAGTTGAGGGCAACGAAGTCACCGGTCATGGTGGTCATGTCCACGTCTGGGATCGTCATGGTCTCGTTCCATTCCTCGCCGTAGCCGTTGGTGGCCGTGTCACAGGGGTGGCCGAACCAATACGCAGCCTCGCCAAAGACGGCTTCATTGCAGGACGCTTCGGTGTAGATGGCTCCGTTGGGGTTGCCGTCGTGGCTGAAGCGGTAGCCTTCGCTGGTGGTCTCGAAGGACTCCTCACAGACCTGGCTTGGGGTACCGCAGTAGATGTCGGAGGGGAGAGCGGAGAAGACCGAGGCTTTCACGTCGAAATCGACTTCGGTGTTNCCCCAGTTGTTGGTGGTCACCACGATGTCGAAGGTGTCCTCTGCGTAGAGGGCGCCCGCGCGGAAATTCTCGATGCCTTCAACGGCAGGGTCGTAGACGTTGAAGGGCGTGAGGTATCCCACGGCGTCNTCGTTGAGTTCCTGCTCGTCCCATGCGTTGTTNGAGAGCACNGCAGAGACACGGTAGGTCGTGTCGTTCACCAGGNTGGCGGTGATCGACGTNGTGTATTCNTCACCGGGTGCGAGCGGGTTGGCCGCGAGGTCGATGGTCGCCTGNGANTGCTGNGGGTTGGGCAGGAAGGCCGTGTTCTGCTTGTAGATGGTCAGGTTGTCCACGGCGAACCCGTCGTATCCGTCCCAGTTCTGCTCGTCGTCGTCCGCNGTNGAACCCANGAANCCGGTGCGGAAGCGGAAGCGGATGTCAATGGTCTCGCCAGCCCATGGCGAGAGGTCGAACTCTCCGAGGTCATCGGCGGTGAAGTTCTGCCAGCCGTAGTAGGTGCTGAAGAAGTACACACCGTAGTAGAAGCGAGACTCTGCAGCCCCGCCGTTGAATTGCTTGAAGGAACGCTCGTTGTCAAAGCCGCCCCAAAGGGAAGCGCCGGAGCCGCAGGCACCGGTGAACAGGGCTTCGGAGGGGCACCCAATGGTGCTCCAGCCGGTCTCGTCGCTTCCNACCTCGATGATGGCNAGGTCGTCCCACACGTCGTTGACCACGAAACCNTTGGCGTCNGCACCGCCGAGGGCGCCGAATCCAAGGTGCTTGAANANTTCAACGCTCATGAAGGCACGNTCGGAGNTGGACAGGTCCACGTTNTCGAGGATCATGGCNTCGTCCCAGTTCTTNCCGTANCCGGTCCACAANTCGCCGGAACTGTTGGTCACGGCTTCACCGGCCCACATGAAATTCCCTTGNTTGAGATAGTTGGANGAGATGTTCGCGCCGTTGTTGCCGTTCGCGTTGCCCGTCGCACCAACCGAACTGTTGGTCTGCAGGTGCCAGTGGGTGTAACCGTCAACGTACTCTTCGAAGGCCCAGGTGCACCCAGTCCCACAGCCGGTGGTGTCCTCGGCGCTGTCCCAGTCGTTGGCATAAACCGTGGTGTTGGAGGAACTCGCTTCATCGACAATCTTCAGTTCGACGTCAACGGTTGCAGAGCCCGAGTTGAGGGTGTCCATGCCGGTGTTCGTCACGGTAACGTTGATCTGACGGGTGCCTTCTCCAGCCACCCCAAACCATCGGTCCACGGGGTCAACAGACAGGCCGGTCACGGCCAAGTCCTTGTTGTCCATTTCAACGACGGTGATGGTGTCGTACTGGCCGTCCCAGCCGAAGTTGTCCACCCAGCTACCGAAGTTGTAGGAGGTGTGGCCAACAGCGATGTCGGGGGCCGATTGGGCATCGCCGGCCAGTTGGCCAACGGCCGCCATGTTAGGGCGGCGACCGCTCTCGTAGGATAGCGGGTTCGTGTGTTGATTCGCTCCCGAAGAAAGCGTCACTTGGACGGTGCTTGGGAAATTCAGGTAGAAGACGCTCGTCGTGCCGCCGGCGGAGTCCGTAGAATCTTGCTGGAACGCAACGGAGGGGTTCACGAAGTCAGGGTGGCCGTCGCCGTTCAGGTCGGCGACCGTCACGTCATAGGAGATGTATGGGCCGAAGTATGCAATTTGGGGGGTGCCCCAGTTGCCTTGAGATGTCGACACAGTGTAGGTGATGTTTCGCACGTTGCCGTCGGTCATGGCGATGACGTCGGTCGTGCCGTCATCGTCAAGATCCGCGATGTCAAGGCCGCCGAAGACGGTGCCCATCTGGACGATGGTGGGGTTGGGTGGAAGGGACGTGGGGAAACGGTCGATGGGTTGCGTGCTGCATCCGTACTCCATGATCGTCACGTTGTCGCTGTTGCCCGGGTTGGTGGCCGCACCGGTGGCGTAGTCAACGCCCTCGCTGCGCAGGAGGAAGATGTCGTCGTCAGTACAGGTGCTCAGGCCAGATTGCTCAGTCTCACCGTAATCACCGACTTCGAACTCACGGTAACTGTAGGTGCTTGCTGGCCCAAGTTCGGTCTTTTCACCACAGTTCCCGGCGCTGGCCGAGCTGCTGGGCACGGTCTCGGCACAGGTCACTGGACCCTTGTAGACCTGGAGGTATTGGGTCGTGATGTCGGGGTACAGGCCGAGGATGGCCACGTCATCGTTGCCGTCGTCATCGAAGTCGCCGACCTCGATGTCCCAGGCGTAGAAGTGAGTGTACCGCTCGCCCACGGAGAAACTGCGGCTGCCGTCGTTCTCGATGATGGTGAGGTTGCCGGGCTCGCTGGCGGGGTTGCCTGCGTCGTCCTGCTTGAACGGGTTGTTCCTTTGGTAGATGGCGATGTCAAGGTCAGAGTCGCCGTTGAACTCACCGACTTCGATGAACTGGACGTTGGAGAACTCGTCCCAGTCGGCGTTTCGGCTGGTGTTGCCTGTGACCCACACGTCGGTGCGGTCCCAGAAGTTGCCGTTCCCATCGTTCCAGAGGATGCTGATGGTGTGGGAGCCGTCGGTGGCGATGGCAAGGTCGTTGTGACCGTCGCCGTCAAGATCGCCGATGGCGATATCCTGCGGGTCGCGACCGGCAGTGTATGTTCGGGACATCGACGCTCCAGCAGGTGCAGCAAAGGCGGTCATAAGAGAAGTCGTGAACAACGCAACGAGCATGAGGCTCAGGGCGCGCTTTCGGCGGTCGGTCTTGGTCATCATCAACACCACTCGTTGAACGGAGCCTCGGTTCAGCCTTAATGCCTTTGCAATCCCGGGCAGGGATTTTGGCAAGGCTCCGCCACGCAGTGCCCCGATTGTAAGGAAATTCTCACAGCTTCAACCATGAGGGAGAAGGACCCCATCCGGTGCCCTGTCCGCCGTGGACTTTCACCAGTTTCCCAGCAGCAAACAACGAGTCCAGCCACACGTCGAGCACGCCACCTGAGCGGTCGCCAAGACGTTCGCCCAGAACTTCCTCGATGTCTTCCGTTCGCATGGCTGTCGCGCCATGCTCACGCACAACGACCTCCATGAGTTCCTTCAGCCAAGCTTCGGCTTGAGGATCAACAGAGGTGGGGTCTTTGACGGGGAGGGGCCGGTCCAATCCCTCAACGACCTCCATCAGTTCTATGGGATCGGGGCGTTGCATGGCTTCGAGGCCGATTCGCTCAATCTCTGCCTCGAGGTCGAGTTGTCCAATCGGGCGACGAACTACAGGAATTCGGGAAGGGTCCGGCGTGGGACCAAGGTCGGCGGGAGGGGCGTCTTCGTCGGGCTCATCATCACCGTCGACCAGACCAGAAAGGTTCTGCGGACGGGACGCTCGCGCGATGGGCATGGTCCATCCGACGCCGTTGAGGTCCAGGTTCTGTACGATGCCCGAGACCCAAGCAGCCTCGCCTTCTACCACAACATGGACGTCGTCCACGTCGTGGCGGAAACGGTACCTGACGGTCCCGCGGAGGTCGGCCATGGGCAGTCCTCGGACAGGTGTGACTTCAAGCCACCGTCAAGCATCCGCAGCCATCTGCCGGAGCACGGTGTGCAGAATGCCTCCGTTGCGGTAGTATTCCACCTCAACCGGCGTGTCCAAACGGACGTCCACCTCGAAAGAGGTCTCGCCACGTTCGGCGTGGAGGGCCTTTACGGTCAGGCGCTGCAAGGGCTTGACGTCGTCTTCGATTGGGATGCTGAAGTGCTCGCTCCCGTCCAAGCCCAGNGAAGCNTGNTCTTGNCCGTCAACAAAGGTCAGCGGCAGCACGCCCATGCCCACGAGATTGGAGCGGTGAATGCGCTCAAAGGACGTCGCGATTACCGCCTTCACGCCGAGCAGGTATGTGCCCTTGGCTGCCCAGTCACGAGAGGACCCAGTACCGTACTGGGAGCCCGCCAGCACCACCAGGGGGCCGTCTGCTTTCTGGGCTGCATCGTACACGGACATCACCTCACCCGTGGNGTGATCAACGGACCAACCGCCTTCAGTTCCTGGTGCAAGTTCGTTGCGGATGCGAACGTTGGCGAAAGTTCCGCGCATCATCACTTCGTGGTTCCCGCGGCGGCTTCCAAAGGAATTGAAGTCGCCTTTTTCNACGCCTTGTTCCTGCAACCACCGCCCAGCAGGGCCGCTCTTCAGAATGGCTCCGGCCGGAGAAATGTGGTCCGTAGTGATCGAGTCTCCGAGTTTGAGGAGGACACGGGCGTCATGGATGGGGCCGATGGGAGGCGCTTCTGGACCGAGACCTTGGAAGAAGGTGGGCAGACGGATGTAGGTNGAGTCCTCCTGCCACGAGTACAACGGGGACGGCTCCGAGGGAATGCTGTCCCAGCGAGGTTCGCTCATGGCATCCCTGTACCGGTCTCGGAACATCGCGGGAGTGATGGCGGCGCGAGCCTCGGCAATCGCCTCGTCCGAAGGCCAGACCTCATCGAGCATCACAGGACGCCCCTCGCTGTCGTGTCCAAGCGGNTCGGTGGTCAAATCAAGGTCCAATGTACCGCAGATGGCATACGCCACCACCAGCGGTGGAGATGCAAGGTACGATGCCTTCACTTTGCTGTGAACGCGTCCCTCAAAATTCCGGTTCCCGGAAATCACAGAGCCGACGACCAAGCCGGCCTCGTCGACCGCAGCATCGATGGCCTCGGGGAGCGGCCCAGAGTTTCCGATGCAGGTCGTACATCCGTAACCGACGACGTTGAAGCCCAGCGCAGAGAGGTCTTCGTCCAGCCCAGTGGCCTCGTAATACTCAGTAACCACACGGCTTCCCGGCGCCAAGGACGTCTTGACCCAAGGCTTGACGTCGAGCCCGCGGGCCCGTGCGTTCCGCGCCAGAAGGCCCGCGGCCAACATCACGTCTGGATTCGAGGTATTGGTGCAGGAGGTGATGGCCGCGATGACCACGTCGCCGTGGTTGAGGTCGTACATGCCGTCCTGGCCTTCGACGATCGCTGAACGGGAGAGGTCGGACTCTTCCAATCCGTGGCCGTGTAGACCGAGCGGAGCGGTGAGGCTCTCAATGAAGTGAGAACGCATGCTGTCAAGGTCCACGCGGTCCTGTGGCCGCTTGGGACCGGCCAAAGCAGGCTTGATGGTGGACAAATCGAGTTCGAGCACGTCGGTGTACGCCTTCTCGGGATCTGCACTGTCGTACCACAGGCCCTGAGCGCGGCAGTACGCCTCAACACCTGCCACATGCTCCTCTTCACGGCCGGTCAGGTTGAGATATTCCAGCGTCCGTCCGTCGACGGGGAAGAAACCGCAGGTGGCGCCGTATTCAGGCGCCATATTGGCGATAGTGGCCCGATCTGCGAGGGACAAGGCCACCATGCCCGAGCCAAAGAATTCGACGAACTTGCCCACAACACCGTGTTCACGAAGGATTTCCACGATGCGAAGGGTCATGTCCGTGGCGGTGACGCCGGGGATGAGTTCGCCGACCAGGCGCACACCCACCACGTCGGGAGCGAGCATGTAGATCGGCTGGCCGAGCATCACGGCTTCTGCTTCGATTCCACCGACGCCCCACCCGAGCACGCCGAGTCCGTTGACCATCGTGGTGTGTGAGTCGGTGCCGACGAGGGTGTCCGCCAACCAAACGCCCTCTTCTTGGCGGGCTACGGAAGCGAGGAACTCCAAATTCACTTGGTGCACGATGCCACGGGAGGGCGGCACAGCCCGGAAGTCAGCAAGGCTTTGCTGGCCCCACTTGAGGAAAGTGTACCGTTCCGCGTTCCGGTGATATTCGATGTCGAGGTTCATGTCGAGCGCGTTGGCGTCAGAACCAGAGACGTCGACCTGCACTGAGTGGTCGATGACCAGATCGACGGGCACTTGGGGGTTGACGCGTTCAGCGTCGCCGCCCATATCGACCATGGCGTCACGCAAAGCCGCGAGATCGACCACNGCCGGCACGCCGGTGAAGTCCTGAAGGATCACACGCGAGGGCCGGAAGGGGATCTCACCGCGTTCGCCTTCAGCGGTCCAACCGGCGATGGTGCGCACGTCCTCTTCGCTGATGAGGAAACCGTCGAGATTGCGCAGGGCTCCCTCAAGCAACACGCGCACGCTGTACGGCAACGAGGCCGTGTCTACGCCGGCGTCATCCAGAGCGCTGAGCGCGTAGTAATGACCGCCTAGCGGGAGTTCACGGCGCGCGGAGAAGGGGTCGACGGTCGCCATGGTTCGGCGACAGAACGCCCGTCTATAACGGCACGGATGAGGGCAGGTTTCACCAGAAGACGTACCACGGCGTATCGTCAGCGCCCATGGACACCGCCTCGACCAATGTCACTTGGTGCACTGGGTCGCTGTTGGATTGACCGTCGGTTTCGATGTTCGAGATGGACGTCACGTGTTCGCAGCCGTCGGTGATGGTGCCAAACACCGTGTGTTGTCCGTCAAGCCAACTGGGGCCCTGCCCGTCNTTGCTGTCCTCAGGGATGAGGAAGAACTGGCTGCCGCCCGTGTGCGGCTGACCGGTCTTGGCCATCGAAAGCGTGCAGGTGTCGTGCAACCGACCGTTGTNCACTTCGTCCGGCAATGTGTATTGNGTTTGGTCGCATGCGCTCGACGAGGGTTCGGATTGACCGTTGCAGTAACCCTTCCACGAAGCTGCGTAGCCACCCGTGCCGTCGCTGTTCTCGAAGTCGCCGCCTTGGATCATGAAGTCGTCAATGACGCGGTGGAAGATGGTCCCGTCGTAGGTGCCCTCGTTGACGTGCTGGAGGAAGGAGGAAGCGTGCGANGGCGCGTCGGCGTGAATCTGAATCGTCACGTCGCCGGAACGGTCTGCACCGTCGGCGTCGGTCCACGTCAAGGACATGCGAACCATTTCGTCGCCCGTCAAGGCCGGGCTGTTACCGGCCTGGCTCAAGGCAAAGAGCACCGCCAAGAACACGGCGCCCATCAAACCGAAGGAGGTCAAGGTGGGTGTACCGTCCTTGAGCAGGGGTGGGATGAGGTATTCACCGATGCGCTTCTCGGTCATCTCGTTGAGCAATTCGTTGTACGCGGTGTTGTATCGCTTCGTGCGGCGATCCATCTGCATCGCCGTTCGGAGGTTCTTGGCTGCTTGCCTGTAGGTCGAAGCCGCCCCGGAAGCCTTGGCTTCTTCACGGCGTGCAAGGCCGGCCAGGTACCACGTCATGGCGTGCTTTCCTTCGCTGTCCGTCTCACGCATGAGTTCGACAACACCCGCGTAATTGCCCTTCTTGATGTCCGCTTCTGCGCGGCTCCAAGCCTTCTGGACCTTCTCGCTCGCCATGGCTCGCGATGAACCTCCCCATTTTGAGATGTCCCTCCAAAATGATAGTTGATGGCGGCGTCATGTTCAAAGGTCTAAGGCGACGGCCATAGAGTGCGGAGCGTGGGGCCTTTCGGGGACCTGGAGGAAGCGCCACGGGGTAGCGACATGGATTCCATCGTCAACGACTTCACCATCAACATCGCAACCGCGAACGGCACCGGCTCTCAGTCGGCCAACCTCATCCTGCTCCAATCCTTGTTCAACATGGGGATCGAAGTCAGCGGAAAGAACCTCTTTCCGTCCAACATTTCGGGCCTTCCGACATGGTACATCGTCCGCCTTTCGGACGCTGGCTACCAGGCTCCCGGCGACCGCACCCACATCCAAATCCTTGTCAACCCAGCCACTTGGGAAGACGATTTGGCCCAGCTCGAACCAGGCACCGTCGTGATATGGAACACCAACGCGAAGAAGCCGATGGAGCGTGAGGACGTCATCTCCTACCCGGTCCCCATGACCAAGATGGCTCGTGGCGTGAACGCNAAGTTGGCGCGNATGATTACGAACGTGATCTATGTCGGTGTGCTTGCTGAGATGCTCGGCATCGAGGAAGAAGCCGTAATCGAAGCCATTGGAAAGCAATTCAAGGGCAAGGCTTCGGCCATCGAGCTCAACACGACCGCTTTCCACCTTGGTCGCGACCACGCTCGGGAACACTTCACCAAGGCCGACCCCTACACGGTCGAAGCCCGCGGCAGCAACGAAGGTCGCTTCTTCATGGAAGGCAACGAAGCCACCGCCCTTGGCTCCATCTTCGGCGGCGTACAGATGCTCGCATGGTACCCCATCACCCCCTCTTCCAGTGTGGCGGAAGGAATCATCGCTTGGATTCCGAACTTGCGCACAAACGACGACGGAGAAGCCACCTGCGCGGTGGTGCAGGCCGAAGACGAACTTTCGGCCGCCGGCATGGTCATCGGTGCCGGCTGGGCTGGAGCCCGCGGCATGACCGCGACCTCTGGACCTGGCATCTCGCTGATGCAGGAATTCATNGGACTGGCGTACTTCGCTGAAGTCCCCTCCGTGTTCTGGGACGTCAACCGTGTTGGCCCCTCGACCGGATTGCCCACGCGNACCCAACAATCCGACCTCCAGATGCTTTACGAGGGCAGCCACGGCGACACGCAGCACATCGTGCTCATTCCAGGAACCGTNGAAGAATGCTTCGAATTCGGCTGGCGAGCCTTCGACGTCGCAGAACGCTTCCAGACGCCGGTTTTCGGCCTCTCCGATCTCGATCTTGGCATGAACCGCTGGGCCTCTGAGGGCTTCACCTACCCTGATGCTCCGATGGACCGTGGGAAGGTCATTCGTGAACGGGACATTTTCGAGGCCATGGAAGACTTTGGCCGCTACCGCGACGTGGACGGCGACGGCATCCCCTACCGCACCCTACCCGGCAGCGGCATGGCGCCCATCCTNTACCGTGGAACCGGCCACGACCCCTATGGTGTCTACTCCGAGAAGGCGCACGTCTACCTTGACCTGATGCAACGCCTCCGCCGCAAAATCGACGGGGCCCGCGACCACCTCCCCGCACCCATCATCCGCGAGGAGGAGGAATGCGACGTCGGAATCATCTACTTCGGCAGCATGGAGAACACCATCCAAGAAATCGATGACATCGTCGAAGCANAAGGCCGCAAGGTGAGCCAATGCCGTGTTCGCAGCCTCCCGCTTCACAGCGATATTGAGGCTTTCTGCGAGCGCCACAAAACCGTCATTGTGCTGGAGATCAACCGCGATGGACAACTCTGGGGCATCATGCGCCGCGAGTTGCCCAACCACCTCGTGAACCGCGTTCACTCCGTCGCGTATTCCGACGGCATGCCCCCGCGTGCCTCGATTTATGCGGACCTGATCATGAAGACCATCGAGGAGGTGGAAGCATGAGCGATGCCCCCGCCCGAAAGGCCCGACCTGTGAAACTCAACATCATCAATCAGCCCGTCGACGCCTACAAGGGCGGCCCCTCCTCGTTGTGCCCCGGCTGTGGCCATGACCAGATTTCCTCAGTCATCATCAAGGCCGCATGGGAAAACGGCATCGAACCGCACCGCATTGCAAAGATGTCCGGTATCGGATGTTCCTCGAAGACGCCAGCGTACTACCTCGGGCAATCGCACGGATTCAACACNGTCCACGGTCGCATGCCCTCGGTGACCACCGGAGCAGCAGCCGTCAACGGCGAACTGACCTACCTCGGCGTGTCCGGAGACGGCGACAGCGCGTCCATCGGCATNGGCCAGCTGATTCACGCCATTCGGCGCAACCTGGACATGGTCTACATCGTTGAGAACAACGGTGTCTACGGACTCACCAAGGGGCAGTATTCCGCCACCGCCGAAGTGGGTTCCAAGAAGAAGAAGGGGCGCCCCAACGAACAACAGCCCATCGACCTCTGTGCCCTCGCCATCAACCTTGGATGCACCTTCGTGGCCCGTTCTTTCTCGGGTTCAAAGAAGCAACTTACGGCCCTGCTCAAGGCCGCTATGGCGCACAAGGGCTTCGCCCTCATCGACGTCATCTCGCCTTGTGTGACCTTCAACAACAACGACGAGTCCTACCGGTCCTACGGATACGTGAAGGAGAACGAAGTCACCCTTCACATGCCGGATTACATCCCTCAGCGCATGCCTATCGAAGAAGTGGAAGTGCCCGAAGGCCATTTCGTGGACATCACCCTCCACGACGGATCGACCATTCGGTTGGAGACCATCGATGCGGAACACGACCCGTCCAACGCTGTGGCTGCACTTTCCGCCCTCCACAACGCCGATTCCGAGGATCACCACGTCACCGGTTTGCTCTACTTTGACGGCACCCAACCGACGATGCACGAGGCCCTCAACCTCCCCGAAACGGCCCTCATCGATTTGGAAGTGTCCGATCTCCGCCCCTCGCCTGAAGCGTTGGAAGAGGTCATCGCCGCCTTCCGCGACGGCTGAACTGAAGCGGAACTGCTCTAAAGGAGCCGGGCCAAGTCAACACCATGCAGCCGTGGGTTTGGGCCGGCTTGGCAGGTGGACTTGGTGCAGGATGGTTCCTGCTGAGACGCTGGCAAGAACGCCGTTCAAACCACATGCTGGACGCCATGAAAGCCAGCAAGTACGGATTCGGTGGCGTCGCTCCACCGTGGGATTACGACGACTCGCTGCCACCAACGATGCTCGGGTTGGTCCGCTTGGGGCCGCTGTTCGACGACCTNACTCCCGCCCAGCAGAAAGAGCGCTTGAACCGNGAGGCNGCGCGAAGGCTTGAGGCGCTGGCATTGAAGCTCAATCCGCCTGAATTCAACATGGAAGACGACCCTGATGTTCCAGAGGCNCCCGATCTTGACATGCTCGTCAGCATCGCGCTCAAGGAACGTGGCCAGCACATCGAGGAAGTCGAAGAGGGGCTTGATCGGCACGCGCGAGGCGCAGTGCTCGGCGAACAGGTCGGCCTTGGCGTCCGGGTGGAGTCGGTCGACCTCCAGGATTCGACCATCTCAGACCGCGTGGAACGCGAAGGTGGCGCCACCGGTGCCGTGCAAATCAGCCTGGCTTGGGAGGACAGGAACGACCTCGACTTGCACGTGTTTGCGCCGAGCGGTGAGCGGATTTATTTCAACCAACGGCGAAGCGGATGCGGAGGCGAATTGGACGTGGACATGAACGCTCGACCTACGTCGAACACGCCCGTNGAAAACGTCGTTTGGAAGAAGGATCCGCCCAGCGGCACATACCGCGTCGGCGTTCACTTCTACCGCCATCACCGGCGCCGAGGCACGAAGCGTCAGACGACGTTCACCCTGCGCACCACGGCCTTGGGCGAAGTGGCAGAATTCACCGGCGCGTTGGAGTTTGGCGATGCCATCCTGATGGTGACGAGTTTCACCTTGCCGTGAGATGCGGTGGTAGTCCCTCTCGGATTCGAACCGAGGTCGAAGGAACCAGAATCCTTCATGATGGACCGCTACACTAAGGGACTNTGCTGCGAGGCACTTACGTCCTCCATTTGAAGGCAACGGTGAAGCATCAGGGGACCGTTTCTCGGGTGATTTCCACCACGCGAAAGAGCAGTTGGCTGACCCATGAGAGCATCATGACCGTCACGAAGGTCGCGATGGTCCACTTGGCCCACGGGCGCTCAGGTTTCGGTTCGGGCCACGGGTCGATGCCCTCCGCCTCGGCCTCAGCCACGATTTGCGCCAATTCCGCGAGTTCATCCTCGACGGNTAGGTGGCGCGCCATGCTATGGCATGGAGCCGCCCGACTTGAAGCCTGAGCAGGGCGCAAGGATGAACCGCGACCTGCGTGACGCAGGCCTATGAGCGAGGTCCCTGCAGGCATGGACCTCGGCGGCGTTGCGCGGCGCCCGCCTCGCCCGACGGTGACCATGACGGTCACGCGTGATGGGCCAGACGGCCTTGAGGTTCTGCTGGGTTTGCGCTCGCCCACGATGCGGGCCTTCCCTCAAACCTGGGCCTTCCCCGGAGGAGGCGTCGCTCGAGGCGAGGCCGAAGCCTTCGCTGCCGCGAATCTTCCGTCCGTCGGCGATGAACACGACCTCGCCCGCTTCGCCGGCGCCCGTGAAATGGCCGAGGAACTCGGCTGGTGGTGGGACGGAGAAGGGCTGCAGACGATCAATGCGGAGCTGCGAACTTCCCTGCTGACCGATCGAGGCGCATGGGCCAAGGCGATGAAGGCGGGTTCACCTGCCGTGGATTTGCGCGGCATGAAGGTCATCAGCCAGCGAACCACGCCACCCTTTGGCCCAATGCAATTCGACAACACCTTCCTCCACGTCCACCTTGGTTCAGCGGACGACACCCCCGAACTTGACCTTGAACCTCAAACGGAATTCACAGAAATGCGCTGGGCCACGCCAGCGAAGTTCCTCCAAGATTGGCGAAACCACACCATGCGCATTGCTCCGCCAGTGGTGTCCTTGCTGCAGTTCCTTGAACGACGTTTGGACAGCAACGGCGGCGATGCAGCCGAAGCCATGGCCTTCGTCGCAAGACAACAACCCGGCAGGGCATCCATTCTGTTCGCCTACGGCGTTCAGGTGGTCCCCGTGCCCACAGCGACCTTGCCTCCTGCGGACCACACCAACTGCTACCTCCTCGGCCCTCCCGGTGGGCCAATCCTCATCGTGGACCCGGCCATCACCCACCGTGAATCGATGGAAAATCTGGCCGACGTCGTCGACCGCCACGGCGGCGAAGTGCAGGCCTATCTGTACACCCACGGACATGGCGACCACGTCGGTGACGAAGACCTCCTTCGCGAAGCCTTTGACGTGCCCATTTGGGGCCATGAAGAGGGCGGCATGCGCATCGACAAGGCCCTCAAGGACGGTGACGTGGTGGACCTAGGCGAGCACCGATGGACCGTTCTCCACACGCCGGGCCATCACCCAGGCCATCTGTGCCTCTTCGGCGATGCTGGGCTCATTGCAGGGGACATGGTGGCCGGCATTGGCACAATTCTGATTCCGCCCGGCCAAGGCGACATGAACGTCTACCTCGAGCAATTGGAGCGCCTTGCCTCACTCGAACCGCACATGATTTTCGCCTCTCATGGACCGGTCATCACCCGCCCACTGGCCTTGCTGAATCACTACGTGAACCACAGGCGTGCTCGACACACGAAGGTGCTCGATGCGGTTCAAGCAGGACGCAGTTCCGTGGCTGAGATCGCTAGGGAAGCATACGCCGACAGCCCTGACGCGCATCCAGGGTTGGCTCAAGACCAGACGCTTGCGCACCTGCTGGCCCACGCCCAGCAAGGCACGGTACGCCAGCAAAACGGCGGCTGGCATCCGGCCTGATGAACGGCTTCCATTGGGCATCAGCGTCAAGAATGAGGCCACACTCCTCCGGGCGGGGTCGTCATGAAGCAAGCGATGAGCGCGTTCGATTTGCGTGCCATCGCCCATGAGCTTCAGGCTCATCTTGGCGCTTGGGTCAAGAAATCCTACATGCCCCACTACGAGCAAGTCGTGCTTCGTTTCAACCCGAAGGACGCGGACGCTTTCGACCTCGTCATCGTCCGAGGGCGGCGGATTTCAACCTCCACCCGCGACCGCCCCATGCCCATGTCGCCGCCTCCCTTCGCCATGCTGCTCCGGAAACAGTTGGGCAACGCGCGCCTCATCGCTGTGGAACAGGTGGCCTTTGACCGCCTGCTGCGCCTGACCTTCACCACGAAAGGCGGGGACAGACACCTCATCATCGAGTGTTTTGGCGAAGGGAACGTCGTCCTCTTGGACGAGGAAGAGACCATCATCCAACCCTTGACCCACGCCACCTACCGTGATCGAACCCTCAAGCGTGGAGAACCCTACCTCCCACCACCCCCTGCCCTTGACCCAGACGCTTTGGACGTGCAAGGCCTTGCAGCGATCCTCGCTGCCTCTGACCGCAACCTCGCCTCAACGCTGGGCGGTCAGGTGAACCTCGGTGGTCGGCTGGCCAACGCCGTCTGCGACGCCGCCGGACTTGAGTCGGACATGGCGGCGACCGTGGCCGACGCGGCTACGGTGTATTCGGCGTTGCGCGGCCTCCTCGACGGGCTTGAGCAGGGGCGTGCCGGCCACTTGGTGCTCAAGGCTGACGCACCCGACGCACCCACCGAGGGAGGACTCGACGCTTACCTCATGGAATACGTCGACGAAGCCACGCCGGTACTGTTGCCAGACCATCAAGGCCGCACGACGTTGCCGTTCCCCGGCATGCTCGAAGCCATCGACGCATGGTGGGGCGGACACGATTCGGACGCGCTGCTTCGTCGTGAACTCGAGCAGGTCAACGCTGCCGCGCCAGGCCGAGGCCATTCGACGGACGTCGAACGCCTCGAACGACGTCTGGCGCAACAGGAGAAAGCCCTCGAGGGATTCCACGCCAAGGTAGAGAAGCAGCAAGCGCTTGGCCACGCGGTTCAGGAACACTGGACCCACGTGGACGGATTGCTCGCCCAAACTCGCGAAGCGGTCGAGCGCAACGGATGGGACGGCGTGGTGAAGGCTGTGAAAGGTATTCCTTGGATCCGCAGCGCCGACCCTGCAGAACGCACGATTCGGTGCGTGTTGCCCAACGAGGACGGCGAGCCAGGGAAGCAGGAAGTCACCCTCCATCTTGACGAAAGCGTGCACCAAAACGCGCAACGCCTCTTCACGGCCGCACGCAAGCAGAAGGACAAGTCCTCAGGCGCCGTCACCGCGCTTGAAACGACGCGCACGGAGTTGGAACGCGCCAAAAAGAAGGAAGCAAAACAGCAAGCCAGCGGTCAAGTCGTCCGGGTCAAACGCTCCAAGCGGCTCTGGTTCGAACACCACCGCTGGACCATGCTTCCAAACGGCCGTATGATGGTGGGCGGACGCGACGCAAAAGGCAACGACGCCATCGTCAAGAAGCACCTCAAGGGCGACGACATGTACCTGCACGCCGACCTTCATGGCGCCCCGTCATGCGCCATGCAATCCCAACGTGGCTTTGCCGTCGATGAGCGACCTCCCGCGTACCTTCCCGAGGGCCTGCCCGCCTTCCGCTTGAGCGACCGCATCGATGCAGGTGCCATCACAGAGGAAGACATGGCACATGGTGCACAAATGGCCCTCTGCTGGAGCCGCGCATGGGGCAGCGGCGGTGGACATGGCACCGTTTACTCCGTGAAACCTGCTCAGGTCTCGAAGACCGCGCAAACCGGTGAATTCGTCGGAGCGGGCGCCTTCATCGTTCGAGGGCAGCGTCAATGGTACAAGGATCTCGACATGCGAATCGGCCTCGCACTGGTCGCCATCAACGGCGTGCCGTTGCTGCTGGGCACCACGCCCGAACACGCCCAGTCCCTCGGAGGGCGATGGGCCGTCATCAGCGGTGGACGAACCAAGAAGGACACCGCCGCAAACCGAATCGCCAAGGCGACCGGCCTGAGCGTGGACGACATCTTGCCCGTGTTACCCGGCCCGATCGAAGTGGTCGAGGACCATCAGCTGTTCAGCGCTCTGAAGCGTGCGAATGAGACGGTGAGCGACGAATCCTGAGATCACGCCAAACCAGGAATACGGGCCACAACGGCCTCGCCGTATCGTTCGCCAAGGGTGCTGCAAATCGATTCCAACAACGCCACGTCATCGCCATCGAACGCGGCTGGGTCGTCTGAATCAACGTCCAACACCGCGATGACGTGACCTGAAGGCGNGGTGACCGGGACGACCACTTCGCTGTTCGTGCTGCTGCTGCACGCGATGTGTTCGGNNCGNNCATGCACGTCCGGCACGTCTTGGGTGGTGGCCGTTCGAGCTGCAGCGCCGCAAATGCCCTGNTCGAAGGGGATGTCCANACANCCNTGNCCNCCNTGNTANGGCCCGACNTTNAGGTGATTCAGGCCGNACNGTNCGGTANAANCCGGTCCANTGGAAGTGGTCGAAGGCATGGTGCAACTCGCAGACGACCGTGGCCATCGCCGTGACCCAGTCGTCTTCGTCCTTCAGCAAGCCATCGATGCGAAGGCGCACTTCATCGTGCGGCGTGTGAACCATGCCCAAACCGTGAACGTGGCTCATTTGAGCGTTCGCTCACGCCCTTAAGAGCGCCGAACGAGCATGGCCACAGCATTGCCGCCACCCAAGCACAGTGTCACAATGCCGCTCTTCGCGTCGATGCGACGCATCGCTCCAATCATCGTGATGAGGCAGCGTGCGCCGGAGGCACCCAACGGGTGGCCGAGGCTGACGGCGCCACCATGGAGGTTGAACCGGTCGTTGGGGATGCCAAGATCTTGGGCCACGGCGCAGGACGCGGCCGCGAAGGCCTCGTTGTGTTCGTAGACGTCGACGTCCAACACGTCGAGCCCCTGACGCTCGAGGAGCGTTCGCACGGCGGGAATGGGAGCCGCCATGACGCGCTCAGGCGCCACGCCGCTGGTGGTCTGGTCGACGATTTCCGCGATGATGTCCCAGCCCATTTCGGCCGCGAGGTCCGCATCGGCCACCAGGACCGCGGCCGCGCCGTCGTTGAGGGTGCTGGCGTTGCCTGCCGTGACCTTGCCCTCACGGTCGAAGACCGGNGGCAATCGGGCCAAGCTCTCTTCGGTGGTGTCTCCTCGAACGCCCTCGTCGGCGTCCACCGTAACCGGGTCGCTGCGACGCTGTGGGACCTGAACGGGAATCATTTCCCAGTCAAACCACCCCTCGGCTTGGGCCGTGGCCGCGCGCTGTTGGCTTTGTGCGGCAAAAGCGTCCATGCCTTCGCGGCTGATGCTGAATTCTTCGGACACGACTTCACCGGTGTTGCCCATGTGAATGTCGTTGTAGACGTCCCAAAGGCCGTCATGGATCATGGAATCCACCAGCGTGCTATCGCCCATCTTGGCCCCACGACGCTGACCCATGAGCAACTGTGGTGCGTTGGTCATGCTCTCCATGCCGCCAGCGATAATGCAGCGGTGTTCGCCGGCTCGGATGGACGTCGCTGCGAGCATGACCGCCTTCAGCGAAGAGCCGCAGACCTTGTTCACCGTCAAGGCTGCAGTGCTGACCGGCAGGCCTGCACCCAAGGCAACCTGACGTGCGGGATTCTGACCGGCACCGGCCTGGAGGACTTGCCCCATGATGACCTCGTCCACCAGACCGCTCTTTGGATCAAGTCCGACGCGCTCGAGCAAGCCAGACACGGCCACGACGCCGAGGTCGACCGCGCTGAGGCTGCCGAAGGCACCCATGAAGCGGCCAATGGGGGTCCGGGCGACGCTGCAAATCACCGGGGTGGGCATGATGCAGCCACCCGGATTCGGACCTTCAACCTGTTCTCAACGGGATGCGACCGTTTGATGAGGAGAAGCGCGTCGCCGAGCCATGGCCAAGGACAAGACGGGCTTCAATCCCGACCGCGAGCAGAACGAAATGCGTCACGTCGAGGTTGAACTCGACTTCACCCCGAACGCCCTCGCCTCGGTGCTGTACCGCCAAGGTGACACCGTTATCCTCGTCTGCGTAACCAAGGAACGCAGCCTTCCTCGCTGGTTCCCACGTGACGCCACCAAGGGCTGGGTCCATGCTGAGTACAGCCTCCTGCCGGGAAGCACCGACAGCCGATTCCGTCGTGAGCGCAACGGTGCCAAGGGCCGGACGCAAGAAATCGAGCGACTCATCGCCCGATCCCTNCGCGCCGCCGTGGACCTCGAAGCCCTCGGCCCAGTCGCCATCAACGTCGATTGCGACGTGCTGAACGCCGACGGCGGTACCCGCTGCGCGTCGATCACCGCCGCCGGCATCGCCCTTCGGCTCGCTGTTCGCCGCCTCATCGCCTCGGGCGACTGCCTGCCGGCGGACCTCCGCCCCTCGGACGAGGACCGTCGCAACGGATGGACGGCTCCCAAGCTCAACGACGTGGAACGTGCCAACCATGAGATGGCCGTCATGCCGAATGAACTTGCGGCCATTTCCGTCGGCCTGCTCGAAGGCAGCGTTTGGCTGGACCTGGATTACCACCTNGACAGCCGTGCCGACGTGGACATGAACGTCATCAAGACCAGCGACGACCGCTACGTGGAAATCCAAGCCACGGGCGAGGAAGCGACCTACAACGGCGAGGAACTCATGGCGCTTCTGGCCATGGCGGACCGTGGTCTTGAGGCCATGTGGGACGCTCAAAAGGTGGCCCTTGACGGCGCCGAGTGAACAACAGACGACGCACCCCCTTCCNCCGGACCAAATTCGACGGAGGCTTCAAGGACGCAGGAGCGTCATCGACATCATGCGCAGTGCTGCACTCCTAGGCGTGCTCGCGCTGGCCATTCTTGCACCCATGGTGCAAGCACAAACGTTGGTTGCTTCTGTGGACCTACAGTGCGAAGAGCGGGCGGAAATCGAAGTGGCACCTTGGTCCACACCCGTCGCGTCCTACGTTTGCACTGTCGCCAATGAATCCGTGTACCAGGAAAAAATCGACATCACNGTGTATTCCGACGGGTTGGCGGTCGCTCACCCCGGTTCGATCACCCTCAATGCTGGGGCTGAGGAGACCTTCACGGTCTCCGTACAAGCAGACACAGGGGCGAAAGCTCAGAGCCGACAAAACACCGTTGAGGTCCAGGTCGTGGAAATCAACGGCGTTCCTCCGCCAAACATTGCTTCTGCAGACACCACGGTCATCGTGGATATTCTTCAATACGGCCAGGCCGAGGTAGAAGGAGAAATGACGGTCTTCCGTGCCATGAAAGGACTCACCATCGTCGAAGCCGAGGCGCTCATCACCAACTCAGGCAACGACNTGGACGACGTCTGCGTGACCTTCGACNTTCGATCATGGACGTGGGANGGCGGCGAATCTGCAACCATNGAAACGGGAGAATCCTGCGTTCAGGTCAAANCNGGAAANAGNGANNCAGCCCGTGCTCAAGTCAGCATCCCCGATGACGTNGGGCGNNNNGGCGANGAACGCATCGTCCTTGACGTCACCGCCTGGAGCCGATATGCCTGTGACGTGGTCATGGAAGGTTGTCAGCAGGAGCAGGCCACCTCAAGCATCACCATCGCACCTCCGGATGATGAAGACATCATCCCGGAAAACAATGACAGTTTGGTCGAAGAATCGCCCCTTCCTGCTCCCGGCGCACTCGTACCAATGGTGGCGATGGTCCTGGCCGCCACAATCACTCGCCGCCGTGAAGAGGTCATGAGCGACGCTGACGCGGATTGAGTGGGACAGGCCGGACTTGAACCAGCGACCTCGGCATCTTCAGTGCCGCGCTCTCCCAACTAAGCTACTGTCCCTTGAGCGCTCCAGCCACAAGCACCACCCCTTCAAGGCTTCCGATATGGACTTCGAAGGCGAAGAAAGTGGACAATGGCTTCAAGACCCGCACCCCAATGGTCAGACATGAGCCGCGAGGGAGAGCCCCAAACCCTCTCGGAATCACCACCTGATGACGGCACAAGCAAGCTCGAGAAAGAGCTGAACGTCATTCGGAACCGGCGTTCCAAAGGCGACCGCCGTCGCTTCCCTTCGGCCATCGAAGATTTCGTGTTGATCTCCGGATTCATCTACGGCGCCTTCTACGCGCTGCTCATCTTCTCCATGTCAGGTGGTTTGCTGGGCACCTCCACGGCCCTCGACCACGCGGCTTCGAAGACCTTCCTCGACCCGAGCGGCGAATGCGCGGAAGGGACCGACGATCCTTGGATTCACATCTACCCCGACAACGACAACGAGCGTTTCAGCATCGGCGTCTACAACCTCCCACCGGGCATTGCGACGATCAACATGACCCTCATCGCCATGGAGGTCATGGGCGAAGGGACTGATGCGCTTTCGGAAAAAGTGGATGCCACCTATAATGTCGGAACCAACGGGACTTTCACTACCGTGTTCAATTTCCATGAATTGTCACCCGGACCTTACGAACTAAGCGTGCTGGTAAACATGGAACCGCCTGAAGACAGCGATTCCAATGCAGAGTTGGAGGGCGAGTGGCCCATTTCCAACGACATCGAGGTGGAACTCTCAACCTCGACTGCGACCCTGAGTTTCCTACCTTTCATCGATGACGCCGACCATACCGAGGCCACGATCCTCGAGGCAGGTCAGCGCAACTGTTGGACCATGCGACAACTCGGGGGCTGGGGCTTCGTGCTGATGGGCGCTGAACTCGGCGGCGGCCGTGAAACCGCGATGCTGACCGGTGGTGCGGCGGGCATCCCCGCATGGTGGATGGCCTTCATTTCGCTCTCCCTGTCTGCCGTGAGCCTTCTCTTGCTCTACCCGCTGATGTACAAGGTCTACCACCAAGATACTGACGACATGCTCTCCAACAAACACATCGAATACTTGGTCAAGGACACGGTCAGCAAGGTTGCGGCACGCTTGCAGATCAACATCGATTGGGAGCTCTACAAAGCCGAGGCGCGTGAACTTTCCATCGACATCATGGTGCCGTACGGCACCACGGAAAACACCCTTTCCGACAACAAAGACGTGCGAGCTGAAGTGCTTCGTGACCTTCTGGAAGAGTTTTCCCTTTTCCGCGTCTTCAAGCCAGTCCAGCTTACCGTGCGCCCCGTGAATCACCAAGGTGTTGACCTTGATACGGGTATTGGGTTTGGTGGCAGCACTGCGGACGAGGAGCAACCAGAGCGACGCGACTACAGCGCCTTCTTCGGTGAATTGCACACCCTCGCACGCGTCGAAGAAGAGGTCAGGGACAGCCTCGACTTGTTCTTTGCACGCCGAAACAACGTGACCATGGTCGG
>PBMM01000020.1 GCA_002723635.1 Methanobacteriota archaeon | reverse complement strand
GAGCCAAAGGTTCCATCGTGGCCATTGGGCGCAGGTCGTGGAAGAAAACGTTGGGGAAAGCCATCACCAAGTGCATGTGCTTTGACAATGGAATGAGGAACAAAAACACACAGATGGCCAACATGTGCGCCCAATAAGCAGCGATGACGAAACTGGTCGAGGGAAACAATGTTGAGGCGACCCAATAACCGATCGGTTCCCACGTTTTGGAGATGGTCGCCTCACCGGCTTCAACGACAAAAGAGGTCGTGGTGATGGTCATGATGAGGAGAAGAATGACGTTGCCTTCAAGTTGCGACTTCCCCTTCAGTTTGTCAGGGGTAAACGCCACACGGCGGGTCAATGCCGCAGTGCAGCCAAAGAAAGCCATCGTGTATCCCACTTCGACCATGCCGTTCCAAGCCCACTTCAGGCCGAGCGGTTCGAGGATTCCATCCGAGAAACGGTTCGCGGACGCCAAGTCGAACATATCTGTAGAGAGCATCAGGAAGCCCCAGAACATCAGCACGTGCATGATTCCAGCCACAGGGTCGGCCAAGACTTTCTTTTGACCCAACCAGCCGGTCAGGACCTCCTTGAATCGGAGCCCCCACGAATCAAAACGGTTCTCAGGAGCGCCCCTGAGCACCAGTCGGGTCGCTTTCTGGACTTGGAACATGAAGAATCCGGTAGCCGTCCCAAGCAACACGATGAGCAGCACCCAACCGGGCACCCCTACGTACGAGTCAGCCAAGGGGTGCACGAAATCGGACATGACGGACACCGGGGTCGTGGACCCTACTTCCAACGATGCGGTTATGGACCTTCAATGCACCGTCATCCACCACAAACAAGGGAAACGGCTTGAAGCGTGGTCGTCCACCCGGGGCCATGGACGAAGTCGTGGCCAGCGCCCCGGGTAAAGTCGTCCTGTTTGGTGAACATGCTGTGGTGTACGGCCATCCAGCCATCGCCGCGTCCATCGCACAGCGCACCACCGTGACCTTGCGGACTACCGAAGAGCCGGGCGTGCACATCGGCCGCGCCCGAGTGGACTTCGAACGTCACCCTCACCTTGCCACGATGATCGCTCACCTGTGGGACGAAACGGCCTCGCCAGGACTTGACCTCAGCGTGACCAGCGACGTCCCAAGAGGGGCAGGTCTCGGCTCTTCTGCGGCATTTGCGGTGGCCTCTGCCGTGGCACTTCGAGCCGCAGGCGGCCGTGCCGTGGACGCGGGCACCGGTGCTTGGCTCGAAGGATACGCCTCAGACGGGTCAGAGGTCGCCTTGTTCCATGGCGGCCACGACGTCCGTAGGAATGCCGAAGTGGGCGAGCGTCGGTTCGGGCAGGATGCACTCTCCTTGGAGGAGGCCTCGCTTCTTGGCCACGTGGCGGAAGCCATGTCACAAGACGGGCGAGCTAGCCCGATGGACACGTTGACCTCGGCGTACGGCGGGCTTGTCCTGTTGTCGAACCGGTTGGAGCGTGAGGACGCGTGGATCATGCGTCGTACCATGCCCATGGGCGATGCGGTTCGCTCGTGGGAACTTCATCGTCTTGAAGGCCTCCACTTTGAGGAGGGTTTGAGCCTGGTCGTCGGGCATACGGGCATCAACGCTCCGACCACCAACATGGTCGCCGGCGTCGCTGCGCGACGAACAGAGGAGACCGGTATTGACGAAACCATGGACACCATTGGCGCGTTGGTTCATCGCGGCATGGAAGCTCTGCTGGCCGGTGACGCAGAGGGCGTAGGTCGAGCCATGACGGAAAACCATCTGCTTCTGCGTCGGCTTGGAGTGTCACACCCTGCGTTGGAAACCTTGGTTTCGGCAGCCCTTCCGACGTCCTTAGGCGCAAAACTCACGGGCGCGGGTGGAGGCGGTTGCATGATTGCGTTGACGCAAGATCCGAAAGCCACCAGCGAAGCCATCGAATTGGCCGGAGGACGAACGTGGATCACGTCGTTTGGCACGCCAGGTGCGCGGCTCGAGGCTTGCCCAAAAGGCGGCCTCATCAATCCTAAGTGACTCAGTCCAAGGCCTCAATGGCCCCTTCGTGACGGGTCAACAAGTTGCGCAACTTCACCTTCATCGTCGGGGTCATCAGGCCGTTTTCCGTCGTCCACTCGTCGTGGTCGAGGATGAGATCGCGGGGGATTTCGTAGCCCTTCCAATTTTTGTCGCCCTTTGCGTGGTTAGAAACACGATTGAGGAGCCACTCGCTGACCGCTGGGTCCGCGCACACGGCGGCGTCGTCACCAGGAGTGGGGATGCCTACAGCGTTGAGTTCCTTGCGCAAGGCTTCCATGTTGGGGTGCACGATGAGGAAGGTGTAGCGGCGGTTGCGACCGTCGAGGGCGGCTTGCTCGATCACCGAGTCCAGCTTGAGGTTCTCTTCCAGCGGGGCGGGGGAAACGTACTTGCCGTTCTCCAGCTTAAACTGGCTCTTGACGCGTCCAGTGATGGTCAGGTAGCCGTCCTTGGAGAGCTTGCCAAGATCGCCGGTGCGGAAGGTGCCGGGCTCGATGATGACCTTCTCGGTCTCGTCCGGCTTGTTCCAGTAGCCCTGCATGACGTTGGGCCCGGTGACGATGATCTCACCCTCGTCGGGGCGGTCTGGGTCGTCCCATGCCGAGGTGTCGATGGTAACCTCAATGCCGTTGAGGACCTTGCCCACGGAGTTCAGGCGAGACTCGCCGTAGCCCATCCATCCGTTGGCGGAAACCATCGGCGAAGTTTCGGACAGGCCGTAGCCTTCGAAGCATGAAATGCCCACCATCTGGATGAACTGCGCCACGTCGGGCGAGAGGGCGGAGGCTCCGGAAATCGCGAAGCGGAGGTTGCCGCCAAATCTGTCGCGCACCTTGCCCCAAATGATCTTGTCAAAGCGCTTGTCCCAGAAGGTGGTCGGTGCAACGGCGTCGCAGACCACACCTGCCTTTGCGATGCGCTTGGAGGCATGCTTGCGAGCCTTGCCCGAAAGGAAGCGCTTGACACCACTCGAGTCGAGCTGCGCGTTCACGCGGTCGTAGAAGCGGTTCCAGACGCGAGGCACGGCGCACATGACGGCGGGCTTGATCTCGGTCAATTCGTCTGCAATGCGCGTCAAATCCGAAATGAGGTTGACGTGCACACCGCTGCGGATCATGTAGAACAGGTCCACGGTGGAACCGAACACGTGAGCCCACGGAAGGAAGGATGCGGACTTGTCGCCGATGTAAATCGGGAAGACGCTCTGCACGCTGAGGATGTTGGACAAGATGTTCCAGTTGGTCAGCATGACGCCCTTCGGGTTGCCCGTGGTACCGGAGGTGTAGATGAGGGTGGCCAGGGCCATGGGGTCGTCGGCAGGCTCGCCAAGCGCATCAGCGGCACGTCCGTCTTGTACAAAGGCCGACCAATTGAGGACTTCAATGCCCTCAGGGGGCAACTCGTTGGCCTCTTCTTCGCCGAGGAGAACAACGCCGTTTGCGGGCCACGCTGAAGCATCATCCGGCATGGCCTCAACCAGCTTATCGAGCACGGTGGTGTTGGCGACCACCGCCATGGAAGGGGTGGAGTCACCGAGAATGTAGGCCCATTCCTTACCGCGTTGTTGCGTGTACATCGCGGTGTAGAGGCCGCCGACGGCGTTGGCCGCAAGCGCCGTCGCAGCCCACTCGACCGAATTGTCGACAATCAAAGCGATGCGGTCACCAGCGACGACGCCACGCGACACCATGCCGCTGGCGACGGCATCCACGAGGTCAGCGAATTCACCATAGGAAAGGTGACTTCGGGCCATACCTTCCGAAGGGATGTAACCGAACAACGGCTGATCGGAGAAGCGCTCGACGCTGGTCTTCATCATTCGGTAGAGGGTCACTGGGTCGTCGCCTTCCGGCTGCTTCCATTGACGGTCGTTTGATTGTCGCTCCCATGCACGTTGGTGCTCGGCCATACTTTGTCCACACGGATAAGGGCCTTTCAATTCATCTCCTCATCCGGGAGGAGCACCCTGCGGACTTGCGCGCGCCAATCAGCCCCTCCGTTTCGATTCGCTAGCGGTGATGCCGGGCTTGGGTGCCAGCATTTGTCGAGCCGAACTTGGCGGCCGTCAGCACTGAGGCCCTCTCCCTTCGAGCCGCCCAATGCCCGTTGGGCTCGGTCCGATGCGTAGGCGCCGACACCGATGATTCGCGTGGCTCTGAGCACATCGACGACTTCGCGCAAGTGATCGTCGCAGGCTTCGAACACCGGAGCGACGACCGATGCAGGGACCTTGTCTGGGGTGACGTTGGCCCCGCGTTCATTGAGCAAGAGCAAGGGGCAGTGGTTGACCAGAAAGACCTCTTTCATCGCGCCAAGAGGAGACCCGTAGACCTCGAATAACAACGACCAGATGCGTTGGCCACTGACCTCTTGCCGGGCTTGTGAAAGTCCAACAATCGGACGTTTGGGGTGCGCGCCAGATGGCGTGACCATGGGAAGATCTGGGATTTCGAGTTCGTCGCGGACGATTCCAGTGGCCCCAAAGGGTACACCGCTTTGTGCCATCCCCCATGGTCCTGGATTCATGCCGAGCAGCAAGGTGGTGGCGCCATGGCCGCCCCACGTGCGGATCCACGCTTCGTGCAAGGGCCATGCGTAATCGAGGGTGTTGGTGGCGTGGGCCACGCCGCCTTGCCCGAGAAGGCTTGGAAGGAGCTCATTGCATCGGTCCGACAAACGCCGTGCTGCAGCAAGTAGACCCTCCACGATCTTGGCGTCGCCCATGGCTTATGCACCCCCCGGCCGGAGGATGCGGTGGACGTCGACACGGTCGGGGAGACGCTGTCCTGCTGCAACGAACCATGCTTCGACGTCGTCGATGAGCGGGCTGTTTCCGGTGCGTTTTCGAGCCCGCTTGGCCCGTTCGGTGACCAAGGCCCAAGCAGCCTTGGCGCCAACACCGGGAATCGCCTCGAGCACCGAGGCCGTGACGCTGTCCGCATCCATGTGCAGTTCGATTCCGGTGATGGAACGCTGACCGTGCCCAGTCACCATGACGTCCGTCGTGGCCTCGAGGGTGGTCAAATACGAGGCACCAATGAGGATGGGATAAGCGCCGATCTGACGACCAAACGACACGCCAGCGCCACCCCACATCGAGCCGTCCCGGTGGTGAGGAGTATCGTGCGCAGGCAAACGGGTTCGACCTCCGTGAGATTCCCAGTGCACGTCACGCAGCACACCGCCCACCGGCATCATCTCGGCCAGCAAAGGCGCATCGACCTCATCGCGCACGCGCCGCTTGAAGGCGGCGAAGGCATCGGAATCAACGTCTTGGAATCCTTTGCCTTCCACCTGGCGGAGATTGATTCGGCGCAACCAGTGGCCTTCGTCGCGCAGGCCGTTGAGCAGGTCCATGTTGAGGCCGTAGGTCACGTCGGTTTCGCCGTTCAGTCCTGCAATGAAGTTGACTCCAGGCAAGAGTTTGGGCAACCCGCGTTCACCACGCGCGCGGCCGTACCGGTTGATCAATCCGACCGCGGCCTTGAGTTGCGCTGGATCGCAGTTGAGCCAGTTTGCCTGGTGCACGTTCGGGTCTGCAGACTCGACGCCAAAGGACAGCACGGCGCCATCGCTCAAGGTGGCCACGAGGGTTTTGGTGATGGCTTCGGCTTCCTCAAGGTGCTCTGCGATGATGCTTGGGTTCCCGTTGTCGGTGTGTAGGATGCCCAAGCGTTCGTCTTCTCGCAGACCATGCAGCAAGCGCGCAATCGGTTCAGGGTCTGGCCGCGGGTATTCCATCTCGCCGACGCCTTCGGCAAGGTAAGTGTAGGTGTCCGTCATCCCTCCGAGGCGGACGTGGCGGACGCCCGCATCAAGCGCGAGTTGCACCTCTGAGATGACGTCGTCCGGCTGCCGCCAGATCGGTGTGCCCTTCTTCGGTTCGATGCAGAAACGGCACCCACGCTTGTAGCGGACGCAGCCTTGGTAGACTTCTACTTCGTATGTCAACGGGCCAGCACGGTCGTGGTCGGGATGCTTCAGATCGGGATGCTCCAGCACCGCCTTGGACGTGGCGCCTGCCTGCGCCCACGCCGTCCATTGGTCGGCCGTGCGTCGCTTGTGTTCCCAACGGCCCGAACTAAGGAAGTGGTGAAGTGTTGCATCAGCGTCTTGCAAGGCAAGAAACAGACTGCGACGAAGAGGCGCCCAGCCTTGTTGACGCCACCCGCGGATGGCCCAGCCACCGAGGACAGCTGGCACATCGGCGGGAAGCATGCGCAGCAACGTTTTGGTTTCTGGAAGCGAAATCGGCGTGGCACGGAGGTACTTGCCTGGAACCACGGCTCCAGCAAGCAGGGCAAGACCTGATCGGCCGTCGAGCATCGCGCGCTGTGCGTCTTCCCCTTGCCGACCGAGGGCGCGCCATGCGTCCACGGTGAGGTAATCGTAGGGCACACCGTGTGCTTCGAGGACGCCGCAGAGGTAACGGACGTGAAAGCCGACGTACGGCGGGACGCCGAAGGCCGCAGGCTCATCCTCGTAGCCGTCCACCACGAGCCAGCGGGGTGCACCGTCCTCCGCCATGCCACGACCACGGCCTATGAGCCTCAAGCCTGCCGCCCCTTACCGTCAAGGCCAAGTGCAAACGGGATGGCGGGCGGTATGGGGGAGGACCATGGCACGGCAACTCATCACGGTCGAAGGCGTCGACCGCTCCTTTGGCCCCGTGGACGTCCTCCAAGACGTCAACCTCGTCGTTAACCACGGCGAGCGCATCGGCATCGTGGGCCATAACGGCGCGGGAAAAACCACGCTGCTCAACACCATCTCTGATCAGAAACAGGACGTGGGCGACGTTGACTTCGCGCCGGGTCTACGCATCGCCTATCTGACCCAAATCCGCGACCTCGAAAGCGACCGAACCATCGAAGAGGAACTGTCCCGCAAAGGACGTCAGTTCCAAGAACTGGAAGAGGAAATTGCTGCGATTGAAGCGCAAATGGTCGATCCGGCCTTCTACGATACCGACTGGGAGCCCGTGATGGAGCGCTACACGGAACTCCAGCAAACGCTTGCCCAGTCAGGCGGCGGTAACGTGGCCGGCATCGCCAAGGCCATCCTGACCCGCCTCGGCCTTGACCAGCACCCAATGGACATGCAAGTTTCCTCCCTGTCCGGCGGCGAGAAAGCCAAATTGGCCCTCGCTCGACAGCTTGTGGGCCTTGCCGGCGTGGACGTCATTTTCCTTGACGAGCCGACGAACCACCTCGACATTCAAACCACGGAATGGTTGGAAGATTTCCTTCGGGACTTCGACGGTGCCCAACTTATCGTCAGCCACGACCGGTATTTCCTCGATCAGGTCTGCAACCGCATCGTCGAGATTCAGGACCTGCACGCTTGGCCCTATACAGGAAATTTCTCCCGGTATATCCGGCAAAAAAATGCCTTTGAAGCCTCATTGGCCGACCGCATTGCGACCACGGAGAAGAAGATCAAATCGACGATGGGCGCCATGGCTCAAATGAAGCGCGCGAACAAGTACGACAAGTCGATTTCAGCGAAGCACAAGATGATCGAACGGCTTCAGCAGGACCTCAAGGCCCTCAAGGCGCGCGTTCCAAAGAAGCGCAAGCCACTCCGCCTGCGCTTCGACGCCATCGACAAGGCAAGCAAAGACATGGTGGACCTGAAGAACGCCACCAAGCGCTTCGAAGGCTTGGACCGCGCCATCCTCGACGCTCAAGACCTCGAGATCCGAAAGGGCGACCGCATTGGCATCGTCGGCGGAAACGGCCAGGGAAAAACGACCTTGCTCAAACTCATTGTCGGTGATGAGAAGCTGACTTCGGGCAGCATCGAAGTAAGCCCCGGCGTCGTCATTGGTTACTTCCACCAGGACCACGCAACCCTCGACTTCGATCTGAACCCGGTTGAGCAAATCGAAACGCTTCGACCCGACTTGCAGTACGGTGACATCCGTGGTGCACTGGGCCGCTTCCAGTTCACCAGCGACAAGGTCAAGACGCCGCTGAAGGCCTTGTCCGGTGGAGAGCGAGCCCGTGTGGCCTTGCTCAAACTGTTGCTTGAAGACAACAACCTGCTGCTGATGGACGAACCGACGAACCACCTCGACATGGAGTCAAAAGACACCCTCGAAGAGGCTCTCAAAGCCTACGAAGGCTCTCTGGTGACCGTCAGCCACGACCGGTGGTTCCTCGATCAGGTGGTTAACCGCATCTGGGAAGTGAACGAAGGAAAGGTCACCGTCTACTACGGGAACTACACGGATTATGTTCGGGCCAAGAAGGGCCTGCCGCCGCTGACCGAAGAAGAACGGGAAGAGTTGGCTAAGGCTGAGGACGAAGACGACCTGATCTGAGCGTCGTGCTACGGCGGTTCACGCCTTTGAAGACGAAGTGTCGATTTGGCACGTGTTTCTGTTCAGCAATCCATTGAACGGGCAGTAGCCGAACGCCGAGGTGAACACACCCCACAACCCAATGACGAGGAAGACCAATTCAATCTGAACAGAGGCGAGGAAATCAGCCACAACAATGCCCGAACCGAACACGGCCCGGCCGATGCGTTCGCTGCCACCAACGTTCCTCATGTGTCAGAAAATCGTGGTTTGTCTGACTTAATGCATTGTTTTCGAAACTGCAGAATGCTCTCCTGTGCATTGAGCCTGTGGTGAAATGAAAAGTGATGGAGGGTGCACCGTGACCGTCGCTCTGGCCGTCCTTTGTCCAAGCCAAATCCGCACCACTGAACCCGGGGCGGACTTGATGAACCGGAAGTCCCACGCCAACTTATGGGCGAAGATGAGGGTGGCGAGCCCAACTTCACGACGAGCACCGGTCCGGTGCGCGTCATCACCGCCGCCTCCCTGTTCGACGGCCACGACGCGGCCATCAACGTCATGCGCAGGTTGATTCAATCCGCTGGCGCGGAGGTGATTCATCTCGGTCACGACCGGTCCGCCAAAGACGTCGTCGATTGCGCCGTTCAGGAAGACGCACACGCGGTAGCGTTGACCTCCTACCAAGGCGGTCACGTGGAGTACTTCACCTACATCCGGCAACTGCTCGATGAAGCCGGCTGCGAACACGTCCGAATTTTTGGCGGTGGCGGTGGCACCATCACGCCTCCGGAAATCAAAACGCTGCACGAAGCTGGTATTTCGAAGATTTACTCCCCGGATGACGGCCGAACAATGGGCCTGTTTGGCATGATTTACCACCTGATGGGACTCGCGAGCGAGGTCGACCTCCTCGACGACGGCCGTCTTGCTCGGCTTAGCGGGCCCGTGAGCGCTTCCGACATGGACATGGTTGGTCTCCTGCTAACCCTCTCGGAATGTGCAGACGACGCGACCTTTCAGCAGCACCTCGAGACCGCGCGTTCCGCCCCTGTCGAGCGTGACGTGCCTGTCATCGGATTCACAGGAACCGGGGGCGCGGGTAAATCCAGCCTTCTCGATGAACTGATGCTCCGCATCCTGCGCGACAACCCCGAACTGAAGGTCTGCTTGCTGTGCGTCGATCCGACGCGAAAGCGCACGGGCGGCGCACTTCTGGGCGACCGCATCCGCATGAACGCCCTGTCCAACGGCAACCTGTTCATGCGCTCGCTGGCGAGCCGCGGCTCTGGCTCGGAAATCTCTGACCACCTTGACCGTGCCATCGACGTGGCCAAAGCCGTGGGTTTTGACCTCATCTTCTGTGAGACCAGCGGCATTGGCCAAGGCAGTGACGCGATCACGTCCGTTGCCGACCATTCGCTGTACGTGATGACCGCAGAGTTCGGCGCGCACACGCAACTTGAGAAAATCGAGATGCTCGACGTGGCCGACCTCGTCGTGCTCAACAAGTTCGAGAAGCGCGGAAGTGAAGACGCTCTGCGCGCCATCCGAAAACAGGTGCGCCGCAACCGCAACGTGTTCGACGCACCAGACGAAGACTTGCCCGTCATCGCAACGGTGGCCAGTCAGTTTGCTGACCCGGGCGTGGATCGCTTGTGGCAGCGTTTGGCCGCCTTGCTCAAGGGGCGCGACTCCGCCACCTTCCAAGCCTCAGAACCGACTGACGAAGCCCGCCGAGGCTCCGGCGTCATTCCTCCTGAGCGCGTGCATTACCTCTCCGAAATCGCGGCCGGCGTCCGTGATCACCATGCTTCGGAAGAGGACGTGGCCGAACGCTTGCGCCTGGTCCAGCACCTTCGCACTGCGACCGAGCAGGCCAGGGGCCGCAACGCGACGGCGACCGCGGACGACCTCGAAGCCCAAATCGAAGAATTGATGGCCGATGAATCGCTCCAAAACGGCGCCTCTGCCCTCGACGAATTCCGCGTCACGGCCGAGGCCTACCGCAGCGGCGAATACACCTACCACGTTCGCGGCAAGCCGTTCACCGTCCCGACCACGACCGAATCCCTGGCCCACAGCGCCATCCCGAAGGTGGCCCTGCCGCGTACGAAGGACGACGGCGACCTCTACCGCTACTTGGCCCGGGAGAATTTGCCTGGCCGATTCCCATACACTGCGGGCGTCTTCCCCTTCAAGCGGCAAGACGAGTTGAGCGCACGAATGTTCGCCGGTGAAGGCGAAGCCGAGCGCACCAACCGGCGTTTCCACTACCTCTCGCGGGGTGCACCCTACGTACGGCTTTCGACCGCGTTCGACTCGGTGACGCTGTACGGACGGGATCCGGCTGAACGCCCCGACGTATGGGGCAAGGTCGGCAACTCCGGCGTGTCAATCGCGTCGGTAGACGACGCCAAGCGGCTCTACTCAGGCTTTGATTTGTGCGACAGCAACACAAGCGTCAGCATGACGATCAATGGCCCTGCACCCATCATTCTCGCGTTCTTCCTCAATGCCGCCATCGACCAGCAAATCGAGCGGCACCTCGCCGAGCAAGGCGAGGCGCTGTCGCTCGAGGACGGGGCTTACCGCGGCGATTTACCCGAAGGCCACGACGGCTTCGGCCTTGCCACCGTCGGCCGCCGTGGCGACGCGCTCGTGGACGCGGAAACCTACGCGCGAATCAAGGCCGAGACCCTTCAAACCGTGCGTGGCACGGTGCAAGCGGACATCCTCAAGGAAGACCAAGCCCAGAACACCTGCATCTTCTCGACGCCCTTTGCGCTCCGCCTCATGGGCGACGTGCAGCAGTACTACATCGACCACGGCGTCAGGAACCACTACTCGGTCAGCATCTCAGGCTACCACATTGCTGAGGCGGGCGCGAACCCCATCACGCAACTGGCCTTCACCCTCGCCAACGGCTTCACGTACGTCGAATACTACCGTTCTCGCGGCATGGACGTCAACGCCTTCGCACCGAACTTGTCGTTTTTCTTCAGCAACGGATTGGACCCGGAATACACCGTCATTGGTCGTGTGGCTCGCCGCATCTGGGCGGTCACCATGCGCGACCTATACGGCGCTGACGAGCGCAGTCAGAAGCTGAAGTACCACATTCAGACCAGCGGCCGTTCGCTGCACGCGCAAGAGATCGACTTCAACGACATCCGAACGACGCTTCAGGCGCTCCTCGCGATTCAAGACAACGCCAACTCATTGCACACCAACGCCTACGATGAGGCGATCACGACCCCAACCGAAGACAGCGTGCGCCGTGCGTTGGCCATCCAACTCATCGTGAACAAGGAAAGCGGATGGGCGAAGACCGAGAATCCACTTCAGGGTGCCTACATTGTCGACGAACTCACCGACTTGGTGGAGGAAGCCGTCCTTCAGGAGTTTGAAGCCATCAGCCGCCGCGGCGGGGTGCTCGGTGCGATGGAAACGATGTACCAACGTGGCAAGATTCAGGACGAGTCGATGCATTACGAGCATCTGAAGCACGACGGCACCTTGCCGATCATCGGCGTGAACACCTTCCAGAACCCCAACGCCGAAGCCTTCGACGAGTCTTCTGCCGACGCCTTTGACATGGAACTGGCGCGCGCCACCCCCGAAGAGAAGGCCGCCTGCCTCGAACGAACCACGGCCTTGCAACAGCGCGATCTTGAAGCCACCAAGGAGGCCTTGGAACGCTTGCAGCACGTGGCCCGCTCAGGTGGGAACGTGTTTGAGGAGTTGATGGAGACGGTGAAGGTTGCAAGCCTCGGCCAGGTCTCCACCGCCCTCTTCGAGGTCGGCGGGCAGTACCGTCGCAACATGTGACCAATTCCGAACTTCATATCCTGTCGTGGGTAAAACGGGCCATGGACGGATTGATGGAGGAGCACGCGCAGGACAGTGAAGACGAGTTTGAGGTTGAAACAGAGGATTTCACCACGTCCCTTGATCTGGGTGAAACGCAGGTCAGCATGGACCTCTTGGCCTTCCATCGAACCAACAAAGGCGCCTTGGCGGCGCTACGCCGAACCTCAACCACTCCGTGCCTTCTTGCGCGCAAGGAACTGATGAAGGGGGAAGAAATCCACAACCATTCCCGATTTTTCCCCTGCCATCTCGGCGACCTCATGCTTGTTTTGCTGCAACAACGTTGCAAAGACGAAAACCACCCTTGGACGTTGCTTCGTGAATTCCACAAGGACGACTCCACCATGGAGCAGGCTCCATCCTATTCCCGTGTCGACCTTGGGTCCCGTGGCGTGTACGAGGTGGCCGTCGACGCAGAACTCCACCTCGACATGGGCCCCCACGGTGCGGTACTCTACATGACCCACGACAACGATGGTGACCGGCGGTTTCACTTCGGCGTCCCCAAGTCGCAACGCCGCGAAGCCGACCGCTTCTTTGAGGAGCTTGAGGAGGACGTCTTCACCACGCTTCTCAAAGGCCTGGTAATGACGAGCACCTACCGTGTGCTTGACCGCTCCGCCTACCATGACGAACGGTTGACCTTGTCCAAGGACATCGAAGACGCCATCGACCGCGAAGTGATTCAGTACGTCCCGCTCATGAAGGAACTCGAAGACATCGGTGTCCCCTCTTCCCGTGGCGTGCTTCTCGTCGGAGAACCCGGAACGGGGAAGACGATGATTGTCAAGCACATCGTTCGAAGCCTGACCGAATTGAGCATCATCGTGGTCACCCCTGATGAGCTTGGACGCGGCTCCATCCGACGCGTCTTCCAACACGCCCGACGCATGTCGCCGTGCATGGTGGTGTTGGAGGACCTCGACAACGTTGGAGCCATCTCCCGTGACATCGCTCAGCACCCCATCCTTGGCGAGTTGCTTGTGGCCATGGACGGCACGGACGGAAATTCGGGCGTCATCGCCGTGGCCACCACGAACAACCTGAACCTCCTCGACGGAGCGATCAGGGCCCGTCCAGGACGCTTTGACCGCGTGATTGCCGTCGAAGCCCCTTCCTCCGACGTGCGACGCAGCATGCTCACGCGCCAAATGGACACCTTCGGCGGTCAACCCGATAACCTCGACATGCGTTGGTTGGTCCGTGAAACGGAAGGCTTGACGGGCGCGTACCTCAACGAAGTGGTCAAGTCAGCCTTCATCCGTTCTCGGCAGCGAGGCTCGTCCTGCATGGAAATCCTTGACCTCGAGGCAGCCGTCAGCGATGTTGTGGGGTCCCGCAAGATGGCGACAGAGGGACGGCGAACTTCCACATCCCACTCCGCACCCCCTTCGCAACTGTTTGCCTGAGGGCCCAAAGGTCGCAAAATCGACCTCTTCCGGCGTGCGGTTTGAGGAAGCCACTATAACCTCACGAAGAAGCATGGATCAGGGGAAATTTTTGCCCTGGTGGATGCGGCCTTGTCGTGCAAAAAGGAACTCCCTTTGTACCTTGGTCGAAGGGATCACGCGTTGGAAGCCGACCTTCAGGGAAGGCTCGATGCCGGGCATCGCGTCTTTGCCGTTGGAGACGTCCATGGCCACCTTGCCACGCTTCGCGCCCTCATCCACCGCCTAAAACTTGGAGATGCCGACCGGCTTGTCATCTTGGGAGATGCCATCGATCGCGGCCCTGACGCTGCTGGTGTTGTAGCGCTGATTCGCAGCGATCCGCGCCTGTTGACCCTCATTGGAAACCATGAGCGAATGGCCACCAAGTGCCTGCAAGACGACGGTCGCATCGAGCTGTGGCCCGAATGGATGCAGCGTGGCGGTGGAGCCACGTGGGGTTCCTACATCGTTCGTGCGGAAGGCGATCTTCATGTTGCAAAGCAGACCTTCGCCGATGACCTCCTGTGGATGGATGCGCTCCCGACGGAAATCGTGCTGAACGACGTCCGGTTGGTGCATGCAGGATACGACCCGCGCAAACCGTTGGAGGCTCAAACCGAACACGAATTGCTCTGGATTCGGCGGCGGTTCTACCGCCATGATGCGCCGTTGGACCCACGCCGAACGGTCGTGTTCGGACATTCAACCACCACCAAATTTGGATCACGGCCCGGTGACGTAGCGTTCAGCCACGTGCGCCTTCCGGATGGGCGGCCATCATGGCTTGCGATGGACATAGGAGCGTACAACCACGTCGACCCCGGACTCGCTTCGGTAGATCTGCGCACCATGCGCATCGAGCGACAGCGTACCCTCCGCTCGGAGCGATGGTTTGACGCGCCTGAACGCCGTGAGGCCCCAGTGAGTGATTTTGTCGGCCTTCGAACGCTTGAATCCAAGCGAGACCGCAGGGTTCGACCACGCTCGAGCGGGTATGCCACGGTGGCAGGATTGGTCCTACCGCGTGACGGATCCTGCCGTTCGTGGGCTGAATCACAAGCAGCCATCGCAGCCAACGAACTTCCTCCGACGACCTGGCGTCGCCTTCGGGCGGCTGCGTCCCCCTTGCGACCTCAAGGGCCGGTGTTGAGTCAGCGGCAAGCCGCTCAACAACATCGCATCCTGCTCGGCCCTGGACGTCCTCCAGAACGAACGCATCCTGTGCTCCCTCCACCCGAGAACTATCGCATTATTCGCCGAAAAGAGGATGCAAAACTCGCGGATGAGACGATTTTCAGAAAGATGATGCGCGCATGATGCACCATTACGAACATTCAAGTGCGAGTACGGTGTTCTACCATCATGGCGCAACGCGACCCACACACGGCCCTGCTGATGCACCTCCTTGACGGAGCGACGACACCTCTGGCTCGAGCCATGGCCACGGCAATCGCCGATCGGCCCCGTGTGCTTCGAGCCCAACAAGCATGGGACCGATTGTACACCGAGTGACCCGACAGCGTGAAGCCCGGGGCGCCAATCAGAGTGTGTGTCCAGCGTCCTCTTCCCAGCATTGTTGGTCGCGGGCACAGTCTTTGTCATCGGAGCCATCAGTCCCGGGCCAAGCCTTGCCGTGGTGCTGAGGAACACTTTGGCCGGTGGTCGTAGGCGAGGCGTGGCTTGCGCGCTCGGCCACGGCCTCGGCTTCGGAGCCTACGCCATGATCGCGGTGTTCAGCTTGATTGCCGTGCTTGAAGCGGCAGAGCAAGCCCTGCCCGTGTTGCGGATATTGGGTGCAGCCATGCTGCAGGTTTTTGCTTGGTTGACGTGGACCAACGCCAACGGCCATCTGGAGGCGGAAACGGATGCCACGTTTTCAAGCAAGAGCGGCTTTGCTGAGGGAGCAACCATCGCTTTCCTCAATCCAAAGATCGCGGTGTTCATGCTCGCCGTTCTTTCCCAAGTGTTGGAACCTGGCATGACTTTGTGGACCAAAGCGGCCATCGGTGCATTGGGCATGGTCATCGATACCACCTGGTACGTCCTGGTGGCGGTCTTCCTTTCCAGCAAGCGGCTTGAGAACGTCTTGAAACGTCGAAGCGTGGCCTTGAATCGCGGGCTTGCGGTGGCTTTGGCTGGACTGGCCACGTGGATGCTTGTGCAGGTGTTCCTTGGTTAGGGCACCACCGAGGCCTGAAATTAATAGAATCTCTTAAATTCTTATTACCGGGCCGCGGGCCATGGTCATGGCTAACGAGTCCACCGAAGTGATCGAAGAAATCATCCCGCTCGACCCCTCTCAGGAATACGACACCATCGTCGTTGGAGCAGGTGCTGCGGGTATCGGCGTGGCCATCGCCCTGATGCATGCCGGTGTGGAGAAGTTCTTCGTGGTCGATCGAGAAACCGTTGGGGCCTCCTTCGACAAGTGGCCGGCTGAAACACGCTTCATCACCCCCTCGTTTCCGAGCAACTCGATTGGCATGCTCGACCTGAATTCCATCGCAGTTGGCGTGTCGCCTGCTTTCAGCATGAAAATCGAGCATCCTACGGGCCAACAGTACGCACAACACTTACGCAACATCACGACCTTCTTCGAGATCCCAATCTTGGAGCACACGAACGTCAACGCCATCGAAAAAAGCGGCGACCTGTTCCATCTGCACTTCGATGAAGGGAGTTTCATGGCCAAGAACGTCATTTGGGCCGCGGGTGAGTTTCAGTACCCCAAAACCGCGGCATTCGATGGCGTCGAACTGTGCCGACACACGGCCACGGTGCCGTCCTACGCAGCGTTGGAAGGCGACGACGTCCTGATCATCGGAGGGTACGAGAGCGGCGTGGATGCCGCATACCATCTTGCCGACAACGGAAAAAACGTCCATGTCTTTGACCGAGGGGACCCCTGGGGAGAAGGGAGCTCAAATCCCAGCATCGCCCTCGCGACCTACACCATCGAGCGCACGCGCCGTGCGTGCTTTGAGCGCCACGTGACCCTGCACGCCAACACAGGCGTGAAGCAGGTGACCTTCTCGGACGGCACCTACGAATTGACCACCGAAGATGGCGCCGTGTTCCGTTCTCACACTCAGCCTTTGTTTGCTGGCGGATTTGAGGGCAGCCATACCTTCGTGTCCCACCTATTTGATTCGCGGGAGGACGGCTTTCCCGAACTCAGCGAAGAAGACGAATCCACCACCCACTCCGGCATGTACCTCTGTGGGCCTGCTATCCGTCATGGCAACGAAAATTTCTGTTTCATATACAAATATCGACAACGGTTTGGCGTTGTGGCCGCGGCCATCGCTTCCTCGCTTGGTTTGGAAACCGAGGAATTCATTGAATCCTACCGCGGATGGGGCATGTTCCTCGACGACCTCTCGTGCTGCGGCCAGGAGTGTTTGACATGCTGAGCACCAGCGAAGGTGCCGGACGTCACGCAACATCGCATACATCGGCCATGATGAGTTTCGAGTGGCTCGGCCAAACCGCCGCCAGTTTGTGCTGGATGATCAGCGTCTTCGTCTACGGGCTTTCGTCCACCGGGGATTGGCTGCAACTCGGCGCCGCTTCGTGCTGGATGGTGGCCAACCTCGCCACGTTGGTCTCCGCAAAGGCGTGAATACTCCCCCGCAGTGCTTCAACGCTGACAGGCGGAGCAGAAGAAGGTCGAACGGCCCGATTGGACAATCCGCTGAACGGTTTGGCCGCAGAACACACCATCTCTCCCCGGGCACGGTTGTCCTTCCCGGTCGTAGACCCGAAAACTGTGAGGGAAATACCCCAATTCACCTTCGACGCCGCGGAAATCAGAGAGCGTCGAACCTCCGGCTTCAATCGCTTCCTTGAGCACGTCGCAACACGCCGTCCAGAGGGCCTCAAGTCGTTCTGTTGGTTGAGCTGCGCCGCGAACAAGGGTCCCGCTTTGCCGACGCGGAGAAAGGCCAGCACGGTGCAGGGCTTCGCAGACGTAGATGTTCCCCAATCCCGCGACCACGCGCTGATCGAGCAGGGCGGTTTTGAGGGGCGTTCGACGCCCTGCGAGCGTTTGTGCAAGCACCTGCGGGCTCCACAACGGTGCGCCGTCCATCGTCCCTTCAAGCGCCAAGGGCTCGGGCCCGATGTGGGCCATGCCGTGAAGGACCTCGTCCATTCCGTGGTGCAATTCAATCCAGCCAAACCGGCGCGGGTCGGTGTAAACGGCCACGTGACCGTCCTCGAAGCGCAAGACGAGATGGTCGTGCTTGCCCAATTCTTCCTCGGCGTCCGGTGCGTTCACCGTCCGGTGATAGACGCCGAGCGTTTCTCCGTGCGATGCGCGGTGCAAGGTCCAACGGCCGGACATTCCAAGGTGCGAGATGAGAACCTGCCCGTCGTCCATGTGAACGACCAGGTGCTTGGCCCGGCGTTGGACGGCACGGACGGTGGCCCCCTCGAGCCTCGCCTCAAGGTCGGGAGGAAAAGGAAAGCGGAGATCAGGCCGACGCTGCTCAACCGAGACGATGCGTTGGCCGGTCCACGCTTCTGCAAGACCCTTGCGGACGGTCTCAACCTCGGGAAGTTCAGGCATCCACTGGCCTCCCAACGACAAAGAGAAGGTGATCGTCCTCGAAGCCTTCGAGGTCGATGACTTCATCCAACACAAGTTCAGCGGCTGCGAGTTCTTCCTCGACCTTGGCCTGCAAGGCTACTGGATCCGTGCCACGGTCGCTCTCAACTTTGAGAGAAAGCATGCCTCGGCCACGGGGAAGGAGAAAACGCTCGCAGGCTGCCGTGAAAATGGAGGCTTGATGCGCTTGAGCCACGTCTTGGAACACCCATGATGCTCCTTTGGGCAACCACATTCGCCACGATTCATGCCGTCTTGCGTCACCAAGCACCGGGACGAGACCGGGACGTGCNTGCGCGAGGNGGGTCAAATCACGCAGACANCGGGGCGAAAGGTCGACCGCCACCACCCGCCCTTGCGCTCCATCGTGACAGACAATGTCGTGGATGTGGCTCACCGTTGTGCCGTGCCCTGCACCGAGGTAAAGCACGTGCGAACCGGGTGCTGGCAAGAGACGCTCGGGTGCGGCGGTGGTCCGCANTAGTCCTGAGGAAACCTTGGAACGGCGAGGATCCCAACGGCGCCACTCGCCGTCCTTGGCNTTGCGAAGCGTNTCACCGTACACGGTGGACCGGGGGTTCGCCGACCACGTCCATGGCGAAGATCGTTCGATACGCACGGCCTCGGTCAANCTTCGACCGGGAGGTTTGCCATAGGAGCGCCCCATGCTCAACGCCCCCGGGGCCNGGAGGGGGGACGTGGATGGGCGGCCCTGATGGCCATGACCTTGGCCTCCACCTCCGCCACGTCCTCGTCCGTCAACGGCGTGCCTTCGTAGGCATCAATTCGGGCCGCAATGCTGCAGCGCCCAGCCAAGGTCCGAGCCACCTTTCCACGGACCCATNGCGGTGAGCGCATGACCCAAGGNTGGGCGAACAGNAAGCCGTGCTTTGGCGGAGGCGAACCGGTCTTGAGGTGCGCAAAGAAGGCCTTCTCNGCACCGAGCACCTGAACGGTGCTCGAGGGAAGCTTGGCCAAGCGTGCACGCCCGCCTGCGCCCACGGAGAGCCGAGCTGCAAGCACTGGCCCCACGAGGCGACTGAGGCTTGGAAGGTGCTCTTCGGCCAAGGTCCGCAGGGCGGCCTCCAACCGGTCAAGGCGTGCTTGAACGTCCACGGCAGCCGCGCCGTGATCACGCAGGCTACGCCATTCGGAGCGCGCTGGCATGTGTAGGGGGGTGTTCAAGTTGAGACCGCGGGCGAGTCCACCCAAATCGTCCGCCTCACNAAGCGCTCGCGCGATGCTTACTCGGTCTTGGTCCAAGTCAAGGTCGGGGAGGAACAAGCCAAGCCACTCAACAAGCCTAGAGAGGCGTACGTTGCTCGCTTNACGCACCTCTTCCATCGCGCGATGGAGGTGCTCCAAACGGCGGTCCAAATCCCCGGCTGCATCGGCCACCCCACGTTCAGCAAGGCGGATGGCTGCCTGATCCAGGAAAGCCAAGTCCTCTGCGCTGACTTCGGGCAACTTGCCCACGCCAATCGGCTCGACGGTCGCCTCAGGGAAACGCTCGAGCAACTGCGATGCTTCCGGCGTCAACCGACCTTGAGCGACTCGCTCAAGCCGTTCAACGGCGCCTTGTACGCCACCGCCGCCCGTCCAGCGAAGTCGATCGACCTCGACCTTGTCCTCGTTGACGAGGACCGCGACAAACCAATCATGAAACAGGCGCACATTGCGACGAAAAGGCCATCAGCCAAGACCCTTCGGTCCCTATGGTGATAGGGCGAAGTGTCTAAGTGCCAGAACGTCAGGCCTTCTCCATGTTCTGTCCGAAGTGTGGGACCTTGTCCTTCCCTTCCCCGTCTGGCGACATCGCATGTACGAACTACAAGTGCGGCTACACAGGCCCTGCGAAGTTGGTCGTGAAAGGTGTAGATGGAAAGAAGGTCGATCTCAGCAAGGCGAAGTCGAAAACCAAGGCCATCGACCGAGAATACGAGGTCATCAAGGATTCCGACAAGGCACGCGGTGTGCTGACGACGGGAAGTTACCTCTGCCCAAAGTGCGATTGTGATGAGGTGTATGCCTACCTTGAACAAACACGTTCCTCCGATGAACCTGAAACGCGCATGCTCACCTGCAAGGAATGCGACCACGGTTGGCGCGAGT
Source organism: Methanobacteriota archaeon (assembly GCA_002723635.1). Taxonomy (GTDB): domain Archaea; phylum Thermoplasmatota; class Poseidoniia; order Poseidoniales; family Poseidoniaceae; genus MGIIa-L3. The sequence goes on along the minus strand of PBMM01000020.1, from coordinate 32,489 downwards.
ACTGATCACGACTCGCCGCGCCCTGAACGGTAGGCTTCGAGCACCGCACGCGCGATGGCTTCNGGGTCGTTGACGATTTGACGGTCAATGACCGTGGACCCAACAAAAGCATCACCGGCGACGACAGAATCCTGCATGGACAAGCCCTTGCCGTCCTCCCGCGAAGCCTGCCGTTCCATGTCTCCTTCGAAGCGGGTTTGTGCGGCTTCGAGCAGCACGATTTCCGCACGGCGTTCCACGAGATCATGCTCCAGCCGGGTAACGTGGCGACGGGTTTCCGAGAGCTCTTCCTCCAAGGCAGCGGCGCGCGCGTTGGCCTCGGACACCTGACGGTGTACGGCATCGAGCACCTGCTGGAAAGAAGCGGGTGCTGAGCCGGCCGGCAATGGAGCCAAGGGGTCCAATCCTGGATTCAGGCCGCGCCCTTCGACCGTGACGGGAGGTGCTTGCGCTTGAGCTGTCCCCGGAGCGAACACGGCTGGATATGCGAGGATGTACTGGGTCACAGGCGCAGGCCGCCATTGTTGGCCCTGACGAAGGCGACGCCAACGTGAGCCGAGCGCGATAGATTGGAGCCATCGTGCCAAGAGGTGAAACTCAATGAAACCCAAGACGATGGCCAGCGTCAGCAATTGAGGTTCGTCGCCGTAGTACAAGATGAGGTCCCACAGCACAGCAAGGAAGAACCCGAAGAGAAGGACAAGCACACCGATCCCAATGGTTTGCGCCCAAAGGGCTCCGCGGCGAACGTTGGTGAACGCCTCGTCGGACATGCGCGTGTGCACACGCACACGGGTGTAGTAGGGCATCGTGATGAGCAGAACCCCAAGGAGGATGGCCCCTGGCCGCGTCAGCCAGTGGCCAGCTTCGAGGAGGAAGGCCCCGTCGCTCATGGGGTGACACTCCGTTCCACAAGGGAACTTTCACCCGGGTCGGCCAAGAAGGTATCGCGGGTCAGTATCCTTCTTGCTCAACACGTGGAGCCAGGAAATACTTGACCGAACCGCTGCCGTCGCTGAAGGTGAAATCCATGGCCAGTGGGAAGTTCTCCCCGAACGCGATGGTCACACTTTCGATGCTGTTGAACACCTTGCCAAGTGGCACGAGGTAGGTGAGGCTGTACTGCGACTTCGCCGGACTGTCGCAGGTGATGCCCTGCAGTTCGTCGTGCCCATACACGACCGTCACCGAATCGTTGGGTCCCGAGACGTGGATGGTGAACTTCTCCGGGTCGACGGAAAGGGTCACGAGATCGCCAACTTGCCGCGCAGCACGGAAGGCCTGAGCGAGTTCTGAGCCACGGATGGTCACGCTGCAGGGAAGGTCCAAGTTCGGGAGGTTGGGGGGATTGAGTGTGTTGTTGTCGAGGGGNCGGGAACTTCGGTCGATTTTCCCGAGGTTCATCAGCACGTCGCCTTTGCCGTCGTANGTCATGGAGATGATGTCGTCGGCGGCNCCGAGGCTNATGAGTTCCTTCAGCTTCTTCATCTCAAGGCCAACCATNGCTTCTTCCACTTCCCATGTTTCAAACGCCACAGCGTCAACATCGAGCTTGACCATGGCCACGTGCGANGGGTCGACTACGCGGATGTTGAGGCCGTTTTCGCTGAAATCGAAACGGGCCTCTTCCACCACGATGCTGATGGTATCGGCGATGCGGGAGAGAAGCTCTTGACGAGCAGTGACGTTCAGCATGCTAGCACCTGTTTTGTCTGCTCCTTCGACGGCTTATGAACATCACCGGGCGCAGGGGCGGAGTGCTGCGAAGCAGGACGCAATTCTAAGAGGGGGAGCACCACGGGCNAACGTGGACGATGACGAGGCCCGCATTGGGAGCGCCGAGGCGGTCGTGGGACCGGACGGTCAACCGTACCGCGTTGCCATCCTAGTGCCAACAATCAACAACGCAGACGAATTGGACGGCGTGCTTGGCTACCTCATGCGCCAAACCTACCCCTCCTACGAGATTGTCGTCTCGGACTCAAAATCCAANGACCACACCCGTGAGGTCTGTGAAAAGCACGGCGTCACGTGGTTTGACGACGATTCCACGAACCGTGCAGACGCGTGCACNAAGGCACTTCAGACCATGGACCACGACCTTGTTCTGTTCACCGATGACGACACCGTCCCGCCCATTGATTGGGTGGAGAAACTCGTGCGGTGGTTCGCCGACCCCAACGTCGGTGGCGTTGGCGGCCCAAACTTCGCTCCGGACCACGATCCATTCGGTGCTAAGTGTGCTGACGTGGCATTCTGCACCCGATTCATGACCGCAGGCACCCGATACGGCGCACGCCCGAAAGGTGAGTTAGTCCCCATCAGTCACAACCCTGGCGTGAACTGCGCACACCGGATGGCAAACCTCAGGGAAGTCGGGTTCTTTGAATCCGGCTGCATTGGGGCAGAGGACGTCGTGCTGGACGCCAAGATTCAGCGAGCAGGGCACAAGNTGTTCATGGATCCGTCCAACGTCATGCCGCACCGACGCCGTCGCCCCTTCAAGCCGTACATGAAGCAAATGAGAAACTACGGCTACACACGAATGGTTGCGAACAAAAGGTGGCCTGAAATCGCCGCTTGGTCTCACACCGCTGTGGGTTTGTTCCCTTGGCTGGTCGTGGCCTCGACACTCGCCATGCTGGCAGGAGCCGCCTTGGGCGGTGCAGCACCTGAATTGTGGTTCAGCCTCTCCGGAGCGTGGGACCTTCCTCGCATCGCGTTCCATGGCACCCTGGGACTCGCCGCTCTGTACGTGGCCATCGCTTGGCTTGGTGCGGCCACGGGCACCAGTCCCCACCGTTCCATCGGCACGGTGGCCCTTGCACCGCTCTTCGTCTTCCTCGCTCATTGGGCCTACGGCCAAGGCGTGAACAAGGCGTGGCGCGAAATTCGCCGTACGGGTGGCGCTGCTGGCGTTGGACGCCAAATTGACGACCGAACTCGGAGCGTTTGACGCAACCCTGTTGGTCTTGACCGTACCGTTGGCCTTCTGATGACGGAGGAAGCCGAACCCCGTTTGACCGATTCAGAGGAGATTTGGAGCGCCTTGCGAACGGCCATTGGCGGCCTCGCTGTGCTCGATGTGCTCACCATGATCATCGTCTCCGAAGCGATGGAGGACGCTTCTTGGCAGGGCATGAGTGTCTCGGTCTGGGCTATCGTCGTCGGCGTGCCCATCTTCGCCTTGCTGAGCGCCTTGACGCTCTTTGGCGACCGGATTATTCTTCGGAATCAGAGGTGACTGACGCACCCATATCTCCGGTTTGAATCGTCCATTGGCTGGCGTAAATTCCGTTCACGTCCAGCAAGTGATCATGCTTTCCGCGCTCGACGATGGCCCCGTCGACCATCGCGAGAATCTCGTCGGCGTTGCGGATTGTGGAAAGACGGTGCGCCACGGCGATGGTCGCACGCTGCGCGTTGGTGGCGAGGAGGTTCTCTTGGATTCGGCGTTCGGTTTCAGCGTCCAAAGCACTGCTGGCTTCATCGAGGATGAGCAAACTCGGTTCCTTCAAAACGGCCCGTGCCAGACTGATGCGCGCGCGCTGACCCCCGGACAACTTGCTGCCTCGGTCGCCAACCATTGTCGACAAGCCCTGCTCAAGGTCTTGGACGAAATCCCAAGCCCCTGCGGTTTTCAGCGCGACCTCGACGCCAGCCGCGTCGGTTTCAATGTTGTAGCGCACGTTATCCTCCACCGTGCCATGGAAGAGGAAGGGTTCCTGTGACACAAATCCAATGGCGTCACGAACGGAATCCAAAGTGAAGGAGGATACCTGTTGGTCGTTGATGAGCACATCACCTTCGTCGGGGGTATAATATCGCATCAAGAGCTTGAGAATGGTGGTTTTTCCCGCACCGGTGTGGCCCATTACGCCGAGGAAATCTCCGGCGGTCACTTTGAAGGAAATACGGGACAAGACGGGAAGCGTGGTGGATGGATAGGTGAAAGTGACGTTACGGAATTCCACNGAGTGGATGCCGCCTTCGAGGGCCACGGCATCTGGCTCGTCAACGATGGTCGGTTCAAGGTCCACTGCGGCAAAGACACGTCGGGCAGCGGCTTCGCCGCGCTGGAGTTGATTTACAAGGATACCAAAGATGAACAGCGGCATCGTCATCCTGGTGGAAATGAGCAAGAAGGTCACCAACTCACCCGTGCTGATGTCCCCGGCTTGGGCCAAACGTCCCCCTGCCACGGTGAGCAAGCCAAAGGCCACACCAGCGATGGCATAGATTCCAGGAAGGAAGCGGTTGCGGTCTTGGCTGGCGCCGATGGCTTGGTCGCGGTATTCCCCCGACTCACGCTGCACGCGATCTGCCTCCCAAGATTGCGCATTGTAGGCTTGAACCACGGCGATGCCTGAAATNAGGTTCTCGAGGACCGAAGTGATGCCTCCGGTGGATTCTCGTTGTTTCCTGTAGCGTCGCTGAACGCGCGTGGAGAACCAATAGACGAGAGGGATGATGAGGGTCAGTGGCCCGAAAATAACGGCGGCCAATTTCCACGACATGGACAGCAAAATGAGGAACGCAAATCCAAAAGTGACCACGATTCTGATAATCGACGTCGAGGAATCCGCCACCACGTCTTCCAACTGATTCACGTCCGAGGAAAGAACGGACATGATTTGCCCGGTTTGCCGCAAATCGTAGTAGGAAGCTTCCATCGCGATCAGCGAACGAGTGGCGTCCATGCGTAGATCATGCTGAATCTTGTAGCCGAGGGTTTGCCATGAGTACTCCGAGATACCCTGAAACACGGCCAACATCACAAAGGAAACGAAAATGATCAATCCGTAGCCCAGCGCTGGTTGATCGAAGGCACTGACGAAATCGACCACTGGACCCAAGCCAGCGATGGTATTGGAGGTGAAGTGATCCACCGCCCATCCGATGGCGATGAACGGCAGGAGGTCCGCAGCACGGGCAAACGCGTTTGCGAGCATGCCGGTTGCGAGACGACGCGGGTAAGCGAGCGCATAGGGGACCACACGCCACAACTGACGGCCCATGACGGACACGCGGTCGTTGATGTCCTCCGGCGACATCATGTCGCCAACGCCGCCGCCTCGTTGCATGGTTTGCGGTCGGCAAATGGCCTTTCAACGCTCGTGTTCTTGCTAAGAGAATCGACCAATGCTTGATGAGGGTTCAGCAAAAGCAGAACCCATGACCGACCGCGCTGCACGCGCCTTGCTCTTCAGCGCGCTGATGCTCATTCAAGTGCTCGCACCTTTGACCACGGCCACGCCAAGCCAAGGGCCGGAACGCGTCATTGATACGGACCTTGACCCCATCCTGCTCGACGCTTTTGGCGTGAAACCCCAAGGAGACCTCGCCGAAGGGTGGTTCGAACCGACCGAAGCAGGCCATGTCGATCTCGCTCACCGAACGTCCGCCCTTGTGGCCCCATCCGATTGGGCTGAATGGACCGGCGAACGTGGCCTGCTCGACGGTTGGTTTGTTCTTGGAACGACCTGGCCAGTCCCCACAACTTGGGAGATAGATTTGGCAGATGCTGGGGTTGAATGTGGCTCCTTCCTTCCTCCTGCCGCCTTCCACTGTAATGTCAGTGGGTTGGACCCGGCTGAGCTCGAGGCCCTCGGCGTACGTGGCCTNCAGCGCTTGGCACCCTCCGACCGCGTGCAAGAGGGATTGCTCGAGGACCTCATCGACCATGACGGCCCGGTGCTGGCCAGCGCCATGCTGTCGGGCGAGCGCTTGCCAGAAACCTTGCCGCAAAGCGTTGAGGTTCTGGACCAATCGGGACGTTTCGTCACCTTCCTCCTCACGGCTGAAGGATTGNCTGAACTCCTNCACGAACCGACCCTTGAATGGGTGGAGCCAAAGCCTTGGTACGTCAATTTCAACGATGAGGCACGGCACATCATGAACGTCACCGGCGTCTCATCGGGCGCCAACATGGCCGCGAACACGGCCGGATGGACAGGGCTTGACGGGACCGGAGTCATCGTGACGGTGGCCGACACGGGCTTGGACAACGGCGTAAACAATTCCAACATGCACCCTGACTTTGCCGATCACATCGTCGACGTGGTGTCCTTTGGCGTCCCCTCAGGAACGTGCTCGTTCTACAGCCTCNCCACCTGCAACGACGGCGCCGCCGACGAGTGGTCCGGCCACGGGACGCACGTGGCAGGTTCTGTGCTTGGCGACGGCACCCACAGCAACGGAGCCATCCAAGGTGCTGCGCCAGAGGCGCGCCTCTACTTCCAAGCGATTGAGACGGAAGCCACCATCAGCGGCACCACCGACGGCTACCTTCTCGGGATTCCCAACAACCTCTACGACCTCTTTGAGCCGGCCTACGACAACGGATCGCGCGTGCACACCAACTCNTGGGGATCTGCGGTGAACGGACAATACACGACGTCGTCCGCACAAGCCGACGCGAGCGCTCACATCCTCTGGGACATGGCCATCCTATTNGCGGCAGGAAACGAGGGCACCGATGGCAACAGCGACGGCGAAGTGGACCTTGACAGCATGTCTTCCCCGGGCACCGCCAAGAACGTCATCACCGTCGGTGCCACTGAAAACGACCGCACGTCGGTCAGTGCGACGTGGGGCGGATGGTGGCCTGGCGACTACCCGGCCAACCCAGTTAACGGCGACAAAATGGCCGACAACATCGAGGGAATGGCGGCGTTTTCGAGCCGTGGACCCACAGATGACAGTCGATTGAAGCCGGATGTTTCTGCTCCAGGGGCGTGGATTTTGAGCACGAAATCTCGTGACACCACCAGCGCGGGCTGGGGCGCCTACAACACATCCTACACCTACATGGGTGGCACAAGCATGGCCACACCTCTGACGGCAGGTGCAACTGCGCTGCTAATCCAGCACTTGTCCGACAACCTTGGACACACTCAGCCCTCCTCTGCGTTGGTCAAGGCCATCCTTGCAAGTTCGTCCACGGACATGGAAGGGCAGTACAGTTCTTCCACCAACGGGGCGGGCGAAACCGCGCCAAACGGCCACGAAGGCTGGGGACGAGTGGACATGTGGACCGCCATCAACGCCTCCTTCGTGGACAACGAAAGCGTGAGCACAAACGACGAGCGCGGTTGGAGTTTCAACGTCCCGAACGGAGCGGATGACTTCCGCGTGATGCTGGCGTGGACCGATCCTGCGTCCACGCCTGCGGCCTCAAGTCACCTTGTGAATGACCTCGACCTTGCAGTGAAGGACCCCAGCGGCACTTGGACCAACCTCTCCAACAACAACGACAACCTCCGCGGACTGACCTTCACCTCACCAGCCCAAGGCACATGGGAAGTTCACGTCATCGGCACAAGCGTGCCTCAAGGCGGACCGCAGATGTTTGCGATGACCCTGAGCGAGGACTGGGCGCTCACCAACCTCACCCAAGACGCGGATTTGGACGGCATCGAGGATGACGATGACGACTGCCCAAACACCTACGGGCAGTCCACCGTTGACCGAGTTGGCTGTCCGGACACTGACAACGATGGGTATTCCAATCAAGACACGAGTTGGACCCAAGCCAACGGTGCAGACGCATTCCCTGCCGACCCCACGCAATGGGCCGACGGTGATTACGACGGATACGGCGACAACGGAGCCGGATTCCAACCGGATGGATGCACCTCAACTGCCGGAAATTCGACGCAAGACCGCTTCGGTTGCACCGACAGCGACGGAGACGGGTGGTCGGACCCCGGCGTTGGCTACACCGTGGAACAAGGTGGCGATGCCTGCGATACGGTCCAAGGGCCCTCTTGGCGTGACCGCAACGGATGCGCCGACGAAGACGGCGACGGTGCCTCTGACCCAGATCCAACCGGCGCGTCTTCCTCAAACGGCAGCGTTTGGAGCATCAGCGACGGCGCTGATGCCTTCCTTGGCGACGACACACAATGGCGCGACACGGACGGCGACGGGTACGGCGACAATCCTGCTCCTGCCACCGACCCAGACGGTTGCCCCACACAGTTTGGTGACTCAACCTCAGACCGTTTGGGCTGCCCTGATACGGACAGCGACACGTACTCAGACCCTGACACGGGCTTTACCGTGGCCAACGGCGCCGACGCGTTCCCGAACGACACCACACAATGGGCCGATCAAGATGGGGATGGATACGGTGACAACGCCACTGGAACGCAGCCCGATGCGTGCCCAACTGTTCCTGGGACCTCCACCGAAGCCAACCGCCTCGGTTGCCCAGACGGCGACGGGGACGGATGGGCCGATGTGGACGACGCCTTCCCCTTCGAGTCAACGCAATGGGTGGACGGAGACGGAGACGGGTACGGCGACAACGCCTCAGGTGCAAACCCCGACGGCTGTCCGGCGACCTACGGCACGTCAGCCGACGACCGTTTTGGTTGTCCTGACTCGGACGGCGACGGCTACTCTGACCCCGACTCGGGGTGGACCACGGCCCAAGGCGCCGACGCTTGGCCCTCCGACGCAACACAGTGGGTGGACGCTGACGGAGACGGATACGGCGACAATCCTTCGGGAACCGCAGGAGATGCATGCCCCGGCGTGACCGGCAGTTCATCCACCGACCGCAACGGTTGCCCTGACGGCGACGGAGACGGCTATTCGGACCCTGACGGTAGCTGGACAGAAATCAACGGCGCTGATGCCTTCCCGAGCGATGCCTCGCGTTGGGCGGACACCGATGGAGACGGATTTGACGACACCATCGATGACGCGTGCCCATCGGCTGCAGGAACGTCCTCCTTCGACCGACAAGGTTGCCCTGACCGAGACAGCGATGGTTGGTCGGACCCAGACGGAGTATGGACGGTGGCTGATGGAGCCGATGCCTTCGTCATGGACGGTACCCAGTGGGCCGACCAAGACGGCGACGGCTATGGCGACAACGCCACCGGTACGCTCGCCGACGATTGTCCCACCCAAGCCGGCACCTCGTGGCAAAACGGCACCCTCGGCTGCCCTGATGGGGACGGCGACGGATGGTCTGACAGCGAGGACGAGGCTCCGAACGACGGGACACAATGGGTCGACACGGACGGGGACGGTTATTTCGACAACGCCGGTGGGACGATGCCCGATGCTTGCCCCTACGTGCAAGGAAATTCCACCGCCGCGAACCGCTACGGTTGCCCTGACACCGACGGTGACGGTTGGGACGACAGCATCGACGTGCTTCCAAACCAGCCCTCGCAGTGGGCCGATCAAGACGGCGACGGGTACGGCGACAACGCCACTGGACCCGAACCTGATGCCTGTCCCGGCGAATCCGGCACGTCCACCATCGACCGTTTCGGCTGTCCAGACAACGACAACGACGGTGTCTCAGACCTTGGCGATGCATTCCCCAACGACCCATCACGTACCGCGGACTCCGACGGTGACGGCATCGACGATCCGAGCGATGGATGCCCCGCCATCGCTGGAACCTCCACCAGCCCTGTGACGGGTTGCCCAGACGGAGACGGAGACGGCGTGGCTGAGGTTCAAGTCGGTGTGAATGGCATTGGTGAAGTCACCCTCGACGACGGCGCCGACCCCTTCCCGAACGATCCTTCCCAATTTGCAGACCAAGACGGTGACGGGTACGGAGACAACGCGACCGGCACGGAGCCTGACGCCTGTCCGACCGTGGCTGGCAACTCCTCCTTGGACCGCTTCGGCTGCCCGGACGCTGATGGAGACGGAGCCTCCGATGAAGGCGATGAGTTCCCCAACGACCCCAGCCAGATTGGAGACTCGGACAACGATGGATACGGAGACCTTGCTTCGGGCGAGCAACCCGACGCCTGCCCAGGTGCGGCCGGGACGTCCACGTTGGACCGGTATGGTTGTCCGGACAGCGACGGGGACGGACAGAGCGATCTGAACGATCCTTGGCCGGTCGACGACATGGTGTGGTCCGACAGCGACGGAGACGGCTACGCCGATCAAAGCGGGTCCACGATGTCCGACGATTGCCCCAATGAGGCAGGAACCTCAACCCATTCGAGCGCCCGTGGCTGTGCCGATCGTGACNCNGACGGTTGGGCCGACGAGGAGGACGATTTCCCCGANCTTGCCACCCANCAGNTTGACAGCGANGGGGACGGGTACGGAGACAACAACGAGATTGGNGCAGAATCCCCAGACCATTGGCCTCAGGATGCCTCGAGGAACGTAGCTGAAGCGAGCCTTGAGTGTGCGCTGGTCGACCCCGAGGTGGACCTCGCCGTGGGTCCGAAATTTGCCTTNACGTGCACTGTGACNCACNCGATGAGCGTCCCTGTGACCGCTCGGGTCACNTGGGACGGGGGTTCCGATCTCTTTGGTGGGTCGCGTTCCCAAACGGTGGTCATCGATCCTGAAGCAGACAATGCTTCGCTCTGGTTTGAAACTGAAGTGGTGCGTGCGGTGCCAATCGAACTGATTGTGACCGTCACCGAACCGGGAAGCAACGCCGCAATGGACGACGTGACGCTCAACTTGGAAGTCGTCGACAGCCGGTTGACGGAAGTCGATGCACCAACACAAACCGCCTGGACGGACGTCTCATGGTGGGTTGATGATGAACGCGGCCAAGTCGCTCTCGGNCAGGTCCTGCTCATCGTTCTGTTGTTGGGAATGCTCATCCAAGGCCGACGCAGGAGCGCTCGATGGCAGGAAGAGCGGGAAGCGCTCGCCATGGCTTTGGTGGAACGACGCCGTACGGCGCCGCCGATGTCCGCCTCCCCGCCACCGCCACAAGGCATTCCNGGATTAACTCAGCAACCCCCGAGATCATGACCGTTTTCACACACGGCAAAGCAACGCCGTCGATGGGCGCATGAGTGCGGATAGCGGGAGTCGAACCCACGACATAAGGTTGGAAACCTCAGATGATAACCACTTCACCATATCCGCAGGCGTAGTGACCCGCCGTAGTGACCTCCCGTCTTGAGGTCATCGGCCGGCCAAGCGACATGGCGAAGTCCTTAGGAACCGGGCCACAGACCGCAAACTGTTCCCATGGCGGCGAAGATGTATTCCGCGCTCATGCTGATGGCGCTCATGATGCTGGCTCCAATGTCNGGCTGCATCGGCGGAACCCCGGNAGAAGAGGTCATCGACGCGGACGCGATCTTGACCATCGACGGACTTCCGGCCACCGACGCTGTTGTCCGCCTCGGTGAATGGCACGACCTGCTNTTGGTTGGCGANGGACTGCGTCTCTCCGCCCCAGCCCACGATGTTCTTCTGTTCGTCAATGGCTCAATGGACCTCGACAGTTCTGTACCGGTCGATGGCGACCGGCAGGCCATCCGCCTTCTGACCACACCTTACACGGAAGCCGTCGAATTGACGATTTACGACCAAAACGGTCGCAANACGGTGTTTGAGTTGCCCNTTGAGAACGGNACACCNATNGTGAACGGNCAAGAATGGTTCGAAAAGATGGATTACATCACNTGCGATCCCGTGGTCGACGGCCGNCCNTCCGCAGAATGTGGAGGATACAANGACCGNTGGATGGGNGCNGGCAACCCNGCATACGAACGNGGNGCAGCCTACTTCCAAGGCCACTTCGAAAGCCTTGGTTACCGCACCTACATGCTCCGTGTGACCGACCACCTTAACCCGAGCCAGCCTGAATCATTGAACGTCATTGCGTGGAAAGACGGCCGTGACGACTCCTGCGTCCAAGGCATGGGAGGCCACATGGACATCGCTCCACCCGGTGGACCCCCNGGTGGCGGCACCCATGAAGGAGCCTACGACAACACTGCAGGGACGGTCTCGATGATGCTCTATGCAAGGGTGCTCGCTGAGCTTGAGGTTGAATGCGACACCTTCCTNGCGCTGTGGTCCTCTGAAGAAGAAGGATTGCGNGGCTCGAATGCATTCGCCAACAACAANTGTGGCTACTGCCTTCCACAAGACAAGGAGCTTCGGTTCTACATCAACATGGACATGATGGGCATTTCATGGCCAGCGTACAAGCCCACCGGTGAGCCTTACCCNTACCACGCTTGGTCCGGTCCTGACATCGATCCTGANGAACAGGACGTCGCCATCACCAGTATCCTCGACCACGTGCATAGAAACGTGCTCAAGGCGCCCATGGACCTCCGCATTGACGGCACCTACGGGGCCGGTTGCGACCAGCATTGGGACGACCATGCGGATCTGGTCATGGACGTTCACGAGGACACCTTTGGCCGCTCGGACCACGTCACCTTCCGCGATCTCGGTGCTCAAACCATCTTCCACCTCGGAGCCTACGACGACGACTACGACGCCTACCACTCGCCTTCGGACACGTTGGAGAACATGATTGACGTCGTAGGAGGCCAAGACAAACTCGAGGAGAGCATCGAGTTCGTGATGTGGGCGGCTTTGCTTGAATTCCTCTTCGCCGACCAAACGCCGGAGATCAGGAACGTTGGTTGATCACGCCAACTGCCGTGTAGTCTTGCATCCAACGCCCCATTGTGGGTCGGCCTCCATTGCCGTTCGCGTGGCATCAAGCACGTCATCTTCCGGGGTTGACGGGGGTGCACGAGCAGGCGCCAAGGCCACACAGACCAGCATGCCGTCCACTTCGGTGTGGCTCACATGCACCACTGAGCCGTGGTGAACNAATCGNGAGCCNTCGNNCACAATNTGNCGAGGGTTGAGGTGCATGCCCAACCCNAACGCCTTCTGTATCGCTTCCTTGGTGACCCANGCCCNCANNGCAGCACNGTGNTGNCCTGCAAANGTGGACCGTTCNTCGGCCGAGGCAAACATGTCCCATGCGGCTTCGGCGATCTGGCGGNCNANNGGTTCGGCNTCCACGCCAATGCTCCANTTGCCGTCGACCAAACCCACCACAGCACGCCCNTCGCTGTGCCCAATCGANACNCCGGGGAGTGGNGCNTGACGCCATACGCCCGGCCGCCANCGAAGGTACGGCGCACGATGCTCGTCACGCACCACATCGAGTTCGTCGGTTCGGCCAACGAAGCCACGCTCCCTCCACCATCCTTCTATTGCAGCACCGAGCAAAAGACGTCCACCGAGATGCTCCTTTCTGCGTTTATCGGTTTTGAAGGTCGACCATTCGCTCGTGTCCACCAAAGGAGGCAAGGGGTCGTCTTCTCCGGGAAGGGCACCGGGGAGCGCGGCGAGATGAACGTGGTGAGAAGGCGCTGAAAAGCCGGACCACACCGGCTCAACCTTGAGCATCTGCATCACCGCTCAATGGAGACGGTCAAGTCCTCCGGGACCGGAGCCATGCCCTTGAGGCGCAGACCACGGAGGGCCAGCACAGGGTCGTCCTCTTCACCGAAGATGACCACATCGTGGACGGTGATCCCTCCATCCTCTTTCCCGGTGCACAACGAACGCATTCGGAGCGATTCGCCTTCGTCTGGGACGCGGAGCATGGTGGACCATTCGATGCCCACAGGGAGGCTGCTCAATCCCTCGGATTCCATTGCGACCAAACCGGCGTTCTGGAAGCCAGCTTCGATGAGCATCGGAAGCGCCTCCAGCAGCACAGAAGCCCCATCGGACTCGATGGCGAATTGGTCCTTAGCAGGCAGTTGGTGACGCATCAGCGCCAAACCGTCCACACCAAGGTGCTCGCCTTGCTGGACGCCGCGGAGCACGCCGCCGTGGCTCTGGAAGCGGGGCCCGTGGAAGTAGCGGAGATAGATGAAGGACGGATGATGCAAGAGATCACCTGGTGCTGGGGCCAGGCCCGTGTCGGGCATCGCTCCCAATTCTCCAGCGAAGAACGCGCTCAAATCTTCAGCGCGGTCCACCAAGCGCACCACTGCACTGTGGTGTTCACGCTCGCCGAACACTTCACCACTGGAGGACATGAGGTCGGAAACCAAGCGGCAATGAACTTCATGCAAGCCATCGGTGGAGGACGAAACGGACGACTCGACCCTGACGGTCATCGAGTCTCGCATAATCTTGACCGGAAGGCCAAACGTGACGTCCTTGAATCCTGCCAACGCGGTCTCGGGTTTGAGCAACAAGGCGTTCTGAGCGAACATCTCCAAGGCCATGACACCGGGGTGGTAAGGCACACCGTCGATGGCGTGGTCTACCAAGAAGGGGTGAAGCGCGGTGGAGAGCGTTGTCTGTGTGGCTATGCGTTCATCCTCCTCAAAGGCCACCACCTTGTCGATGAAGGGGAAGCGCTGAGGGTCCGCGATGAGTCCGGCCATGCCCGGAGGCAACTTCAGCGGTGCCTCGCGGAAGGCCGCATAGGTGTCCATTGCGCCAAGGCTTCCGCATCCCAGCACACGCCGCTTTCCACCGGACAAGGCTTCTCCGACGAACAAATCAACGCCGACATCGACGGGGAGGGTCTCGATGCCTGCAGCTTCAAAGACCGCTTCAATCGAACCCCGTGTCGCCATGCCCACGTCCCGCCAACCGGTCCAACCGATGGCCACGGCGCGGCATGCACCGCTAGCCGTCAGCCGTGACATCTCAGCGTCAAGGACGGAATTGGCTGCTGCGTAATCGGTTTGNCCGCCGTTGCCNAAGCGTCCGGCGACCGANGTGAAGCAGGCNGCAAANGNCGGNTNCNGAGCNCCNGATGCTTGNACGGCGCTCATGAGGGCCGTCCANCCGTCGACCTTGACGCGCACNACGCGATCGAAGGCTTCGTGGGTTTTNTCGGCCACAAGTTTGCTTTCCTCAAGACCCGCCCCGTGCACCACGCCGGTGATAACGTGGCCAAGGTTGGCTCCAATCTTGGTCAAGGCCTTGGTGTTCGTGACGTCCACAGCATGGTACTGAGCCAGATTGCCAGTCGCCTGAATGGTGGCGATGGTTTGCTGGACGTCACGTGAACGCATCATGCGGTCCCACGCACGGTTCCACTCAACCATGGTGACCTTTCCAGACGAGGAGGCTTCCATCATGCGCTCCCTGAGGGCCATCTTTTCTGCTTCGAGCGACGCGTCGTCGTAATCGAGCCAGCCTTCCGTGACATCCATGAGCGGCGTTCGTCCAAGGAGATGGAACGAGGCCCCTGCGTCCTTGGATGCTTCTGCAACACCGATGACGGCCGCCGCAGTGACGCCAGAGCCACCGCCGGAGACGAGCCAAACATCGGTCTCCACCAAGGGTTTCTGCTCGTCGACCAAGTCCTCTGCGAAACAGACCAAGGTCCAACGCTCGCCCGCACGATCGAGGCCAATCTCGACCTCACCGCCCACGCTCAGAAGGTCTTCTACCAACCGTGTGGCGGTGGATTCAGCCTCCACAAGCATGTCCGGATGAAGGTCGTAGGCGCGGCAACGCAGCGACGGGCGTTCATGCGCGTAGGATTTGGTCACGCCCGCGGCCGCGGCTTGCAGTGGGTTGAATCGATCGCCGCGGTTTCCGTGGCGTCCGTCCATGGCGCTGACCGAAGCCACGACTCCAGCGTCAAGTTCGCCCAACCGATGGTCAAGGGCCTTGAGAAGACCGAACCACGCTTGCCCTGCGATAATCACCTGTTGGCTGGGACCTGACTCCTCGGACCAAGCCATGCTGGCCAAACGCAGCGGAGCAAGGTGAATCAGGCCAGCCAGCGGCTCCTCGCCAAGCGACGCCACAAAGGCGTCCATTTGCTCTGAGGATCCTGGATCCACACGGTGCACGAGCCGGTCACCCTCTTCCTGAACACGGTGCGATTTTGCACCTGGTTCGAGGCCGATGTGGACCACGTCGAAGCCTTGAGCAGACAACCGTTCTGCAACCGCGGCAGAAAGACCCCAATCGTCCTCGGTGACCAACATCCGGCCACTGAGGCTCAGCGGGGAGTCTTCACCTACGCAAGGCTCGATTTCAACCTGCCAACGGCGGCAGCCTTCGGACGTAACCGAAGACGTGGGCGCGGGCGTGCTGGGCGCTTCGGTAACAGAGACCTCTGGTGCCGAAGGCGTGGTTGCGGCGCTTCCTCCAGAGGAGAATTTAGCGACATAGCCCACGAAATGGTTGAGCGTCGGGTGGTCAGAGAGCAGGAAATCCTCGTCCACAGGGAGGTCAAAGATGGCGCGCACATCGGCCATGATCTCCGCTTGCTTGACGGTGTCAATCCCAAGTTCACCCTCGAGATCTTGATCGAGTTCGATGAAATCTTCCGGGTACCCCGTGTGCTTAACCACCACTTCGACCAAACGCGCTGCAATCGAACCGTCGTCCTCCGAAGCAGGAGGTGCGGCAAGTGCGGGCTTGGCTTCAGGCGCGGGCGCGGGTGTCGGCTCTATGCTGGCCGCAGCAGGTGCTTGCGTTGGCGGAGCAACCGGTGCGCCTCCACCGCCTTTCATTCGTTGGATGTAGGCCACCATGTGGTTCAGAGTGGGGTGGTCAGAGAGCAGGAAATCCTCGTCGATGGGGAGGGAGAAACGAGCGCGGATGTCCGCCATGATCTCTGCCTGCTTGACGGTGTCAATCCCAAGCTCTCCTTCCAGATCTTGATCCAATTCAATGAAATCGGCCGGGTAACCGGTGTGCTCGACCACGACGCTGACCACGGTGTCCACGAGTTCTCCGGGTTCTGCCACCGGAGCCGAGGCCGGCGTTTCCACAGGCGCTGCAGGTGCAGGTGCGGGTTGCTCAACGGCCTCATGGACTGGAGGCTCGGGTACCGTAGGCGCTTCGTTCGTCGAGGCAGGAGCGCCGCCCTGCATGCGCGTGAGGTACGCCAGCATGTGGTTGAGGGTCGGATGGTCGGAGAGCACGAAATCCTCGTCCACCGGCAAGGAGAACCTATCGCGCAACGATGCCATGATTTCCGCTTGCTTGACGGTGTCAATTCCAAGTTCGCCTTCGAGGTCCTGGTCCATCTCGATGAATTCAGCAGGATAGCCGGTGTGCTCGACGACCACTTCAATCATCGCTGTGGTGACCTCGTCGTCGCTCACGGGTGCCGTGGTGGGCGTTGGTGCGGCAGGTGCAGCGGGTGCCTGCGCGGGAGGGGGCGTTGGAGCCTCCTCTGGCTCTTCCNTGATGCCTTCNAAGGGCTCACTTGGACCCCAAGCCTCGCCTTGAACGCCACCGTGGAGGTTGTTCTCGCCGTCCACGTAGGCCACGAGTTTGTTGTCAAGCACGCGGAGCACCACATCGCTGGTCCCGGCGAGGCGCCGGTTCCATGCCAAGACCGCCCGGCCGTCGACGCGCTCGCCTTCAACCGGCCATCGACGAACCAAAGACAGGGCGATTTGCGAACCGAAACCAGCCCCAAATCGGATGCCGTACTCGATGCCGTCGGTGGTTCCACCCTTGCTGAGGTTGAGGTTACCCAATTCTGGGTCCACTTCCTTGTGGTTGGCAATTGGAGGGAAGCGACGGTGATGAAGTCCGTGAATCATGCTGGCATCCTCGATGCCGACGCCCATGGGGTGACCCGTGAATCCCTTCGTGTTCGCGATGAGNATCTTATCCGTGCTTTCTCNGAACGTCGTCCGAAGGGCTTTGACCTCAGACTGGGCTGAACCGCCACGTGCGGGCGTGTAAGTTTCGTGGGAAAAGAACACGGTGCTTGGGGCCATAGCATGCCGATCCAATCCCCACGTTTGCTCCATTTGGCCGACGAAATTGTCCACGGTCTGAGCCACGTGGTCAACGTCCAAACGGGTGCCGTGGAAGGCGGAGTTGGCCATCCTGGTCCCCAAGAGTTCAGCATACGGTTGGACGCCNCGTTCGGCCGCCTCGGCGTTCCGCTCAATGACAAAGGCCGCAGCACCCATTCCGAGAATCAAGCCGTTACGGCGGCGATCGAAGGGCAAGGCAGCTTCTTCGATGACGTTGCTGGAGGACGCTGCCCCGGAGGCCGCGAAGCCTGCACCNATCCACGACCAGAGTTCTGGACTGGTCACGTTGTCGGACGAGATGATGACCACACGGTCTGCGCGGTCATTGGCCAACCAATCTTCAGCGATACTGAAGGCAGCCGTGGAGGAGGCACATGCGACGTTGATGGTCGAGTTCGGACCACGGATACCGGTGTGTTGGGCGAATTGGGCGTGACCCATGTTGAGGACTTGGAACAGGAAGCGCCGGTCAAACCGGCCCTCTGCGTCCGCTCCGTTGTTCCTGGCGTGCTCAAAGGAAGCGGTGGTGCCTGGGAAGCATGATGCGAAGACCACACCAGTTCGCTCACGCTGATGCTGGGGGACCTGCCATCCGCGAATCAGGCGAAGCCCGCCTTTGCCAATCTGCTCTTCGGGTGTGAGGGGGATGGCAGCATCCCGCAAGGCGAGAAGCCCTGAGGCCACGGCGAGTTGTGTGGTGATGTCCCATGCCAAAACGGCCTTCGGATCGACACCGAATTCTTCCGCGAGGTCGAAGGCGTGGGCGACACCCGCCAATTGNGGGATGTCTCCGAACGTTTCGGCTGGCGACATGTCAACAGAGCCGTCACGGCCTTTGACGAGGCGGACGATGTTTCGATCGAGGAGCGCCTGCTTGTACGCGTCGGAGACCTCTTCGATGCAGGTTTCACCTCGAATCAGACGCTCAAACACGTCTTCGTCGAACACACGCTCCCCACCCGGCAGGCCGAGGGAAACGCCCGTGATCACGTATGGATTTGCACGGCGGTCCGACATTGAGTCGTGCACGGGAGCCCCAGCGGGAGCCTGGGTCGCAACGCGCCTCGTGGCGGGAGCAGCCGGACGCCATCCAGAGGGAGGTACGCGAACGGCCCGAACAAGTTCAGCGGGCGTCCGTGCAGCCGNNATGTCCACCTCNGCATCAAGCGAAGCTTCGCTNCGCAGGCGTTGGACAACGGCGCTCACCTTGGCNTCATCCAAACCGAGACCGAGGCGAAGGTCGACGGCCCCCCGGCAGAAACGGGCCGGATAGCCGCAAACCGCAGCTAGTCGGTCGCCGACGTACGCTGCGATGGCTTCCGCCGGGTCTGCAGGCGCAGCAACGGTCGTGGTAGCGGCTACGGCCTGTGCTGCTGCGGGAGCGGCGCCGGTGGACGGAAGAGGACGCGAACGGGTCCGTAGGTCTTCGTGCTCCTGCGAAGAGCGGGTTGGCTTTATCGGAGCAGCGCTCCATGCTTCCAGAGGTCCTGCACGGAAGGCTTCGGTCAACGCAGCACTTGTGCGATCGGGGAGCGTGGGCACACGTCCGGCGAGGGCGAGCATGCCCAGCGCGGAAAGGAAACTGGCGATGCCACCCTGTTTTGGATGGTTTGTCATCACCGCGAGGTGCGGGCGACCCTCGAGGATCTGGGAGGCGAACACGGTCAGGGCGCGCTTGGGCCCTACCTCGACAAAGGCGCCTGCACCTGCAGCCGACATCGTTTCGATTTGAGCGGTCCATTCCACCGAGGAGGCCATTTGCGGAGCGAGTTTCTCGAGGACAGCGGCCTTGGCGTTGTCGCCTTCCATGGCGTAGAAGGTCCCGTCAACGTTGGCAGTGATGGGAATTGTCGGCCATTGAAGATCCAATTCTTCGAGGAACGCTCGCAACGGAGCGTTGGCCGGGGCGACGATCTTTGAGTGGAAAGCGTGGGAGGTCTGCAGGATGGTGCACGGCATACTTTCGGCCTCAAAGGCCGACATGGCGGCCTTGACGGGCTCAGTTTCGCCGGCGATGACCGTCATTTTTGGTGAGTTTTTGTTGGCTGCAATCACGTAACCGTCGGTCGCATCAAGGATGCGTTCAACGTCCGCGAGTGGTGCACTGACCGAAGCCATCAGGCCTTGGTCGTCGATTTCCACCGATCCCATCTCCGTGCCACGGGCGGCAGCGGCGCGAAGGGCGTTGTCCATGTCCATGATGCCGGCTGACATCAAGGCCGCGTATTCTCCAAGCGAATGGCCGGCCACCATGTCTGGCTTGAGACCGTGATCGTTGAGGGCGCGCTCGATGGCTAAATCGGCCGTGAGCATCGCAGGCTGGGTGTATTCAGTGCGCTTCAGCTTCTCTTCGGCCTCTTTGGCCTCGTCTTTGGAGAGGTTGCTTCGCAGCACAAACGAGGAGAGGGACTCCCCGTCAAGTACCTCGATCATCGTCTCATCAGCTTGACGCCACACGTCTTGGACGGCGGAGAAGCGCTTCCAGAGGTCGTGGGTCATGCCAACGTATTGGCTGCCTTGNCCGGGATACATGTGGGCGACTTTGGCTTGTGGTGGCATCGCTGGTTTATCGGTGACCATGATGCCTTGCGCTGCAAGGAAGCCCCAACGGGACGGGTCAGAAAGCGACGAGGCGGCGAGACCTTTGCGCTTCTCGAACTCGGCCCAAGAGGTCGCCACTACGGCAAGTCGGACCGATGCGCCCGAGTCGAACGAGGAGGACCATTCGGGGAAGACCGCTGACAAGCGNTGTCCGCGCGGGTCCTCGTCGAAGGTCGTGCCAGTGACGGAAAGCCCTGCAAGCAGGTTGGAGACGGCCTCCACGCTGTCACCGGACAGGAGCAAGACTCCACCTTCCACGGCTTTGAGCGTGGCGTGATCGAGAGAAGGCGTGGCGGAAGCATCGAGGATGGAGGGCGCCGCAGGGGCCGCAGNTCCTCCGACGTAGGCGTCCCAGCGGGAGGCCCATGTNTCACCCATTGCTGCGTGCAGCTCTGGGTCGTATGCTTCGAGGGCCACGTGGAAGTTGGTGCCACCGAACCCGAAAGCGCTGACTCCAGCGCGGCGCGGGTGGCCGTCTGGCTGAGCCCAAGCCATCGGCTCGGTCGGCACAAAGAAGGGGTTGTCCGACCAATCAACGGTCGGGTTCGGCGTCTCGAATCCTGCGCTTGGGGGGATGGTGGCATGATGCAATGCCATGGTGACTTTGAGCAATCCAGCCATGCCGGCCGCGGCCTTGAGGTGCCCAATCTGGCTCTTGATGGACCCCACAGCGACGTTGTCGCCTGCTTCAAGACCTGTCCAGAGGGTCCCGAGGGTGGACAATTCCGTGGCATCGCCAACCTTGGTTGACGTCCCGTGGGCTTCGACTAATTCAACGGAGGATGCTGCGTAGCCTGCTTGNTTGTAGGCGCGTGCAATNGCCTGAATCTGGCCGCGTTGTGACGGCGCCGTGATGCCTTTTCCTCTTCCATCGGAAGANCCCCCAATGCCGCGGATGACGGCGAACACTTCGTCGCCGTCGCGGACCGCGTCGCTGAGGCGTTTGAGCATCAACGCACCCGCTCCTTCACCCATCACGAAGCCGTTGGCTCGCGCATCGAATGGCGTGGAATGGCTCGGCGAGAGCGCTCCGATCGCGCTAAATTTTGCGTAAGTCGCTGGGTCCATGGTGCGGTCCGAAGCGCCGCAGATCATCGCATCCACTTGCCGTGCATGCAGTAAACGGCACGCATCGAGCAACGCGGCGAGCGAAGACGCGCAGGCTGCGTCCATCGCGTGGTTGGGCCCTTGCAGGTCGAGCAGGTTGGCGACACGGCCGGACACCACGTTAGCCAGTTCACCGGGCATCGTGTCTTCGGTCACCTTTGGGGCGCCTTCGACCATCGAATCAACAAAGGCTTGGCTGGAGGACTCGGGCAAGCCAGCTTCGACGGCCAGNACGCGGTTGCGTTCAGCCCAGACGCGCTGGTTTGATTCNTTGCGGTTTTCACCGCCAAGTGCGTTTGCAAANACGACGCCAACGCGACTTCGGTCAAGTTCCCGTCCGTCGTCCCCATACCCTGCGTGCTCAAGGGCTGATGCGGCGACTTCAACGGCCCAAAGTTGGCAGGGATCGATTTGGGGGAGCGTGCCAGGNGGCTGCCGCCAGCGGCGCCAGTTGAATTCGAAGNCCTCGACGAAAGCACCGATTTTGGCGTACGTGCGGTTTTCTTCGACGTCNCCTGGNCCNCCTTCGGCCCAAAACTGCTCGACTGGCCCTGGCCAGCGGCCCTCCGGAAGGTCGCGAATGCTGACGCGTGAATCNATGATGTTCTGCCAAAAGGCGGTTGCGTCGTCGGCGTCGGGCATCAGTGCTGAGCAGCCGATGATGGCGATGGGTTCGAAGGGACCTTGGTCGGTCCCGCCGACCTCTTTTCCGTCTGCTGTGGTGATCGTCATCTCCTCACCTCACTCCATGATGGTCCCCGGCACCATCGTGATCGAATACCCTGCATCCACGTGAATGACTTGACCTGTCACACCAGCTGAAAGGGGACTGGCCAACCACAACGTGGTGCCCGCCACGTCCGATTGCGTGACGTTTCGTCGAAGTGGCGCGTTGTCCGCCACGTGGTCGAGGATGTTGTCGAATCCGGGGATGCCCGAAGCCGCAATGGTGCGAATTGGCCCAGAGGAGATTGCGTTCACACGATGGCCTTCGGGCCCAAGGTGGCATGCCAATTCCCTCGTCCAACACTCGAGGGCGGCTTTGGCCATGCTCATGATGCCGTACGATGGCACGTGCCGCGTGGAGGCCGCGTAGGTGAGGGTGATGGTCGAGGACCCTTCNGAGAGGTAGGGCAGGGCGTGCTTCAAGCAGCGCTGCAGGCTGTTAGCAGAAATCGTCATCGCGGTGTTGATGTCGGCGTCTTCAACGAAGAGAATGGGCCGGTCAAAGCACGTTCGCGGAGCGAAACCAATGGCGTGCACCAGGATGTCGGCTTTCTTGCCGGGATGCTCAGCTGCAAAGGCGTCAAAGAACTCCCTCGTCGAAGCGTCTTCCGCCACATCAAGCGGATAGAAGCCACCAATGGCTGGGAGCTGATCCTTGAGTTTGAAGATGCGGCTCATGAACCGCTTCTGGTAGCCGAGGTACAGCGTGCAGCCCGCGGCAGCAAGTTGCTGGCAGATGGCCCAAGCGATGGAGTCCTCGCTGGCCACACCAAACACGAACGCGGTCTTTCCATTGAGGTCCAGCATACGCACACCCTCCATCGGTGTAGCCNGGCACACCGGCCTTTGACCATTCCCCCTTNNGGGGNGTGAAAAATGGGGGGACGTGACCCGAACAGGTNGCGCCGTCANAGGTCGTCAAAATCGAACTCATCGAGNTCGTCAAACATGCCATCGAATTCATCGACAGGCGCCGCCTGAGCCACTGGAGCAGCTGCGGGAATGGGCATTGCCGGCTCATCCAGTTCCATGACCTCTTCGAGTTCCGGGCCACCAGACTTGCGAATGAGGCGCCCGACGACAAAGATGAGCAGGAAGAAAACAACGACGCCGCCTCCAATCGCACCGTAAAGTTGGATCTGGTCTTGGCTGAGTTCTTCCAATCCACCGCCCAATGCTGCGTTCGAGGCTGCTGCTTGAACGACCACCGTGACCGTGGATTGCATTGGGTCGGCCGTCGCATCGTTGGTGCTTGTAGCTTCAAACACCACCTGGACGCGGACTTCCTCGGTAACGTCTGACGGGGTTCGCAACACGATGGTGCGCTCAGCTGAAGTGCCCTCGACCATGACGGTCTCGGCCACAAAACTGCCCTCAGGGAAACTGAATCCTGCGGATTCCAATTCANCCACGTTCGCGATGTTGACCTCGATCTTGTCTTCGGCGTTGCCGTCGTTGCCCAACGTGAANCCGATGGAAATCTCTTCGCTGACCTCGAGGTTTCGTGTTGAACGGTCGGTCAATGTCAAGTCCACCATGCCGAAGGTCTCGACCGTCACTTCACCAGAATAGGTTGCGGATTGATTCAGTTGGTCCACAGGAAGCACCATCACAGAGCTGATGGAAGCGACGATGTCGAAATCAAGGGAAAGGTCGGCTTCGATGCGAGGTGAACCAGAGAAGGTGGCTTGGAAGTCCTCTTCGGCCCCTGCGGCCAGCGTGAACTCATCTTCTGAGAGGGACATGTCCACACGTGGATCGTCGTCTTGCCACTCATACTCTACCGAGATGGTGGATTCGAGTTGACCGGTNTTCTTNACCGTGCAGGTAATGTCGACGTCGGCGTTTTCAGAGGGGCGAACGTTGAGTTCNGGGTCGTCGTCGCACGAAATCTGTACACCGATTCCAAGTTGGGCTTGCGCGCTTGGAACAGCCGCCAACATGAGCGACAGCACAAGGAGCCCAACGGTCCCAACGGCGCGGGAGGAACGGGTCATCGGTCCGGGGGTGACGCGGCTCTGCAATGAAGATGACGCCCAGAAGGGCCGCCCATCAGGCCCTGATTGAGGGTCCATACAACCGGTCGGGAAGGTCCACATGCGCCCGATAGAGGACCTCATCGTCGACACCGGCTTCACTGAGCTGCCGCGTGCGCTTTGGCACCGTCTTGGGCCCCAACACGGCGCCGGGGCGTGCGGGATCGTCCATATGGTCCGTCTCGAGCATAAACCCTTGACGAGCCTCAGCCATTGTCTCAAGCAACACAGGGAGGGCCCCTTTTCCGCAAAGCACGCTGGGNATGAGGCCATGCGTGGCCGATGAACTGATGTCNGGAGGCGCGTAGTGGCGCACGATGCGATCGCGAGGGCAGCCCTCACGGTCGGCCATCTCGGCGATTTCAGGATACGTCGTGGCTTGCTCGCCTTCGACGTGAAGTTGCAACGCAAAGCCCTCGCGCCCTGCACGACGCATCGTCTCCGCNAGCAATTCGTTCGAGAGTTCCCATACGTCTTCGCTCACGGGCCAGTGTGGGCGCCCGACCTCGCCAACGGCGTGGGCCAATCCTTCGTCAATGAACGACACGGCCGCGTCAATGCTTGAGGTGTACGCCTCAATCGCACGTGCGTGACCGGCTTCTCCTTCGAGAGACCACGCTTCAAATTGATGAGCGAAGGCCGCCGGATGAGGACCGAGCACCACCCGAACGCCTAGGCCAACCGACGCACGGACCTCCTGGGCCATCGCCACGGTGTCGGCGTAGGCTGCACGGTGACCGGCTTCATCGATGGGCGGAGAGGCAAAATCCGGGCAGTGCACGAGCACCAAATCCGTGCCTCCAGCACGAGCAAAATCCTGTGCTGCATCCAAACAACGACCGTCGCGACGCAGGTGGAAATGGTCGTCCGTCACGGGACCTTGGTAGGTGGACATCCTCAGGCCNCGCTGACGAAGGCTTGGCGGCTTTCGATCTGCGTTCGCCAGTGCACCGCGGCCATCGCCACCATGTTGGGGTGACGGGCTTCGGTGGCCACCGCCTTGCCGTTGCTCCAAAGATGAATGGTCAAACCGTGTCGCTCGTCGTTGATGCANACGCATCCAAGCCGCTCNTCCACNTCCCCTTGCCCNGCGCCAAGNTCNCCGGCCAAACGGTGAATGTCNACCNCACGGCGGTATTGGAACGAGGCNATGATGGGTCCAAATTCCATGCTCAAGGACGCGTCTTCAACNCCCAATCGGAGNAGGATTTCCTTGGCTGCGGCTTGGGCTGCTTCCACACGGTGCGTGCCGTGCACGATAAGCCGGCCCTCAACGTCCACGATGACCGTNGCCGAGGGNCGAGACAGNGCGATGATGACCAGGTTCTCCGCACGTACACCTCCGAGGTCCGCTTCGACACGGGCCTGATCCACGGGACTCGCGGGCACGAAACGAATGAGGCGGTTTTCCACGCGCACGTCGATTCCTTCGCTCATGTCAGGCCTCCTCTGATGATGCGAGGAGGTCGTCATATGAAACGATGACCTCGGGTAATGTGGAACGGTCAAGAGCGCCGAGCACCGCATCAAGACGGGGTTCAACGAGCACGAGTAACANNGTTGACCCGCCCCCGTCCCGCACNGCGGCCAACGCGCCTCGTGCGCGTGCTGCGAAACGGTCGTCGCGAGACNTACGCGTGGGCAAGGTCAGATCAGCGTCCCACATGCTCCACCATGCTCGCGTGGCCACCTTGACCTCCGCCATGCCGTCTTCGGGTCCTGAGGTCACGCCTTCTGCGGCGGCCGAGAGGGCTTTCTTCCAAGCACGACGGCTTCGGATTCTNCGCACCANACGTCGCCAATCCGTGCGTTCTTTGGCCTCTAANGAAAGGTGATCGGACCACGCATCGTCGTCAAGGTTTGGCTCAAGGAAGAACACGGGGCGTCCTGCGCGTTGTGATTCACGAAACAACCGAAGCGGCTCAGGATCGGGGAAACGTCCGGTCAAGGGCCCCTCGATGCTGGTCAGAGCGTCGAGCAAATGCGCTTCATGTCCGATTCCAAACTGAGCCGCTTCGAGGTTCACGCCAGGAGAGGCGCGTTCGTCCTCTTCCTCTTGCTTCCATGCATCAGGAGCGCCCGCGTCGTCAAGCAGCGCCAAACCTTGCCATGCCTTTGGAGAAGGCCACAGGCTTCGCGGCAAGACGACGGTAGGGAAGGTCCCGTGCAGGAGGATNGTACCCCCATCTGGGTCTTCCCATGTGGCCGTAGACCAGCCACGGGACGCGCCCATGCCGGCTTCACTCCTGGCTGTTGACCCACTCAAGGAGCGACGGAATGTCCCANCCTTGGTCGAAGTAGCCCTGAATTTGCTCTTGGTTCCATTGCGGGAAAGTCTTCATCGCTTCAGCCATCTGAGGGCTGACGTCAGCTGCTGGAGCGCTGGACGGGAGGCTGACCACTTGCTTCTGGTCATCGTAGTCATCGTACTCGTCCTCGTTTTCGTCGAGGTCTGAGCCGCCACCACGGCGGAGGAGCACCATCACNAGGGTGGCCAGCACCGCAACGACGCCCACCAAGCCCACAAGGAGGAGCGCCATCGCGCCGTCTTGGCCGCTGTCGCTTTCCACCTTGACGTTGATGAGACCGCCCGCAGTGTCGCTTCCATTGTAGAGCAATTCACCCGTGACGTCGTCGTAGATGAGGTAGTACAAACCGGTGGTTGGGGTCAGGAAGGACTCGAGGGTGATCGATTCCCATGCCGTTGCGCCCACCGCAAGTTCTTGCGAAGTGTGCACGGTTTCTCGGGAGGCAACGCCGTCGTAGACGCCCATNACGCGGAGGTCCACCGTGCCCGCAAGGCTTCCNGTGTTCTGCAAGTAGACTTCGAGGTTCATCTGCTGACCGACCTCAGGTTGGGCGGGGTCAAATCGGACCGTCCCAATGCCAAACACCGCTTCCTCGTTGATCAGGTTGTACTGCGACGTCGCCTCGTCAGAGTTGCCGTTGATGGGAACCACGTTGCCTTCGGAGGTCGGACCGCCGCCAAGGATGGAAGATCCTGCGGAATCGGTGCCGTAGACCCAGAAGATGACGCGGACGCCGGCCATCTGGGTGGCCGATGGTTCAACGGGGTCGGGCCACAAGTCGATGCAGTCCACCGAAGCGTAGTACTCACCGACACCCTTGACGAGGTTGACCTGCGTCGAGAGCGGCCCAGCACCGAAGGCTTGGCCGTAGACGGGCCACGTCAGGCCCGTGCTTGGGTCCGAGTAGAACTGCCAGCGAATCTCGACTTCGTCTTGCAGGAGTTTCTCGGGCTCCTCGATGGTCACGACCGCATCCACGCAGTGCAGGACCGATGAGGGCAATTCTTCACCGAGGGCATCTTCGGTGCCTCCCTTGGTCAATTCCCAGCTGTTGCTGGCGACCTTGGGGGCGTTGAAGTCCACCTTGAGGGTGAACTCCGCGCAACCGTAGCCGTCGAAATCACCGCAATAGGCGTCGGTGACGTCGTTTGCGCCGGTTGGCAGGTTGATCAAACGGAAGGTGTACACGAATTCGTTGGTCACCGGGGGTGCGGTGATGTTGAAGTCAAACATGCCACCGGTGAAGGTCTCTGTCCACACTTCGCCTGCGAAGGGGATGTAGTCCTTGCCCGGTTCAGTGACCTTGGCTGCTGCCTGACGCGTGATTTCCATCGTGAGGGGGATCTCGGGTTGGATGGACACACCGTTGCTCAAGCCTGACACGTAGGCGTAGCGGCCTTCGAAGCGGATGGTGTCACCCGGTCCAACGAAACCGACCTGAACGTCGCTGGTGACGGGTTCTGTCTGGTCGGAAATGTAGGGAATCTCCATGATACCCGCGTTCGGGTCGGCCCTGAAGTCAAGGCGAACGCCGTCAGCGTACATCCAATCCTGGAGGTGGCCGGACAATCCGAGGTAATTCTGCACCACGTTGTCAAAGTCCTGAACGCTGACCTTCGGGGTGCTGGCCCCAATGTGGCCGGGAATGCCCCACGCCAAGCGAACGGTCAAATCCAGGTAGAAGTTGTTCTCGAAGGGGTCGACGATGGCGCCGCCGTCCATGCGGCGGAGGCTGGGTGACAACTCGTCGTCGTCCACGATGGTCAGGTAAGGCGAGGTGGTCCATGCGGTACCGTTCCGTGGATGGTAGGTCACCACCATGTCCTCGGATGAGGCACCGTCAAGGTTCACGCGGATGGTGTCAAGATCACGCCATCCGTTGCCGTCTTGTGCTTCGACGATGACGTGGTAGGTGTTGCCGGCGTAGACGGTCTTGTTCTGGAGGCCTTGGTAGCCTGGGTCCGTGGAGCGGAGGAAGCGCAAACCGTCGGCGTCCTCGATGTAGACGTTGTTGATGACCGGGGTGGAGGAACTCATCGACACGTAGGTGATGTAATCGTTCTCGAACCCGGCTGAACCGCCGTCGATGGAGTTGCCTGCGAGGTCGAAACCTTCGATCCAAACGCTGACCTTGCCGACTGGGTCACGACCGAGGTTGGCTTGGTCGTTGAACTGCGCCATGTACGACGCGTTCGGAGCACCACCGTCACTGTTCAGGGTCACCATGGTGTACTCCTGCGGGTCGGCTTCGCCGTCCCCGTCGGTGTCGTGCTCATACTCCACCCAAAGGTGCATGGTCATGGTTTCGGGAGGCGAGGGCAAGTCCTGCGCGATGAGGCGCATCTGCTGGTTGGCCGAAGGAATCACCCACGTGTCGTCGTAGACGCGGCGCCAATTCTCGGGCAAATCCGCCCCTCCGAGGAAGACCGACATCGAAAGGAGGTTCGGCTCGTAGGTGTCGATGGAGAGGTTGAACGGCACGGCACAGTCATCATCGGGCCGGTACTCCGCGGCTGGACACAGCGTATCTCCGCCTTCGTATCCGACCATTCGGACGCGAAGGACTTCGTCGCCAGCAGCGCCGAGACCAAGGTCGATGGGCCATGCGATGTCGCCACCAATGGGTCCGCTGATGTTGTCGATTTCGGTCCAACCGAGGGTGATGTTGCCGTCGATGTTGTCGATGGTCTGCTGCTCAAGCACCAGGTTGTAGGCGGACGGATCAGGGGCCACGTCGAGGTCTTGGAGGCGGACGCTGAGGTCGATGGTCATGTAGCGCGTGGACACGGCATCGTCGAGGTCTTGCACCTCGTCGTTGGCGTTCAGCACCTGCATGCTGAGGAGGCCTGCATCGTTCTCGATGGCGTTGCCTTCCGTGGGGTCAAAGAGCACTGCAGCGGGGAGCCCGTCAACGCCGTTGGCGCCGACAGAAAAGGCGTACGCTCGCACCGTTTCCGCGTCTTCCCACGTCGGGTTGATGCGGAAGCGCCAGGTGATGTCCTTGCCCACTGGGCTGGTCATGTCAACCACCGTGGAGGTCTCAAGGGTGAGGTAGTTGCCGGGGTCGGCACGCTTCTCGAAGCCGGTCACTTCTGACCACGCTACTTCCACCGAGCCGGTGGCGGATTCGATCAAGAGCACCGCTTCAGCGAGAGTGGTGCCGGTTGCGCCGTTCACTGCGTGGGTTGTGGTCACTTCGTAGATTTCTCCCGAGGGGTAGAGGCCCACCGGGTTGCCCGTCACGGTCATGGTGCTGTCATAGCCCGCGGCCGTGGTGATGCTCAGGTCCGCAAACCGGACCGCTCCACCATTGCTGGTGTGGACAGCAAACGGAATGTCCGCCGTGCCTGTCCCTTGAGCCAGCGCCACGCCTTGGTTCAACTCACGGTCAAACCCGTCGTTTTCGTCAAAGGTGCGCTCCCAATCGTACAGGATGTCGAGGTCGCGAACCACAAGCGAAGCGCCTGTGGACGCGTTGAGGCTCTCCAATTCAAAGCGGAAAGAGACCCACTGGTTGCCGTAGTCGTCTTCGAACGCAAACGGCACTTGCGGGTTGGAAAGCAGGCTATTGATGGCGTCTGCAAGCCCGAGCGGAGTGCCGCCGATCTCAAGCATGATGCGGCTCGCGTTTGGCATCGGGCCGAGGTCTTCGGTCAAACCGCCAACGGAGAGGCTGAGGTCGAAGCCTTCGCCTTGGTCGGTGGTCGAAAAGATGGTGTTCTGATCAAACACGATGTCGGCTGCCGTGACGGTCGCGCCGTACGGCAATACGAAGCCGCCACCGATTGCTTGTGCAGCCAAATTCAGCGTCATGACCTTGCTGTCCACGCCGGTGTGCACATCGCCGACCTTGGCGTTGTAGAACATCGTCTGCCGTCCTAGGGCACCAAAGCCGGGCTGGTCAAAGCCCCAGTCAATGTCACCGTCGTTGGCGATGTCCACGCGCACGTTGTTTGCGTGGTGGCCAAAACGAAGATCAAACCAGATCTCAGAGACCCGGCAATCGAAGAAATTGTTCGCCGGGTCGAAGTTGAAGCCCACCAAGGCCTCGAACCCGAACATTGGCTGACTCAGCTCGTTCCACTGTCCCACGACAACGGATTCGGGGAGTTCCAACTCAGGCGTGGAAAGTTGGATGTCGGGCGATTCGGAACACTCGCGGTTCACCGTCGGCATGACCGCCGTGATGGGATGCTCGAAGTTGATGCGCTCAATGGCTGGCGTGAAACCGGTGTCAACGAGCGTGGGTTGGTACGCGTAGGGACCAGCTTGG
Organism: Methanobacteriota archaeon; assembly: GCA_002723635.1. GTDB lineage: Archaea > Thermoplasmatota > Poseidoniia > Poseidoniales > Poseidoniaceae > MGIIa-L3. Next base: position 1,897 of record PBMM01000020.1, on the reverse strand, counting down.
GAATTCCAGGCGCCGCCATAAATTTCCGGATTGGAGAGGTCCGTTTGGTTGAATCCTGTGCCAATGCGGGTTCCGATGTTGAAACCGTGCAGGACGGCGGTGGACAACCGATCTGGTCCAGAGTCGTAATTGAACACGAAGTCAAGCGACTTGTGGACGTTCGCGTCGATGTCCCACAGTTCGATGATGTCGCCAGTCAAACCAGACATGGGGTTGCCGTTGAGGTCGTTGACAAGCACCCCGGTTTGGGTGTTGTAGACGTCGACAGCGAGGGTACCCGTTTCCGTGGTTTCCGCTTCGATGTTCAGCAGACCGTACCCGTTGGGCTGAGGATCGCCCCCGTTCACAGAGGGCAAGAAGCCTCGAACCTTCATCCAGCCGTTCGCGGGCAAAAGTTGACCCAAGCGCACGTTGTCGATGTACCAGCCTGGCATGGTATAGTTGGTCGGCGTGTTGCCGTTGCCACCGTTGATGTTGTGTTCCATCACGAAGCGAAGTTGAACCCACTGACCCACGTAGTCCGATAAATCGATGGCGATGTCCGCCCAACCGCTTGGGTTGTTGGTCGTGACCGAGGTCCCACCAAGGGCCGACTGGCTGCTGCCAACGCCTTGGCAACCGCTCTGGATTTGACCCTGGTTGTTTCCTTTGGTGTACAAGCCGTTGCCAAAGCCGATGTTGCTGGAGTTGGCTTGGTCGATGGAGATGTAATCGAAGCCGTTGGGGCCGCTGGTGTCGGGCGGGAAGAATTCGTCGTTTCGCTCTCGGATTTCGATGTAAGCACAGTCGCGGTAATACTTCTGAGCGCCGCTCATGCCCTGTTCGAGGTAGTGCAACGCGTGGAAGGACGAGAAGCGGAAGGTGGTGCCGCCAAGGGCCGGGTCGACGAAGATGGCGGGGGAGAGGAGTTTGCTGTCGAAGTCGTTGCCGTTGTTGTCGTCGCGGTAATCGTCGTCAAAGGGATTGGTGCCCCAGCACATTTCTCCTGACTTGCAGCCTGCAGGCAGGATGCCCAATGAAGTCGAAACGCTGCCGTGGCTCCAAGACATCGGGCTCATGGGCGGCTGCGTGCCATCGGTGAAGTTCTTGGTCGTGCCCTCAAAATCGCTCAGGAAACCGTTGGAGGTCAAACGGACCGGAGTTGCTGAGGAGCCTTCCTCAAACTTGAACGAGGACTTTGTTGAAAAGGAGGTCAACTGACCGTTGGCGTCGGGGCTCCATGTCTTCGGGAGGGTCTCGGTGTCGATCCTCACGAAGGCGTCGTGTTCCGCCATGGCCGTTCCAACGGTCATGGAAGCCGACGTCACCGTCTCGCCCACCGGGAGCGTCACGGATGCGTCATCAAGGTCCATCCACGTCGCAGGGTCACGAACGTCGACGGTCGCTTCGGCGTCGCCTCCGGTGAAGGAGGTGACGCTGATGGAAGAGGCGAGCGGCACAAGGAGAAGCATCGCCATCATCAGCAAGGCTGGCAGGCGACGGGGGGCATTTGCATTCATGGCGACACCGACGACTTCCGCGACGCCAAGCCTCCCTAAAAGAATCCCCGTGAGGGTGCTCTTTTCTGCCTCAGAGGGACACGGTGGTCCGAGAGGCCCACGCCTGCGCGGCAAGTGCCTCCAAACCGCCCACGCGGGCCTCGCTTCGCTCTAACCACTCACGGTTGCCCACGGTGGTCGTGTGCTTTGGGCCCAACGCGTCGCACACCTCGGGTCCAATGCTCAACTCATACGTGCCCAAAGCCCGAGCCATGTCGGTGATGGCGGACTTGTCGAACCCGAGCAGAGGGCGCAGCACACCAAGGTCGGTGACCTCCTCAACGGCACCGAGGTTCCCCAGCGTTTGGCTGGACACCTGCCCAAGGTTTTCACCGGTCAGAAGATGCGTCGCTCCGACT
>PBMM01000019.1 GCA_002723635.1 Methanobacteriota archaeon | reverse complement strand
GATTCCGGACGACATTCAGGCGCAATTGGACGCCATGGGCGGTCAGGACGACTGATTGGGGCTCCTCCTCCAACCGTCGAAATCCACCTTGAATCCACACGAGCGTTAAAATGCCGTCCGACTGCCCGGCGCCTGTGACTTCCAAGGAAGAAGCCATGTCCGTCGGCATCGACGACCTCGCCATTCACGTTCCGCGTCTGTATTTGGACATGCGCGAATTCGCTGAACTGCGCGAAGCAGACTACGACAAACTGAACAAGGGCCTGGGCCTTTCAGCCATGGCGATTCCAGACGTCCATGAAGACACGGCGACCATGGGCGCCATGGCCGTCATGCGGCTGATTGACCGCAACGGTCTCGACCCGCGAGGCATCGGTCGCCTGTACCTCGGGACCGAATCCGCCCTCGACGGCGCCAAGCCCACGGCCACCTACATCGTGGACATGCTCACGCAACGTTACGCTGCACGCTACGGNGTGGACTGTTTCCANAACTGCGACGTGGTCGANATGACCTTCGCGTGCATTGGNGCCGTGGACGCCCTGCACACCACCTTGGACTGGTGTGCCCGCAGCACAGACGANGACGAGCGAATCGGNATTGTCGTGTANGCTGACAACGCGAAGTACGANCTNGGNTCNCCTGGNGAATACACNCANGGNGCCGGNGGNGGCGCACTTGCTCATCCGCCGNAACCCNCGCNTGCTCGTNATTCCNGANTGCTGGGGNATCTCNACCAGCCCTGCACACGATTTCTTCAAGCCGCGCCGAGAGATNAGNCTCAGNGCCGTCATGGGTGACGTGCTTGATTTGGCNCGGGAAACCGGCGCGAACCTGAANGAAGGCATCCTNGANCGNATGGTCCGCCANTTGCCNGGNTCGGCCCTGCGCAGGCTCGGCATCTTCGCCCANGGCGAAGAGCGCATCAGCATCCATCGAGACGAGCCCGTGTTCGACGGCCAATACTCCAACCGCTGTTACCAAAACGCTGTCCGTGATGCTTTCACGGACTTCCAGAGGCGTGCAGCCCGGACCGGCCGCTACACGCACGACGAGGACGCCCGTTTCACAGAGCAATGGGAGCGGATCATCATGCATCTTCCCTANGCGTTCCAAGCCAAGCGTATGTTCCCCGCCGTGTTNCACCGAGACCGCGAGGGCACCGCTATGTGGGACGACGTGGAAGCGATCGTTGGAAAACCCCCCGAACGCGAAGAGAATCAAGACGAAGCTGCGTGGGAGAAGGCCATGGATCAATACCGCCGGGCCATCTCGAAAACCGAGGCATACGTCGCCTTCCACCGAGACCGAATTGAGAAGGGACAGCGCGCCAGCAGCCTGATTGGAAACCAATACACTGGAAGCATCTTCCTCGCTCTGATGTCCACGTTTGAATCGGACTTGGAAGACAACACCAACCTCGACGGCGTTCGCTTCGGGCTTTGTGGCTACGGCTCCGGGGCCAAGGCGAAGGTGTTCGAGGGCGTGGTGAGCCCAAACTGGCGCGAAGTTGTGTCCCGATGGAACTTGTTCGAGCGTCTGGCTGGCCGTGTGGCCATCGACGCCGTGGTCTACGAAGAACTCCACAAAGGCGTTCGAGAGGACTCCGTTGTCCCCCCGAACGGGGAATTCGTTCGCTCGGAAGAAGANGAAAGCGACCTCGAAGGAGCGCGCCGATACTCGTGGATTTCCGCGTGAACCGCGCAGGTCAAACCTCAAGGGTCGTGGGCCTAAGCCTCCCCCGTGGGAGCACAAGGCACGATGGCAGCGTGGACCAAGGTCCGCGACGAAACCGACGGATTTGACTTGGTCAATCACCCAATTCCAACCCCTGGCGAGGGCGAAGTGCTGGTGAAAACCAAGGCGACGAGCATCTGCGGCACCGACCTGCACATCTGGAAATGGGACGATTGGAGCCGCGAGAACGTTCCNCTTGGGACCGTGACCGGCCACGAGACCAGCGGTGAAATCGTCGCCCTTGGCCTTGGCGTGGAGGACCGGCAGGTTGGCGACTTGGTGGCCATCGAATGCCACCTTGCGTGCTGGACCTGCCCCCGTTGTCTGGAAGGCAACGCCCACGTGTGCGAAAACGGGAGTATCTTCGGTGTTCATGGCCATGGCGCATTCGCACCATACTTCGTGGTCCCAGCCGTGAACGCACGGCCCGTTCCGAAGGGGCTTCTGCCGGAACACGCCTCCATTCTGGATCCGCTGGGCAACGCCATTCACACGCTGACCGGCGGGCCCGTCGAGGGCGCAACCGTCGCGGTGCACGGCCTCGGCCCCATCGGCCTCTTCGCGGTCAACGCTGCAAAGGCGATGGGAGCGACCAAGGTGATCGCCGTCGACTGGGACAACCGTTACCGGATGCAGATGGCCAAAGAACTCGGGGCCGATGTTGTTCTTGGGAAAGAACACGACGTGGTGGCTGAAATTTTGGCCGCCACCGAAGGAAGAGGCGTGGACAATTCTTGCGAATTTTCAGGAGCCGCAACCGCGCTCGCCAATGCCATCAGATCAACGCGCATAGGCGGATTCGTCAACGTGCTCTCGGTGTACGGCGAAACCATGCCTGAGGTACCAATGAACGAGGTCGTCTTCCGCTACTTGCACCTCAAGGGCATCAATGGACGGAAAATGTGGAGCACGTGGGACCACATGCATGCCTTGCTCGAAGATGGAGTCATTGACGTGGCCAAGGTCGTCACGCACACCTTGCCCGTTACGGAATTCAAGCAAGGCATGGCCTTGTCCAGCGGCGGTGAATGCGGGAAAGTCGTCCTGACCTTCCCCGACTCTGTTTAGGCCAAAACCTGAAACATCGGAATGAGATAGATTTTGCATGGGCGGCCCTCGCCGAGAGGTTCACCAAGGCGTCGCAGTCGTCGCCATGTTCCTCCTTTGCATANTGGCCGGTNCGACCACAACNGCTGCATCGCCTGCAGAGGGTGATCCGNCAAGCGAAAGCAGCGCATCAAACGGGAATGAATCCGCCCAAGAAGACCCATCGATGAATACGTCTGACACGCTTAACGGCACGGCCGTGNTTGAATGGTCCGATTTCGATTGTGACGAAAGACCTGCTGAGATAGGCGATTGGGTGCAACGGGGCGATTCCCAATACCCAGTGGAGGGATCACCGGAATGGCGACCTGACATGCCNTCGGGTGACGTGGTCAAACGCTTGCATTGCTGGTTATCGAATCCCTACGCGTTCAACATCACCGTGGCTGCACAATCGCCAGACGCGGTTGAAGTGTTCGACCCTACTTTGGAGATATGCTGGATGGCTCCGGATCTCAACTGGTACTACCCTCCCCCGATTTCATGGTACTTTTCGATCGCTGCACTCCAATGCGAGACCGGCCAATGGGACCCAGAATACACCTTGCAGCAAGGGGAAAACATCACCTTCGACTGGGTCCTTTACAGCGATTCGAGGAGCAACCCGCTACCTGAAGGGCAGCATGTGCACACGCTTGGGGCAAAGATCGTGGGGTACGGCGACAACAAGACGACCTGTCCGAATTGTTCGACGGTAACGGTGACCTCCACCCATCAGGTCGGTGCGTGGCATGTGACGGATTGGCACGGCTACCTCGCCTTCGATCCGTCCCTCTGTCAGGATACAGCATGGGTGAAAGAGACCAACAGGTACTGTTTTGCCATGCCCACCATGGTACCATCCAGCGGCTGGGTCGGGCATTTCACGCCCCACCCCTTGTCTGCCTGCACCACTACGCCGAGGTATGGAGAAATGCAATGGCGTTGGTACACTGTTCCAACGCAAGAGGTCACGATTTGCGAAGCACAGTTCAGCAGCACGTACGCGGAGCTTTTCCAAGCCAGCAACCTCCAGAGGGCAAAGTTGCTGTCCAACCACGATGTAGGTTTGCAGAGCGGCGATTACATCCATTGGGAATGGGACGGTTGGAATGACGACCTCAACGCGGTCCCGTCAGACATGTGGGAGGATCAGCGGTGCCCGACGGATTCCTTCGAGACGGTGATTTACCCCTCCATCATTGGAAACCAAAACCCACGGGCAAAGTGGGACGCAGAAATTCGTGTCCACCAGTACGATTTCGACCGGAATCATTGGACAACGTCCACGCTGATGGAACGTTCCTACCAGAGTTCCACATACACTGGTTATGATGNAGAACAATCCAGGTTTAACGTGGACGTTTCAACGTTGGACGAAAACGGACTGTTGCTCTTTGATTGGGTGGTGTACGAAAACGGGACGGAGGTGGCAGGTGACGTGATTGGTGAATGCCTGACAGCAGACGGTGTGGACTACATGGAGACCCTCATCCGCAGGGCCCAAGTGACCGCAGGCGAATCTGGAAACCCGGTTCAGAGGGCGGTCAACACAATGGCGTTTGAACTCGGCATCAACGCCATTGTGTTCACGTGCCTTGCGATGAGTTTCACCGTCTTAGGTGGTCGGCGAATTCAGCAAGGCATCCAACGGAAAACCATCAAGCCTCACTTCCTTGTGGCGCTGGTCTTTCCACCNCTGTTTTGGTCGGGTTTGTACGCGACCCTCGGAGAACCGTGCTACATTTGGTGCGGCGATGACGACTGGAATTTCCCCGCGGTCTTCTTCCTCAACCTCATCACACTCATCGGTCTCGCCGCAATGGGATGGGTGGCGCACAGAAACAAAGCTGAAGGCCAACAGCCGGTCATGTCCTCCATCGCATTGGGCTTCCTGATCGGCAGCATGCTTGCAATGTTCCTTGTGGGTACACTCCTCGAACCGATCTTTTCGTGAATCAAGGTTCAGAATGGCCGGTCGATTTCAACGGCGACTTCGATGTCTGGAATGCTACAGAGGACCGCGCTACTCCTCTTCCAATGTGGACATGAAATAGGCCTCAAGGTAATCGACACGTTCCTCGTCCAGTCCCAACGTGCGTGCCTGGATTTTCAGCATCTTCCTCTCATCATCGGTTACGATCAGGTCATCCATGGCGATGGAAAAGGCCTCAAGATATGCCAATTCGTTCCCGGTGTGGGCCTCTGGCATGATCGACATAGAGATTTTCGAGAAGGTCTCAAAAATTGGTTTCCGAAGGACAATCAAGGGGATGCCAATCAAGACACCACCAAGCCAGCCAACGCCTGCCGCGTTCTCCATCAGTTCGGTGGCCACCAGGAGCGAGATGGCTCCCAAACCAGCAAACAAAGCCGTAGTGAACGTTTTCCTCAAGCGTTCATCGATGCCGAGGACCTCGTGTTTCATCACAGCGTAGGTGAACACCAGGCCCTCAAAAAGGGCGGCCAGCGCGAGATTCACCGTGATGAATGGCGTAACAAGTCCGATGAGGACGCCCCATGTTGGGATTTCGCCATAGTCGAACAATTCGCCATTGAACCAACTGAGTTCAGGACCTGATTCATGCTCGAGCAGGGCGAAAAACATCACCAAAGCCAAAATGGACAGCAATTGAAAGCCCGTCTTTCCAATGAAACCCAGCCGAATGGCCGAAATCTCGTTCTTTTCTGATGTCGAATCGCCTTTGAAAATACTCTTCGTGGTGAACGTGATCATCAGCGTCGTAACGATGGCGGCGATGAAAGGCACGAAGAANATCAANCGCGCAAGTGGACCGATGAGGGTCGTTGACCACATCAACGGATAGACAGAAGACAGGCGCTCGTCACAATGCGGAACATAGGTCAAGGGTGTCCCCGAAGCAGTTCCTCCAACCCCGCTCCCGGCCGCCTCGCAGTAGATCCATAGGGTTTCACCGAGAGCTGCGTGAAAGCCACCCATGGACATGCTGCCGATGTAAAGCAGGCCGAACGAGACCACCGGAATAAGCACTTGAGCCCGGCCGTTGTAGGATGCAACCACCCACTTGGAAAATCGATTTTCGATGTAGAAAAATGGTGCGCTGAGGTAGAGAAAGAACAGCATGATGCCTGTCGTGTAGAAGATGACTCGAATGAAGTAGAGAAACTGAATCTGTTCTAAGTCGTAAGGGTAGGCATAGAAAATTGAGGCCGTGAGGCAGCGGATGGACTCGGTCAGAAGCATCAAGCCAATGAAACGATTTTTCGGGTTTTTTGAATCGGCCCGGAAAATCAGAATGGTCAGGAAGAGAATGGCCAGTCCGCTGAGGGTGCAGAAGAAGGTCATCAAGGTCCAAAAGCCGAAAGGTTGGGCACCTGCAATGTCGATGTTGCTGAANATCCTCCAATAATAAGAAGGAAGTGAGCCGACGTCTCCCACGTTCTACATACCTCACACGTACTCTATGACTTCATCGCACCGGCCGGCTGGCGTGCACGAATTTCAAGCACAATCTGGCAAAACCANACGCGGANGCGCATTNNGTCCTTCGATTTCGCANGAACGCCAAANTNGTCCTGACNTTCCCGGACGTCGTTCAGGCCAAAGCGTGAAACGGCGCATGGCTGTCCTCATCGCATGGGCGACCCCCGTCAGGACCTCCANCAAGGCGTCTTCGTCTTCGGTGCTCCGAGCGGTTTCCGCGGGTGGGTGGCCATGGCCATCGGCTTGGTGATGTTGATCATCGCNGTCCCGACCTTCTTGATGGCCGGCACCNTGGTGGACGCTCCACCTCCCGCAGAAGTGCCGCTGGTGGCCGACCCAGGCATAGAGCAGCCCGACGATGCACCCACCGTGTTGCGCGAAGGTCGGCAAGGTGACGAAGGGCATTGGGTTCGAACCACGGCCAAGACCACAGAAACCTACGCTGAGGTGACCTGTACCACCAACGAGGACGGCGAAGAGTCTTGGGATTTGTACGTCCTCAACCAACGTTCACATTTCGAACTGCCAAACGGTGACATGCTGGTCTTGAGAAACCCCAGCGCACCGCACGGCTATCCAACACCCGGTTGCTCGGACTACACCGTGGGCGCCAACGAGAACGTGGAATTGCTCGTCTTTGTGAACCACGTCACTGAGGAAGAGGAAGTCCTTGGCGTGGGCGTTCGGGAGGAACGCGCACATCGTCCAATTGGACGAATGACCGCCTTCACGGCCTCCTTTGGCATCCTTGCCATCGCTTCATTGACGCTCATGGGCGCCACGTCACCTCCCGGTGCACGCATGCTCAAGAAGTTGCAACGCGCACATGACCCGCATCCCCGCCTCCACCAAGACCAGGAAGGATTGCGGTATGCGGTGGCCCCCGAGTGGTCAGGCGACCAGCACGATTGGGTGTTCGACCCTCCCGGTATCGAGGCGTGGAACCGCAGCATGCCGTACGCGCCAGACAACCCCGAAGCCTTGCTCCCAGAGCACCCGAACAACCTCGGAAAACTCCACTTGGCGACCTTCACGATGTATTCCGTGTGGGGGTTCGGCTTCGTGGCCGCCGTCACGATGCTTGGCATCTATTCGGACCGAGCCTACGGCCTCATCGGCCGCCTCCTAATGCAGGGTAGCCTTGCCCTGTTCAGTGGCCTGGTCTTCTGGGCGTCTTGGGGTCGCTGGAAGCGGTTGCACAGCATCATCGACACACCCACCTCTCCCATCCGTTCAGTGGCGGTTGGCATGGCGGAAGTCGTTGGAGAGGTTCGCCCTGCCGCTTCTGGGTCCATGCGCGTCACCGTGGGGACCCAGACCGTCCCTGGTTCAAGCACGGCCATCACCGCCCTGACCAGTGGCGTCGCAAAAGCCGCGATTAAGTCGATGACCGGACAACACCTCGCCCAACACACCGTGGACGGCGTGGTGGCCTACAAGTGGCTCCAAGAGGTCTGGGAAACGCGTGGAAGCGGGGACGACAAAGTCACGAAATGGTGGCATGAAGCTGAGGATAAGGGATCTACCCCCTTCCTTGTTCACGACGGCACCGGGGGCCTTCACGTGGACCCTGCAACGTGGCTCAACCGTTCATGGGCTTCGGCCACGCAAGGAAAGGGCTCACGCATGGCGTCCTTGTTCGGCGGTGGTCGCTCTNCGTTCAATTTCGGGCCTGCAATCTTCGAGTGGCAGGTGGGGAACATCATCAGCGTCGGCTCTGTTAGCGGGTTTAAACGACCCCGCCGTTGGACCATGCACTGTTTGCGCATCGGAGACCCAATCTATGCCCTTGGCCGTGTTCAGCCCCGAACGAGTGAAGCCTTAGCCGCTGAAGGCCTCGACGGCAGCGTGCCTTGTTCAAACCTCACGATGGTCGGGGAAGATGACGTAGGCGTCTCAGCAAGCATGCACAGAGGCACGGAATTGTCCGTCATGTGCGCGGTTCGCTCAACCACGGAAGCCATCATCACACCAGCCTTGATGGTGATTGCTGCTTTGTTGCCCCTCCTGATGTAACCCTGCAGGATTCCATCACGCAACGCTCATAGAGGGCGGGCAACGGCTTTTCATCCCGTTGAGGGTCCATGCGATACATCGTTGTCTCAGGTGGCGTCCTCAGTGGACTTGGTAAAGGCGTCACAGCGAGCAGCATTGGCGTGCTGATGAAATCCTGTGGATTGCGGGTCACGTCGATCAAGATTGACCCCTACCTGAACTCCGACGCGGGAACGATGAGCCCCTTCGAACATGGCGAAGTCTTCGTTCTCGACGATGGCGGCGAAGTCGACCTCGACCTCGGAAATTACGAACGCTTCCTTGATCTGAATCTGGGCCGCAACAACAACCTGACCACAGGAAAGGTCTACTCGAAGGTCTTGGAAGCGGAACGGCGTGGCGATTACCTCGGCAAGACCGTACAGGTCATCCCCCACATCACGGACGCCGTCATGGATTGGATCGAAGATGTAGCCCACCAACCAAGCGACGATTCTGGGCTTGAACCAGAGGTGTGCATNATCGAATTAGGCGGCACCGTCGGCGACATCGAATCGGCACCCTACGTGGAAGCGTTGCGTCAATTCCAATTCAGGATNGGCCGAGAAAACGTGACCTTCGTCCACGTCTCCCTGGTGCCCGTGATGGGACCCGTCGGCGAACAGAAGACGAAACCNACGCANCATACGGTGAAGGAACTNATGGGCCTTGGCATCACACCGGACATCCTGGTGTGCCGCTCCTCAGCGCCACTGAATACAGAAACACGTGCCAAGTTGGCGGCCTTTTGCCATGTTCCAGAAGAAGCCGTCATCTCCACCCATGACGTACCGAACATCTACCACGTCCCGCTTATGCTTGANGCGCAAGGGCTCTGCGCCACCCTTGGCNTGGAAGTACAAACCAACGGCATGTTGGACGAGTGGCGCGAGATGGCTCACCATTTGGACACCCTCGAAGAGGAGGTCGTCATCGCCATGGTGGGCAAGTACACCGGCCTTTCAGACGCCTACCTTTCGGTGATCAAGGCGCTGCAACACGCGGCCATGGCCGCAAACCGCAAGCTCAGAATCGACTGGCTTGAGGCAAGCGACCTCGAAGACGGGAGTGCAGAGGACGTGCATTCGGACGCCTGGAACCGCCTGCGCGCCGCGAACGGCATTCTCGTCCCCGGCGGTTTCGGCCACCGTGGTGTCGAAGGAAAGATTCTGGCCGCCAACTACGCCCGAACCAATGGCGTACCCTACTTTGGCATCTGCCTCGGACTTCAGGTGGCCGCCATCGAATTCGCACGCAACGTGCTTGGGATGGAGGGATCTACTTCCACGGAATTCGACGAAGACTGCCCCAACCCCGCGGTCATCTTCATGCCGGAAATTTCCACGACCCATCTTGGCGGCACCATGCGGCTTGGCAGCCGCCCGACGCTCTTCCAAGTGGACGACTGCAAGGTGAAGCGGCTCTACGGCGGACTGGAAAGCGTGGACGAGCGCCACCGCCACCGCTACGAGGTCAACCCNGAACTCATCGCCCAACTGGAATCCGCAGGCTTGACTTTCGTNGGGAAGGACGACACCGGCGAGCGGTGTGAGATCTTGGAACTGCCAGACCATCCATACTTCGTGGCCGTACAGTACCATCCAGAGTTCAAGTCGCGGCCCGGACGACCAAGCCCACCTTTCCTCGGACTTATCCTCGCAGCCAGCGGGCAGCCTCTGCCCTGAGCGTTCAAGAACCCTCGACGCCGATGGGATACCATGAGCGCCGTTGAGACCGCCCTTATCACCGTTGGATTGGCCGGCTTGGTCGGGTTTCTCGCGTGGACCTTGGCCGCGCGGCGTGCCGCAGAAGCAAGGTCCGAGGACGTCGCTCGAATCGCCCAGTTGGAGGCGACCATGGCCGCAGCAGAGGGGCAAGAACAGGCCCTTGAAGACCGCATGACGGCCCTGAGCAGCCGCATGGCCGAACAGCAGCGGAAGGACTTCCTCGACATTGCAGAGGAGCGCTTCAAGCGCTTGCAGAGCGAAGCCGAAAAGGAAGCAAAGGCCCAGATTACGGAGATGGAAGGGCTCGTCAAACCCATCGAACAATCCCTCGCCACCCTTGGCGAAGCCACGCAAGCGCTCGAAGAGAAACGCATCGGCGCAATTGCAGGCGTGGAACGTCAGATGCAGGAGGTGGGCGCTCTCGCCTCACGTCTTGGCACCGAAGCCAGCAACCTCTCTACGGCACTACGCCGTTCCTCCGCCGTTCGTGGTGATTGGGGGGAAGTCGCCCTCCGCAACATACTNGAACTCGCCGGCATGAACGCTCACGCCGACTTCAAGGAACAGGCCAACACCGACACTGGGCGTCCTGACGTGATCGTGAACCTGCCTGGGAACGGTGTGATTCCCATCGACGCAAAAGCGACGGCGAAGCACTACCTTGAGGCCTTGGAAACCGAAGAAGGACCGCAACGTGAAACGCTCTTTGACCAGCACGCCAAGGCCCTNCGAGGCCGAGTCACGGAACTGACCCGCAAAGAATACTGGAGCAGTTTCGGGGACCGTGCACAATTCGTGGTNATGTTCGTCCCGTCAGAGGCCCTCATCTCTTCCGCCTTTGACCGCGACCCGGCCCTGCATGAGTGGGCCATGGATCGACGGGTGATCATCGCCTCTCCTGCCTCGCTCATCGGCCTCTTACGGACGGTGGCATTGACGTGGCAACAAGTGCAATTCGCGGAACAAGCACAGGAGATCGTGGACACCGCACGCCTCTTCTACAGCCGCATGGCGACGTGGTCGGCCCATTTCGCAAAGGTCGGAACGGAATTGAACCAGGCAAGCGACGCTTACAATGCAGCCGTCAACAGTTGGGAGACCCGCGTGCTTCCACAAGCCCGCCGCCTGGAGGAAATGCAGGTGGCCGACAACACGGCTGCNCAGCTCAACGANCTGCCAAACGTGGACATGGCCCTGAAGGAACCGACGGTTCCGAAAGACGAATGATCANCCGGTGAGCAAAAAGTAAGCAAGTATGGCGAGAGCGATGATGCTACCCCCAATGCTAACGCCGACGAGGATGCCCAAGTCGCGTTGATGGGCCTTGTCNGACCANATTTCCGTGAATCCACACGCTTTGCAACGGTAAAAATTCCCAGCGGTCATGTTTCCCCACGANCCNAGNNTGTTGATCTTGATGTCCTCNCTNTTGCACTTCGGGCACACGCCGGTGGTTTTCATGACANNACTTGTGTCGAGAAAGNGNAAGAACGTGACGGTCANGCACCGTGCACNCGCATGACCCNNGTNGTNCNGAANCCNTGCANGACCTTGACGAANCGTCGCTCNAGGAAGGTCGCNTCGAGATCNGCTGANCCCGTNTCGATGCGCANCGAGGACAAGCCNAGCANTTTCGACGGCGTGGCCACCGCCAGCAGATGATCAAGACCGATGGCCACGAGAACATCGGGAGAGAGTTGCAGGTTCCCACGCCCGATGAGGAAGCCTTGGCCACCCATCGGCGAAAGCAGCAGCAAGCGCGGCCCGTCATGGGCGCGAATCACGTCTAGGAGAGCAGATTCGTCGAGGTCTGCGTGAACCTGACCACCGTGAACCACGTCAATGCCGAGCAGCGTCAAGTCTAGATCAAGGTGCCGACCGACGGTACGCAAGGTACCGCCGCTGCCCCAGACGATCATCATGTCCTCGTCTTCCATCAGCAAGCGAACGTGCTCCGCCATGCCCTCGATGGTGTCCTCTTCGGATTCACGCTCGACTTGCTCTTTTGCGCCTTGCATGAAGCGCGGGCTCGCAGGCGTCCAGGCTTCGCCGTACATTCGAACGCGCCATTCGCCCTTGAGGTAGACCTCTTCATCGAGGTCCATCACTTCGGTCAATGCCGTACGAAGGTCGCCCTGAGCAAAAGCCAGCAACACCTCGGCCGCGGCGGTCGGCGTGGTCGCAAAGCAACCGCTGTGCATCTTCACGCCCCCTGGTACGCCGATCAGCGGCGTAGTGGTCGCTTCCTCTCCGAGCCGGCCGAGCGCCTCGACAATGTCGCGCGTTGTGCCATCACCGCCTGCGTACAGGATGGCGTCGACGTCAGCCTCCAATACGTGCCCAACCAATTCGGCCGTTGATTCGGCGCTGGTTGACTCCGGCGTGGTCCCGATCGCGTCAAAGGACGACCCAGCAGGTAGCCATGCGTCGCCCATGCGGCCCGTCCATCCGACGAAGGTCGGCGCAAGGTTGGTCCTATTCAACGGTGAAGCAAGGAGGTCGGCAAAGGCGACCAACGCCTCCTTCATTCTCGGGCCTGCACGGTCTTCTGCGCCTGCGGCTCGAGCTTCAGCGGCCCGACCGTCGCTGCCTTTGAAGGCAAGACGGCCCCCCAAACCTGCGTCCGGGTTCACGACCACGCCGATGCGCATGGTGGCCCGAGCGGTGCGGACCTCATCAAGGTCCGCTCTGAACCAGCGCCATCTTCATCACGTGCCTTCGCTTTGTCATAGGCATGGAACAGCGCCACCCCGACGACACCACGCCACGGGTTGAGGATCTCTTTGCCGCCGGCATCGCCGAGATGCAGGCTGCCCCAGAGCCCGCGGTGGAGGACGCCGAACCACCCACGGAGACCACGCCTGACGTTGAGCCGGTGAACTACCAAGGGGCAACGCAAGCAGCAGCAGCGGACGTCATGCACGTGGAAGGCAGCGGCCCGAAGGCTCCCGCTCCTGAGGTCAACCTCGTGGCCCGACCGACGGCGGAGCTCGGTGACGACGACGATATCGCGTGGTGAGGCGTTCAACGACGGACGGTTCAAGTGGTCGAGCCCGACCCCAAAGCCGGGGAACACCATGGCGATGGTCCACGTCACGCTGCCTGACGGCACGGTCAACGAGTACGCTGCAGGCATCACTGCAGGCGAGGTCGTGACCGATGCCCTCGGGCGAAAGCACGGTTGCGTTGCCGCCTACGTCGACGGCGTGGAATGCGACCTGTCGACCATGCTCCACAAAGATTGCACCGTCACAGGGATTTCGACCAGCAGCCCGGAGGGGATGTACATCTTGCGGCACTCTGCTGCCCACTTGCTCGCGCAAGCGGTGAACGAGTTGTACCCCGATGCCAAGCCAACCATTGGACCCCCCATCGACCGCGGCTTCTACTACGATTTCGCAATGGAACCAATCGGCGAAAGCGACCTCAAGCCAATTCAGAAGAAGATGCACGAGATTGCCCGACGCAACCACTCTGTGGAGCGCGTAGAACTGGGCGAAGCGGACCTTCGGGACCACTTTGAGCACAACCCGTACAAGCTCGAAATCATCGATGACAAGCTCGAAGCCGGGGAGGGCTCGACCATCTACCGCCAGGGTGACTGGTACGACCTCTGCCTTGGTCCGCACGTGCCCAGAACGGCGACGCTCATGCACGTGCGCTTGACCTCAGTGTCCACTGCTTACTGGCGTGGCGACCAAGACCGCGAACAACTCGTTCGCATCTACGGCCTCGTTGAGCCATCGAAGGAGGCACTGAAGGCGACCCTCGCACGCCTCGAGGAAGCCAAGAAGCGCGACCACCGCAAGTTGGGCAAGGAACTACGTCTGTTCCACGTCGACGAGGAAGTCGGCCAGGGCCTCATCCTCTGGACGCCACGCGGTGCGGTCATCCGACAGGAACTCCAGGACTTCATCAGCCACCACCTGCGAAGGCAGGGCTACAGCCAGGTCTTCACGCCAAACATCGGGAAACTCGACCTCTACCGCACCTCGGGCCACTTCCCCTACTACCAAGACAGCCAGTACCCGCCTTTGGTGGAACGCGACCTGATGAAGCGGCTCTCCGACGAAGGGTGCACCTGCGGCGAGTTGTCGAACATGATGTCTGCAGGCGACATCGAAGGCTACCTACTCAAGCCGATGAATTGCCCGCACCACGTGAAAATCTACGCTTCACAAGCCCGCTCCTACCGTGACCTGCCGCTGCGCTTGGCCGAATTCGGCACGGTCTACCGCTGGGAACAATCCGGTGAAATCTCCGGCATGACCCGCGTACGTGGCTTCACCCAAGACGACGCTCACCTCTTCGTGACCGAGGATCAGATCGCGCAGGAGGTGCTGGGCTGCATCGAACTGGTCCAGATCATCTTCGGCACGCTTGGCATGGAGGACTACCGCGTCCGTGTGGGCCTGCGCGACCCTGATTCCACCAAGTACGTCGGCGATCCCGCCCGCTGGGACAAGGCCGAACAAGCCTGCCGTGATGCGG
>PBMM01000018.1 GCA_002723635.1 Methanobacteriota archaeon | reverse complement strand
AGAACGGCGGGGCTTGCGGTCTGAAACGATCTGCCGACCGTAGAACTTCGCGTTCCAGGGCACAGGAGCCATGTCGTAGAAGCTAGGCGCTTTTGCGGCCCAAGAAGCCTTGATTGCCTCGTTACGGGCTCCCCGTCCATCCTCCTCGCGGACGAGCCGACAGGGAACCTCGACATTGCAAGCGCAGCAGAGGTTCTCGCCTTGTTCAAGTCCTTGTGCGCGGACGAATCGAAGTCGATGTCCATCCTGATGGTCACCCACGATCCAGACTTGGCTTCCAAGGCCGACCGCATGCTTCTCTTGCGCGACGGTCAGACGGTGGCTTCCGACATTCGGAGCGCTTGGGGACTTGACGAAGAAGGTGAGGAAGAATGAGCGAAGAAGGACGCATGGCCCGCATGAGGGCGCGTTTGTCCTCTTTGCAGGACGCCCCAAACGCCCTTCGCTTGGCCACCCAATCAGCATGGCGCGGTCGCGAGCGTGGGCTCGCGGTCGTGGCGGGCGTGTTCCTCGCCAGTTTGGTCATCACCACCGTGCTCTCCTACGGCGTTGGGCTGTCGCAAATTTTCTTCCAAGAATCACTCGAAAGCGAGGTCTACGATGCCAAGGTGGAATTCCGTCGTGCGCCCGCCGAGGGCGCATCCGGTTGGACGAACGACACAGCCGAGTTGCAGTCCGTCTGCACCGAATTACTCGACGGTTTCATCGAATTTGAGGACTGCATGGTGGTCCTTGGGCGGCAAGGTTTGCACACCACCTCGTTCTTTTCTGAGGAATTCGCCTATGCCCAGCCTCTGGAGATCACCAGCGTGGTTGATGATACGAACCTCAATTGGACCTCAGACGTGTTCGATTATCCAGAATTGGCCGATGCTGGTCCACCAAGTTCAACGGTCCGCGCCGTACGTTTCATCGACGACAGTGGCTTTGACGGTGTCTTTGCCGATCGCATCAAAGACACCGTGATCACCGGTTTGGGCGAATGGCCCAACGCCACCACGGCCGTTCAACAACGCAGCGTGATGCTGCCCGCCAGCGTTGCTTCTGACGCTAGGGCGGAAGTGGGTGACGTGCTCGAATCGCTGACGTTCGCCATGGTCGTGGACCGGAACCTTGCCGTGGAAGGAGGGATTTCCGAATCGGACTGTGAAGGCGGGGACATCAAGGCCAGCGAGAACGGCATGGTCTACTGCCGCATGTTGGTGACCGTCAGCAACCTCACGGTGGCCGGCGTCTACGAGGAAGCCCCATTGGCGAACCCCACCACCCCCGCCAATGCCCTTGTCGTGCACCTTGACGTTCTCGACGAGGCACAGCAGAAGACGCTGATGGACAACGATCACGTCTATCTCGCGGTGGCCATCGATCGTGCAGCGTTGCCCACCTCGTCCACCGCGGACGCGGCCGAATGGCTTGACGACGTGCAACGCCGCGTCGGACAAGGAAATTACACGGATGCAGGCATTTCCTTGGTGTACATCGACATCATTGGAGGGACCATCAGCTTCCTGAACATCTTCCTGGGCCTCATCCAGACCTTCGATTACATCATCATGGTCCCCATCGTCATCCTGTCCCTGTCCGTGCTGGTGTACGGTCTCGTGCTTTCCTTGGAGCAACGGCGGCGCGAAATTTCGATTCATCGGGTCATCGGTGCCGATGCTGATCGGCTCCAACGGATGGTCCTGATCGAACTCGGCGTTATGTCACTCGTGGCGTGGTTGGCGGGCTATGTGTTGGCCTTAGCCGCTGTGCCCGGAGTCTTGTCTGCGGTCGGATTCATGGCCTTCGAGCCGTCCGGCGTAAACGTCAATCCCGTGCTTGGTTTTGCTTCGACGCTCATCACCGCTTTGGCCACGATTGGTTTGGCGCTCCTGTTTGGACGAAGCCGTTCTCGCCGCTTCCTTGAATTGGAAATCGAGGAAGGAGTCCGCCGAACCAGCGAAGCGGCGAAGCCCAAAACGTGGCTTCACGCCTTGTGCTTTGGCGTCGGTGGCATTGGGACCCTCGACACGTGGTTGGAACTCCAGACCAGCGGAGACGGCCTCTATTCGAACTTCTTCCTCGAAGGGTTGCTGGGCATTTTCGGCCCCTTCCTACTGTGGATTGGCGGGGCCCTTTTGCTCGGACGGCTCGGAGCCCTCGGACCACAACTCATGCAGCTCTTGCTTGGTCGAACCCCGTTGCTCAAGGACGTGCGCCGCGGGCTGAAGGGTTCGGGTTCCTCCGAATCCGTGAACCGTCTTGCGGTCATCATGCTCCTGACGCTGTCCATTGTCACCCTTGCCGCGGTGCAAGGTTACACGGGCACCCTCGTCGACGAGCGCACAGCAGACGCACAGGTCGGGGGTGACCTGCAGGTCAGTTTCGAATCGCCGGTCAACATGAGCACCGCCCTCGAGGTGCTTCGCGACATTGGCGGTCAAGATCTTGAGGTCTCGGCAACGACGACGCCAAGTCTCTTCCTACGCACAAGTGAAGGCGATGCATATCAGACCTGGGTGGTCATGAACGGTTCGGATGACGTGCTCCGATGGAGCGAGCAATCCCTGCCGGGCGACGACGTGGGCACCGGCCTGGGCATGTTGGCCAACGGGACCTTTTCCGTTGGCGAGGACGCCGCTTTCTCGCTGGACCTGTGGGGCAGCGGACGTGACGGACGTTCGGACCGTGGCGACGACCTTCTCGGAGCCGGTGACGACCGTTCGGAAATTCGGCGGTTCACCTGGGAAAAGGTGGATGTCACCCTGAACAACGACAGCGACGCTGAACAGCCGGACCCTCAGGACTTGCTTGCCGTCTACAGAGAGATCCTTGCGTTGGACCTTTCAGGCGTGGATTTGGCAGGAAGCGACCTCGCTGAGCGCGATTTCAGCCTAACAGATCTCTCCGGCGCGAATCTTTCCAGCGCGGACCTGTCGGGTGCGAACCTTTCGGGTGCGCTCATGGTGGGAACCGACCTCTCTGGGGCGGATTTGACTGGAGCCGATTTGACCGGGGCCGTGTGGGCGCCTGTCCTTTTCTTCGGTCAATCTGCACCCGGATTTACCGGTGCCAACCTCTCGAATGCTGACCTGACCGGCCTCTTTGGCCTTGATCTGACCGGCATGGACCTCAACACCACGGCAGACCTGAATGGCGCGACGTGCCCGAACGGAATTCCTGCCGACGAGACAGGTTGTGCTGCTGGGTTGAGCCAGATGCCACCGCCTGCCTTGGCGCCCTTTTTCATCACGCCTGGAGCGGTGAACATTACCGTCACGCCGTATGACCTCGACTTGCGCTACGTCGGTACGCACGAGTTCATCCCCGGCGTACCGTCAGCCACCTTGTCGTCCTCGATCATCATCGGAGAGGGCAGTTGGCGTGGCTTCATCGGCAACGAGGCCGCCGACAACCATACGGCGACCACCTGGACCTTCGCCTTGCCCGACGTGGTCGATGACGACCTGACCGGCCTGCGTGCCAGCATCGAAGCCGATTCACGCGTAGGAAGTGCTTCGGATTGGGAAACGGCCCACGAAGCCGTGGAACGAAACGGTGGACTGATTTTCGGAACACAAGGCCTGCTGTCGTTGCAGTTCGTGGTTGCGAGTCTCGCGGCCGTGGCCTCGTCCTTCGTGTTCCTTTCGTTGGTCTTGACGCAACGCCAGAAGGAACTCGCCATCCTCCAAGCAATCGGTGCGGCGCCAGGACAAATCATCCGCTTGGTGCTGTTTGAAATCCTCTCCATCGTGCTGATGTCGATGGTTCTCGGTGTCGCACTTGGCGTTGGTTTAGCGCTGTCCTTCAACGGGTTCTTCGAGGTGTTTGGATTCATTTTCCAAATTTTCCAAAGCGATGGGAACACGCTTACCATCACTCGGAATTTGGTCTATCCATGGACTTCCTTGGCCTTGGTGTCCGCTTCTGTCTTTGGCGCGGTCGTCTTGGCCCTGCTGATCACCACGCGGCGTACGCTGGCCGCAGACCTTGCCAGCGTCCTGAAGGGGGAGTGAAGATGAGCGAAACTGAATCCAAGCAAGCCGCCATCATTCTCGAAGCGGACGCGGTCTACCACGTCTACGAGTCGAAAGCCGAAGACGGAAACGTCGTGGCGCTTCGTGGCCTCAACATCGCCATGCACAGCGGTGAAGCCGTCGCCGTCGTTGGGCCCTCCGGTTCTGGCAAATCGACCTTGATGAAGTGCCTCGGCGGATTGATGAAGCCCAGTGCGGGCTCGGTTCGACTCGATGGGCGAAACATGACACGGCTGACCGGTCAGGAACTGGTCCAACTTCGGCAACAGACGGTCTCCTTCATCTTCCAAGAAGGCAACCTGCTCAACAACCTCAACGCCCGTGACAACGTCGCTCAGCCTTTGATCAACCAAGGCGTGCGTTCCCGTATCGCCAAGCGCAAAGCCATGGAGTTGCTTGAGCGGCTGCAGATGGGTCACCGCGCCATGGCCTTACCGAAGATGCTCTCTGGCGGCGAGCAACAGCGCGTGGCCATCGCCCGGGCGCTGATCACCGAACCACGGCTCATCTTGGCAGACGAACCGACCGGGGCGCTCGACCCCGTGACGAGCCGTGAGGTGCTGGCGCTGTTCAAGGAACTGCACGAAGATGACGGTGTGTCCTTCCTCATCGTGACGCACTCGAAGGAAGTGGCCGCCTTCTGCGACCGCAGCCTAGAGCTGCGTGACGGCCGTTTCGTGGCCGAACACGGCAAGGACCTGAACATCGAACAACTCGAAGTGGGTCGTGAACTGCTGGTCGACGACATAGGAACGGTCACGCTGCCGCCCGACATCCTGGTTCGCTTGGGCGGTTCGGGCGGGTACACCGTGGCAGAAATCGAGCCCGGCCGTCTTACGCTTGTCGGGGAGGCCATCGACTTGGGCGGTGAACTGGTGTTGGCTGGAACATGCCCAGCCTGCAAGCACGTTTACGAGAACGACACCGAACAGGAATGCCCCTCATGCGGCTCCTCTCGCCCGATGGTTGAGGCGTGAACATGGAGGTGCTCGTCCTCGGCCGTACCCTTGTGGCTTTGGCGCTTGGTGGAGCCTTCCTCTGGATTGGCGTCCAGCACTTCGTCGATCCGGTCTGGTTCGAGCCTATTGTCCCGAACGTGTTGGGAGCACCTCGGTTTTGGGTCTTGGCGAGTGGCGTTGCGGAAGTGGCGGTCGGTCTTGCGCTGATCATTCCAGCTACCCGAGCGTACGGCGGATTTGCATGCGCCGTGCTGCTTGTCGTGTTGTACTGGGCGAACCTGTACATGTGGGTTGAGAACGTTCCTTTGGACGGGAAGACCTACGCCAATTTCTGGCATGTGGTCCGCTTGTTGATTCAATTGGCCGCCATCGCAGCGTCCCTCTTTGTTGCCGGTGAACTCAGAACGGAACCAAACGGCTGACGACAGCCCTCATCAAGGGGCTGCTTGTGCTCACTGCATGCGCTGGGTCATCTGGCTCGGATGGGTGGAAGGCCTGTCTGCCATTTTGCTGATGTGCATCGCAACCCCGGTGAAGTACCTCATGGACGCGCCGCACATGGTCGAGGTCCTTGGCCCCATCCACGGCGTCCTGTTCATGCTCTACGTGTTCGCGTTGATGCTTGGTGTGGGGCGATGGTGGGACTGGCGCTGCGTTCCGGCGGGTTTCATCGCGGCCTCGGTTCCCGGTGGCGCGTGGTGGTTTGACCGGCGCCTTGAGCAGGGCCTTTTCGCCCTCGAAACAGACGTCATGCCGTCTTGACGCCCTCGGGCCACAGCACGAGGATCAGCGTTTTTCCGCGCGTCTTGGGCGTGTGGGTTGTTTCACGGTTCATCCATACGATGGAACCCGCAGGATAGGTACCATCCTCGTCCCACACTTCGCCCTCAAGGACGAGGTAAAACTCGCCCCCGGGGTGGCTGTGGGGCATGAAGGCGTCCACGGTGACATCGCTGTCGGCGTCGTAGAGCACGAGCGACGTGGCGTCCTCGCGCTTGAGTTTGCCAAGGCGCACGCCAGTGCCGAAGTCCCTCCAGCGGATGTTGGCTTCCAGCCAGTCCCGGTCGATGGAGAGACCAAGCCAATCGGCCATGGGGTGGGTGAAGACCATGGCCAACCCATGCAGAACCCCGACATCAGCCCTTCGCCTACCGCGTCCTTGATGACCGGGCCGTCGATGGTGGGGTGTGGCCACCCCCATCACCACGCCTTCCATCCCTCCCGAGGGGCCTTGGGACGCCTATGTGTTGGTGATCATCTGGCTACCGCTTCTGTTCCGTTTGTTGCTTCTTGCACGTCCGGCGCGTCAAGCGGTCGCCAAGGTCGCGCCACATGCAGGATGGGCCCTGAAACAACTTCGGGATTTGCCCGTGAAAGGCCTCCGTTTGCTGATTTTCAACGAGACGTTGGCGCTTCTCGCTCCACCCACCATCGTGCTTCTGTACCGGCAATTGGCCGACCCCATCGGTTGGCGCACGTGGGACGAGGTCAGCCTGATCGGCGGGGCGGTCCTGATGTTCCTCACCTTGGTCTGGTTGGTGCTGGACTTGATGCGCATTGGCCGCACGCGGAGGATGATGCTGGCGGTCATCAAACAGGACGTGGACCGCCTGCGAAAGGTGGCCGACGTCGGCTTGGGTGCTCGACGCTGGCTTCGCCGCTTTGCACGTGAGAAGGACGCAGAGCCAGAAGAAGAGCAGAGCACACGCGGAAAAGTGTGGAGCATCGCCAAGAAGGCCGGTGGAATCGCGCTGCTCTCCCGCAAGTTCACACCGCAGGGCTTGGCTGCCGCCGTGGCCTGGAGCGCGGCAGAAGAAGCGGCCCGAAGAGGCGCAGCCCACCTTTCAGAACGGCTTGACGCCCACATCGAGGCCAGCGTGGAGGTCATCATTCGAAGGAACGTCTGGACGAGTTTCGTCATCCTTGGTCGTGACATGGTCATGGGCCTGTTCCCACTCGCCATCCTCGCTTTGATGCCCCTCATCTTCGGCAGCTGAGGTCGTGGGAAGCCTCATGGTCGACCGCGCGGTGGTTCACATGAGTCCCATGGCCTTGCTCATCCTCATGCGTCACGGGCAGTCGATGTGGAACGCGGCCAACCGCTTCACCGGCTGGGTCGACGTCCCCCTCACCAACGTCGGCATCGAGGAGGCCGTCGAAGGGGGGAAGCAAATCGCCCACCTCCCGATCGATGAAGTCCACATGTCCACCCTCGTTCGCGCGCAAATGACCGCGATGCTGGCTTTGGCTCAACACGACGGTGGGCGCATCCCTGTTGTGCAGCATCCAGTTCCCGAAGGCGGCTTGGAAGGTCTTGGCGAGAACGAGCGACGCATGGCNGAGTGGGCGACCATTCGCGGNGAAGCGGGTCGCGAAGACGTCCTTCCCGTGCACGTGGCGTGGCAACTNAANGAGCGCATGTACGGCGACCTCCAAGGCTTGGACAAGCAAGCGACTCGAGAGCAGTACGGGGACGAGCAGGTGCACATCTGGCGCCGCTCCTACGACGTGCCGCCACCCGAAGGCGAGTCCCTTGAGCTCTGTGCTGCGCGAACGCTTCCATATCTCGCGTCCAGGCTGGTGCCCTCCCTCGAAGCCGGTCGAAACCTCTTCGTCGCGGCGCACGGCAATTCCTTGCGAAGCATGGTGATGGCCATCGAAGGCCTTTCCGAGGACGAGGTGCTATCCCTGGAGATTCCAACCGGCGTGCCCCGCGTCTACGCCCACGAAAACGGCGCATGGCGTCGTGTGGACCTGTGAGGTGAACGAATGGAGGCATGGCGGTACGACGGGTTTCCCGGTCGCGTGCTGTTCGTGGACCTCTCCAACGGCACCATCGATACCCGGACCCTGCCGCATGCGTGGTGCCTCGAAGGCATGGGCGGCAAGGGCTTGGCCACCCGTGTTCTGGTCGAATGGGACACCACCGAACCCGCCGCTTACGACCTCGAGCATCCCATCACGGGCGGATCTGACGTCGCTCGCCATCCTTCGACGCCCCTGCTGGTGTTCACCGGGCCTTTCCAAGGCACGAAGATCGGCTCCGCCGGACGTGCCGTGGTCGTCTCGCGCTCTCCCCTCACCGACGTGTACATCGACACCTACGTCGGCGGCAACCTCGGTCACCGCTTGCGTGAAGCCGGTTGGGACGGCCTCTTTCTCACCGGTGCAAGCAAGACCTTGGTTCGTCTCGAAATTTCAGACATGACGGCCCGTTTGGTGCCCTGCCCGGAACTTGCGGGGGCCACCACGTGGGCCTGTGAGCAGGCCCTTGACGGACTCGGGGAATGCTTCTCCATTGGTCCTGGCGGAGAGGCCGGTGTTCGCTTCGCTTCACCGATTACCTCCGGACGCCGGGCCGCCGGGCGTGGAGGCACGGGAGCACAATTTGGCTTCAAGCGCCTGAAGGCCATCACGGTGAGCGCATCGGCCGAGGCACGTGGCATGGCACGCATCCACGATCCCGAAGCCCTCACGTCAGCGGTCAAATTCCAGCGTCAAGAAATGGGCCTCAAACGCCGTGCAGGCGACCCCTTCTACGCTTTTGGAACCAGCCGCGGGCCGATCTACGCTTCAGAAAACGACCGCATGCCTACGGCGAATTACACCGCTGCGGACGGCGTGGTGCCGCCCTTGGCCAACGCCGAGGTTGCGGTCGGGGCCGACTCACCGACCTCACCGCCCATCCCGGGTATCAGCAGCAACGGTCCGCACGCCCTCGACACCCACCGTCTCTCTGGAGAACACTGGCATGACGAGCACCCTGACGCCAAACAGTCGGGGTGCTGTGCACCGTGCCCCATTGCGTGCGAGGCGGCCGATCGGCCCACCGTTGACGGTGTGCGCACCAGGGGTCGTCCGGTGCACATCAACCGGGTCGAACGGCCTGAATACGAGACGCTCGCGATGATGGGCAGCAATCTTGGTCTGACATCAAGCCTCGACGTGATGGATGGAAACGACGCCTGTAACCGCCTTGGTCTTGACACGATATCCTCAGGCGCGGCCCTCAGCCTGGTCTGTGAATTGGCCGAGCGAGGATGGCTTCCCGAAGCATGGGGTTCCGCGTTTGCGGCGCCGTTTGCCTTCGGTCCTTACGCCGAAGGTGAGGCCGTGACCTGGCGGTTTGGCGACGCTGCCCTTCCCCCGTTGGCCTTGGCCGCGTTGTGTACGGCCACGCCAGGCGACGGTTCCTTGTTCGGCGCCCTACATGGCGGTGCCGTGGCCTTTGCAGACACGGTCGAATCGATGACCGGCCATCCGGCCAGCCGGTGCACCGCCCACTGCAAGGGGCTTGACCTACCGGCGTGGGACCCGCGTGGGAAGCGCGGCAATGCCCTTGCTTACATGACCGCGAACGTCGGCGCATCGCACATGCGGGCCGGCTACAAGGCGCCAACTGGCCTGCCAAGCGACAGTGCGCTGGACCTCGTGCCCGAACTCATCGAAAGCCAGAACGCCATCGTGGTCCGTGATTCGCTCATCCTGTGTGCCTTCGCCAAGGGCGCCAGTCCTGACGCAATGCTCGCTGAAGCATGGACGGCCATCACCGGCGACGAGGCCACCTGGGACGAACTCTGCGCACGAGCTGCCGTTCAATGGGACCTTGCACGTGCATGGAACATCAACCACTGGCGTGCGCTTGGCCGTGATCCAGCGACCGAGGACCTTCTTTCGTGGCGCCTGCGCAAGGAGCCGCTGCCAAGCGGTGTCGCTCAAGGGTGCGTCAGTTTCCAAGACGACGACGATGAAAGCGCGTGCCTGAACGCCTACTACCGCCTGCGGGGCTGGGACGCAGCGGGGCGTCCGGAGGTGAAGGCATGACCTTCGTCGCTCGTCTTCGCACGACGCTCGTGCTCCTCGTCGTGGTCTTCCTCGCGGCACGGGTAACGATCACGCTTCTCTCCCCTCATCCGGTTTACGTCGATGATCCGGGACCGTGCGCCAGCGACAGCGCCAATTGCGCACGCCTTTCGATTTCCGACGCCCATCGCATGGACGAAAGCCCGTTGATCGTCGCGGTTGGAGCAGAGGACGCTTTCTGGGACATGGTGGACGATTGGGCCGACAACACGTCACGCCTCACGCTCTTGCATGAGACCGCTGATTTCCGGCATTATGCCGCAGCAACGCCAGTGTGGGGCTTTGTGGACGACGTCACCATCTCATTGGACCGCGTCACCGGCGAGGTGGTCATGCATTCTGAGTCCCGTCTTGGGCTGTCTGATTTGGGCGTGAACCCGGAGCGGCTTGACGGCCTCTATGCGTACGTGGCCTGATTCAGTCGTTCGTCCAACCGTAGGGCCATCCTTCCTCGTCCACGAGCACGACGTTGACGCCAAGTCCCGTACGGTGAAACGCAATCAACTGGATTTCGTGAATCCGGTGTCCGCTTGGCGCAACGCCAAGCACCGGCGGGCCTCGCCTTCCGAACCGTCGCGGCCGCTCAGGCGCGGCGAGGGTGCGGCGCGTCCCGTCCACGTCATCGAACCAAGGCAGCGGCCCCTCTGGAGAGAAGCGCAACCCGAGGATCATGTCCACGCCAAGCGTCTCCTGTGATGCATCGGCATCGGCGCCGCTGGGCACCGCTGGAGCGTTAGGGTGGGTATGCAACCAGTGCGTGAAACGCCCTCCACGGTTGCCTCGGTCGCTTCGAAACAGGTCGTCCGTCCAATCTTCTGGCAGGTGATGCACGGAGTAGGAGTCACCGCGGTTGACGACCGCGGCTTCGCTGATGACGAATCCCTGTCCAGCAAACAAGCCGTCCCGATGGCTTTCTCCTGCATAGGCCGCTTCTGCAGCCGGTTGATGTGGGCGTTCACCGTCCACGTCTAATCCGACCAAGATTTCGTCCGGCAGGGCTTGTAAGGCCCACCACACGAGGTCTTGCAGGACCGAGCCGGGCAAGTGGACCTGAGCGGCGTAGGCCTCCCGGCGCTCCAACGATTCCTCGTTGTAGCGTTCCATCGCTTCGACGAGCCATGCCTCGACCATCTGACCCGGATGGACGTGGGGTGGACCGGCCATGAACCGTTCCATCTGACGAGGGAAGGGGAACCCTTCAAGTCCGGTTTGCATCAGAGATTTTTCATGGCCCGGAAGCGAGGTGGGTTCAGCAGGTTCATGGGCGCCCTTACCGGGACGCCTTACGAAAAGCTCCTGAAGCAAATCGCGAAGCTCGAGTCCGACCATGCCGAGGATGACGCTAAACTGGCGCAGAAACTCGGCGACGTGGTCGAAGAAGTCCTTGCCGCGTACGAAGAAGAGGAGATTGACGCCGAGGAGCACGATCTGCTCATGGACGCCATCGAAGACGCCGATCCTGACGGGCGAACGTTCGACCGGTTCGAGGACGACGGCGATGAATTCTACGACGAAGACATGCCCGACGCACCGGACATCAAAACAGGACGAAGGAAGAACCTCGACGAGCTAATGGCTACCACCGACGATTCCTTCGTCGGAAGTTTCGGTCGCGATGAATTTGAAGAATTCCGAGCCAAGATGACGGAGGATTTCATCCAAGATTCCGACGACGCTGTCAAGGCTGGCGACCATCAAGCCGCGGTCTTGTCCGACGCTCGGGTCTTCGCCAACGCCGAGGAGGGCGTGGAAGACGTCAAGCGACAAATTGCCCTTGAATCCGGCCTGAACGATCCTGATGCCCAACCAGAACCCGAGCCTGAACCCGAACCGGTCCACGAGGAGGAGGACGACGGCGGCATAACCGTCGACGAAGACGGAGTGGAATGGTACGAAGACGAGGAAGGCTCGTGGTGGTACCGTGATCCCGGCGAGCCGGATTGGGTCCTCTACGAGGAGTGACCTCTTTGGCCACACCTCCGTCGATTTTCTTGACCGGCGGCAGCGGTTTTGTTGGGCAAGCCTTGCTCGCTCATGCAGACCAACCGGTCCGTGCCTTGCAACACAGCACGCCACTTGACGGGGCGCATGACATCGTGCATGGTGACCTTCTGGATCCAGGCCTGCCCTGGTCCTCGTGGTTCGAGGGCATGACGCATCTGCTTCATGNCGCACGCCCNTCGGCAGGCACCGATCGNGGNCGCCGCCGNGTTGCCAAACGCACCGCNNTGGCCAACGAAGCCATGCTCTCGGCCGCGCACATGCACGGCCTTCACACCCTCGCTGTCCACGGTTCGTTGTCCTACGGGGAATGCGGAGAGAACCTCGTGTCGCCTGCATCGATCGTGAATCCAATCGGGTATGCGGAGTCATATGCCATCGGCGAAGCGCCATGGAGGTCTAGGATTGGTCCGCAATGTACCGTGGTGCGTGCACCGTGGATCCTTGGAGATGGATCGTGGTTCCCGATGCTCTACGGTGGATCTAGCGTGCCGTGTTTTGGTGACGGGAACATGTGGATGTCAATTGTTGAGCGGCAAGGATTTGCCTCATGGCTGTGGGCCTTGCAGTACCAAGCTCCTGGTGGCGTAGTTCACCCGCCGTTGCTCATCCGATGCCGCCAGCGTGACTTTGCCGATGCCGTGGCCAAAATGCGTGGCGTGGAGGTCGAGACCTGGACCGAGGCACGGACCAAGCGTACGTTCGGTCGACAGGCCGCTGCGTCGATGTTCGCGAGCATCCGCATGGACGACGGAAGAGGCGACGCCAGCGAAGATGCATCCAACGTTGAACGCTTGGAAGGCGCNGTTCATTCGGCGCTCGGGCGCTCGTAAACGTACAGGCTGTACTCGCCGAGGTTCCAGAACGGTGTGAAGCGAAGCGCTCGATCTACGGCATGCAACACACGGTTTCGAACCGATCCTTCTGGCGCCCAATGGTGCCGATACCATGCAGGGTGAGTGATGCAAAACCCTTGACGACGTACGCGTGTAAGGTGCGGTGCGAAGGCCTTCCTCACGCTTCGGGACGAATGGCACACGGAGGGGAGGTGGCGGGTTGGGCTGTACCCTCCCCAGACCGGCCGAAGGCGCGCAAAGGCACGCTTCGGCCGCAAGGTCATCACATTCCACAGGATGTCAAATGCGTACCAGCGGTTGACGAAGGTCAGGACGGCTCGTCCTCCGGGCTGGAGCACGTTTGCGATAGATTCCGCGGCCATGGCGAGGTCTGCAGTGGTGTTCAATGCCCCGAAAAAGACGATCACGGTGTCCACTTCTTTTCCTTCCATTTTCTGCTCCGCGTCCTCAGCCGAGCCCAACAAGGCGTGGATTTTGCCATCTTCACGGGCTGCAGATTTTCCCGCGACAATGCGGTGGAACGAGGGGGTCACATCCAAGCCGTGCACCGTCTTGATGTCCGGTTGGTCGGCGAACCATTCCATGTCAAGCCCAGGCCCATAGCCGACTTCCAACATGCGTTGGGGGCGATAGGCCATGGTGACGTTGCGAAAGGCTTGCCTCAATTGTTCAAGCACGTGGTTTTGGCCGGCTCGGGCCTCAAAGTCATCCGCCTCCGCATCGTAGTAGGCGGCGACTTCGTCGTGATACTCTTCTCCGTTCATGCGACGCTCTCCCGGAGAATCCGTCCCATTTCACGTTCGATTCGCGAGCGGTGGGCGTTCTCATGTCCGATGCATCGGTCCCTTGTGTAGGTGGCTTCTTCGGACGCCGAATTGGCTTGGAGTTCGCGGATGCGCCGGTCTGATTCCCATTTCTCAGCCCACCTTCCTGTCAAAGGTGCACGCATTACGGCCCACCACCATGGCATGCCGCCGGACGGGGCAGGCAAGTCGAAGCCGTTTCGCATGCTAGCGTTCGGTTGGTGTTCACGAGACCATGCGTTGCTCTCAAGAAGCGCTGTGAGGATGGCATGTCCCTTTAGCGGGCGCATCATGGACAATTCTCTGGCGGCGTACCTCGAGGGCCGAAGGCTCATTTTTCTCCGGTCGATGACCATGTTTGGGCAGATTCTGTACCCTCCTGTCACGTTGTGCTGGAGGTAAATCGCGAGGGCGCGGACCCGCCAGACATGGCCCGGTCGAGCAACGATGAGCAGGTCAACGTCGCCGTCTTCATCGTTGACGCCCGCGGCCACAGAACCGGTGATGGCCATCGCTTCGACGGTGGGCGTTGCAGCAAGTTGCGCGAGTACCGGACCGACTTCGCGAAGATGGGAGACGGCGTAGTTTCGCTGCGCCTCATCCTGCGAAGTATCGTAGGTGGCCGTTTTGAGGTGCCACCGTTCGTTGATGCACACGGCGAACGAGGAATCGTGAAGAGCACGTTCGACAGCATCCGTTGATGCCTTTTCCGAGATGTATCGGTGGATTTCTTCCACCGTCAGTGCATGGTTGAACACCGCCGCCCATGCAAGTACGTCTCGAAGCGGTTCAAGCATGCATCTACCTCACGCGCAACATGTATGTGGCCCCATCCGGGACCTCTATTGTTTCCGGACAGTCCCCTGCACAAATTTCTGTTGCCGTGCTGTCCAAACCAAGCAAGAGATCAACGACGCTGTGGGCGTTTCCTCCATGGCGCCCGACGTCATGCACATCCATCCACGCCCAACCGTCTGGTGCCGTGATGGAAGCTTCTCCGTCGACGAGCAAAGCATCGCCGATGTGGATCCTTGCCCCGCTGAAATCCAATTCGGAGGCTCGATCATGTGCCTCCATCCTTTGTTCGTCAACGGCCCAGAGCACATGGTGGTCGTTGCCCCTTGTGGTGTGCGTGACCGGCGTCATCGGTGCGCCCAAAAGGTGCATCGGGTCCTCCTCCCATGCGAAGCGTGTGGCGATGCCTCCCGTGACTACGTGTGTTGCCGACACCACCTCAATGGAATCATGGATTGGATCTAACGATGGTCCAAACCTGTAGGTAGGAACGCCGTATCTCAAGCCCAGACTGATGTCATACCCTGCGAGGACCACGGCATCGTCCGGGATGGAAGGTCCCAAAGCAGCATAATGGTCGATGAACGTCCACCGCCACGCCACTTTTCCCTCCATGCTTTCACGTTCTTCCAAGGTCTCGCCGATGGTCGAATGAATCTGAAGGCCGCTGCACACCAAAAGCAGGCTCAGGGCCAACGGACGCCAAGCAGGGTGGTGCAAGCGCCGAGGCCATTCAAGAGGCGCATTCAGGCCTGCAATGCCAAGGGATACCACCCCCGCAAGCCACGGTAGGTGGTAACGCGGCCAGCCAAAATCCAAGACGTACGCAAACAGGACTAACCCGGGCAGAAGTAACCCAGCGAACGTCATGCCACGGGGGGCCACATCCTTCGAAACCCAGAGCAGGAGACCGACCATGAGCAGAACTTGGAACAGGAGGAAGATTTCCCCTCCCATCTCCTCAAAGGCTTGGTCGGAACTGTAGCTGCCCACCTCACTTGTGACGCTCGCCACAGCACCGGTCATTTGGGGACTGAGGCTCGCTGCGACGTGGCCATGATCAATCAAATCGCTCAGCGCGAATGGAGCCAGCAAGGCCGTCCAACCAAGCAAAACCCATCCGCCAAGTGGCACAGAGCGGTGCCGCAATCCAACGATGATGGCCATGGCCGGTCCAAGGTAGAGGTAGGGGAATTTGGCCAAGCCTACGGCTGCGATGGCCGCTCCATGCCCCATCCCATTCCAAGAGGAAAGCGGGCGATCGAGCGCCCTCAAACCAAGGCGGAGCGCCAGCATGACGCCCCCAGTGGCCAAGGCTTCGAGGTAGACGGTCCGACCTTGCTGCATCATAGAGGGCAGGCTCAACACCAAGAGGGGAGCCAAGAGGGCCCATCGCCCAGCACCCGCTTCTTCCGCAAGACGTTGAACCTGCCAGCCGCACCCGATAAGAAGCAGAAGAGGTACGGCGTGAACCTGAGAAATCGCACCTGTCAACGCAAGCTCAACGGCAGCCAAGCCGGACACGACCTTCGGCCTGAAAGCAAAATCTTGGTCCATGTGATAGGGTTCCCAGTCCCATCGGCCTAGGTAGCGGTTGGCGGTTTGGAGGTGGTCCGATTGGTCGAACAGCATTGGCCCAGCCCAGGTCGGGTCGACGTAGGACGTGACCACAATCACGACAGGAACCCACGCCCAACGCACGTCGTTGAGGGTCCACCGCCCGTCGTGGAGAAGCAGAGAAAACAACACGACAGGCAGGAAAACGGCCCCCATGATTGCTGGCCAGATGGGGAGGTCGAATTCACCGAATAACGCCACACCGCTGCCAACAAAAAGCAACAGAGGAAACAAGCCTGAGGCCAAGCAGGTCCCTGCATCGCTGCTGGTGCTGAACCCCCATGCCGGGTCCTTTTCAGCCTCCAAGGGACCCACTTGGGGGACTTCGTGCTGCTTGCTTTGGTTTTGTTGGCCTCATGGCCAGAACGCAAGGGTGGCCACGCGAGGCTTGACGATACCATGGTCCGCGCCCAGATTCAGCATGGCCTCATTGCACGACGGCTCACTGGACATCGCCACGATGGTGGGCGGGCGGTCCATCGCACCCTCCTCCACAGCGTTGAGCAATGCGTCGAGAACTTGGAGCCCGGTCATCGGCGGCATGAAATGATCGAGCAAGAGAACGTCGGGACGAATTCGCTCGATGTGCTGCAAAGCGTCCGTGCTGTTCCACCGTTGTTCAAAGGTGAGCGTCTCCATCGTCACTGAGCCAGAGATGAGGAGGGCTTCGATGTCCACGTTGTCCTCGAACGCGAGCACGCGCATCTTCAGACCTCGGGGATGTCCTGTTGTTCCCACCACCGCGGTGCGTCAAACCAGCGCTCGTCGTCTTCGGTGCGCTCGATCAACGGTAGGCTGAGCACCGAATCGGCGTTGTCCGCAATGCGCAGGCCAATGGCCGCGCAAGGGCTTGGCAGGTAATCCATCCCATCTTCGGTCAAGACGATGCGGAGGGTGCTGCCTGCCGGAACGATGGTGTCCAACGGGTTGAATTCCATGAGCATCAGGTAGGTGGAGAGCGGTGCTGTGGCTTTGGCCTCCATGCCTCCGTCACGGTAACGGATGTCCATGGTCGCGTGACCCAATCGGAGGTCGTCGGCGTACATGGTTGCGAACACCTGTCCGCCCTGGCACGTACGCGTGGTGGCGGTGATGTGCAAGGTCGGCATGCCGGAGATGTGAATCGTGTCGTTGAGCATGCCGAAATCGACGGTGACGGATTGAGTTGCGGTGACCAGACGGCCGTTCACGGCCGCTTCGTCGAAGCCCTTGGACCACCACGTCATGTCCTCGGGAGGCCAGGTGTCTTCGACGTGCCATCGCCCGTCCTGGGTTTGAATCTGGACATGTGGCTCGGGCTCCTCGCCTTGGCCCTTCAGGAACCATTCGAACCAAGCGTACAACTCGACGGCCCAGTCCATTCGGCTGGTGTTGGGATACGCCTCTGCGCCGTAACCGCTGCCGAGTTCACCGTGACGGTCGGGTTGATCCGGGTAATTGTGAGCCCATTGGCCTGCAATGGCTCGCGTGTGAATGCCTGCATCCTTGAGCATCTGGTAGGTGGGGAAGGCGTGGTATGGATCGACGTTCCAGTCCTGAAGGCCCCACACGAGGTAGACGCTGCCGTTGTAATTCTCCAGCACGTCGGGGAGGTGACGGCGTTCGTCCCAGTAGTCGTTCCACTCGGCGCCACCAAAGTCAGCGCCGGCCCACGTCGTGAACGGGTTCAGGGGCCCAATTGCATCGTCTTGGCACATCCGCATGTCGTCGTACCCTGCGTCCGCCGTAGCACCCTCATACAGCGCGTCGTACAGCATGGCGCGGCTCTCTGATGAGCCGTTTCGGTAGAACATCTCCTGGACGCCGATCGAGCCTGAGATGGGAACGATGGTCTTCAGGTGCTCCGATGGGTTCTGAGCCGCTTCCCAGTTCGTGGTTCCCGCGTAGGACTTGCCCATCAGGCCGACGTTGCCGTTGGACCAATTCTGTTCTCCGAGCCACTGGACCACGGCCTGAATGCCGATTTGTTCGCCCAGCCCCTTGACGTCCTGACAGTGGGTGGATTTTCCGGTGCCGAAGGTGGAGGCTTGCGCAAGGGCGTAGCCGTGGGGGACGAAGGTGTCGTAGACCCACTTTCCTACTCCTCCATCTGGGACGGTGTTGGGGGCGCTGTCGTCGCCCACGATGCCCTCACCGCCAAAGTCGTAGTAGGGGTGAATGGTCATGATGACCGGCACTGTGGTCCCTTCAGGGACGTCTGGAAGCCAAAGCGCCACGTGCATGAGGTCGTCGCCAGGGGTGCCGAGATCGTCCTCGCTCGCAGGGAGGTCCACTTCGATGAAGTGTTCAGTGAACGGAAGCACATCGTAGGTGCCGTTCTCTGGAAGTTGTGCGCGGAGGGTGTCCATTGGCAGGTCCATGTCCGCACGCTCGCTGAGTGGAATCGACCACCAGGGCACTTCCTCTTCGGCCCGGACTTCGTTGTAGGTCTGGACGGTGGTGGAAATCAGCATCCCAAACACGAAGAGCGCAAACACGGCTCCAATTCCGATGCCGACTTGCATTCGGCGGCGGGCCTGATAGAGGCCCTCCTTGAATTCGGATGGAATTGGCACCATCTCAGGAAGGAGCTCGGCTTCGAGCACCCTATCCGACATGGAACGTGGACCC
The DNA here is from genome assembly GCA_002723635.1 of Methanobacteriota archaeon. GTDB lineage: Archaea > Thermoplasmatota > Poseidoniia > Poseidoniales > Poseidoniaceae > MGIIa-L3. The sequence continues at coordinate 5,075 of PBMM01000018.1, read as the reverse complement.
GACGTGCCCCTCATCAGCCTGACGCTTCACGCACTGGCTTTGCATCATGCATCGTGCGGACACATAGGCCAAGGACAAGCAAGGGTCCTTTCACGCCGCGTCGCGTGCCTTCCGGGTGTGGATGAAGGACTGCACGCAGGCAAAGGTGTAGGCCGAACCAACGACGAGCATGATGAGTTGGGCATACGTTGACCCGTCCACTTCGCCTTGAATGAGGCTTGAGATGCCCATGAGGCCGCCAAGGGCGCAGATGAGTCCGAAGATGACCGCGATGTGCATGAGCAATTTTCTGTGCTCAGGCATGCTACCCGCCAAGAAGCCAAGAAGCACAAGGGGCAATCCGATAAAACTGGGGATTAGCGACGTGGTGTGTTCCATGCCCGTGCCGACATAGAAGCCCAAGCCTTCGAGGACGAGGGCGCCACCAACAATCTGGGTGAGTCGCGGGATTTCGAAGCCGAGGAAGGTGTAGGGCTGTTCCATGACGCTGTGTTGTCAGAGGAGGTATTTCATCACCGCGACGGTTCACCTTCGGCGGGTGCTTCATGTGGAGGTGCATCCTGTGCGTCATGTGCACCTCCTCCGTCGAACCAAGGCGACGCTCCTCGTCGTCGTGCTCCTCGGGGTGTTGGCCACACCAGGAAGCATCGGTGCCCAGGAGGATTGGCGCTCGACGGAACTGGACCCTTCGGTGTGGGAGGACGGTCCTGAACTGGAAGGCTCGCCCATGGACTACTCGTACGCTGGGAATCCTGTGCTCGTGATCGACGTGGACTACCAACCCGGTCATTTCCAAAGCAATGAACAGGGCCAGATCATCATCGAGATGTTTCCCATGTGGGCTCCAATCACCGTTGAAAACATGATTCAGCACGTCGAAGAGGGGCTGTATGACGGCATTTTCTTCCACCGGGTCATCGACGATTTCGTCACACAAGCAGGCGACCCGACCTGCACGACCGTTGGCGTCTATCCCGCCACCTTCCTTTCCTGCGGCAGTGGAGGGACGGGCGAAACCATCCCACTCGAGCACGACGTCAACCTTAGTCACGTGGACGGCGCCATCGGGATGGCACGAGGGCAAGACCCCGATTCCGCGGATTCTCAATGGTACATCGCGGAGACTGAGGCCCATGGCCTCGACCCAGAAAACCGGGACGACGAGGGCTACGCCACCTTTGGCGTCGTTCGGGACGGCATGAGCCACGTCCGCGCCATCGCGGAGGTGCCCACCAGCGACGAGCCGACCGGGACGGGCATTCAGAACCCCTTTGCCTCCGCTGGCCGCCCGGTGTATGAGGTCCACGTTAGCAGCGTGCGCATGCTCGGCGTGATTGCCGAAGAGCACGCCACAGGGCAAATCGAGGAACCTGTCGGTCAGGAAAGCAAAACCGGGCTTGGTTGGTTGAGCTTTTGGAACATCTATGTCCTCGTCGGGATAGTCGTCTTCCTGTCTGGAGGCTATTGGGGCGGAAGCATTTGGAGCGTTTTCGTCCCTTCCACAGGCAAACCCGGTTCGTTGATCGACGCCAAGCACGTTCCCATTCCGGCCGTGTTGCTCCCCCCGCTTGAGGCCGACAACGAACAAGGCCCAGGGGCCTCATGAGATGTGCAGATCCAGCACGACGTGACGGATCCTTGGCGCGTACCATTTCACCCGCTCGATGTGACCAACGGCCCCACCGAGTTTCGCAGCCGTTTCCTCAGCCCAGGCTTCGATGCGCTCTTCTTCGACGTTCATGTGGACGTGCAACCATCCTCCGCTTGGTTTTAGGCAGCGGACGGCGTCTTCCCACGCGTGTTCGGATGAAGGAAGAAGGCCCAAGAGGACACGGTCTGCGGTGCCTTGCAGTTGAGGAAGCGTGCCTCGGTTGTCGCCAACGTGTTGCGTGAGCCGCTGCTCGACGCCGTTGGCTTGTGCACCCTCCAGCAACCATGCTGCGGCCTCTGGGTTGATGTCGCAGGCATGCACGTGCTCGGCCCCGCCACGAACAAGCATGGGCAGCGTGTAGTATCCGATGCCGCAGAAAGCGTCGACTACGGTTTCCCCTTGGAGATCGAGGTCGCCCATCCGATGACGCTCCGTCACGTTTCCAGAAGAGAACATCTGTCGTGTGGCGTCGAACTTGAACACCACGCCGTGATCCAACATGTCAACCTCGCCATGGTCTCCCAGCAGCATGGTCGCGCCCGAGCTGCGAACGGTATCGGACGCCACGGCGTTTTGGCGTCCAAGGCGTGCTGCTTTGAGCGCCTTTGCGATGCATGCCCACGGCCTTGCATCGTTGGAGGCAAAGCGATTCTGCCAATCAGAAGAATCGAACGCAGAGGAAGGAAGCAGCACGAGGTCGCCCAACCGTTCCCAGCGTTGTGGAAGGTCACTCAGCAGCGAACCGTGCAACGACGCAGCATCACCATGATGCTCTCGAAGCCAGCCTGCCATCTCATCGCGCAATCGGCGATGCGGATCAATCGGAGGAGGCGCTTGAGCCCATGCGTCTTGGGCAACGGGGATGCGATCTCCCACCCTGACTTCTGGAACCGTTGCGCCCTCGAGCAGCGGCCAGATGATACGGTCACCCGCGACGAGCGGTCGCCACGTTCTGTCGAGGCTCCCCGCTGCTTCGAGCAGGGCGCGCACGTTTTCGGCTTCAGGTCGTGGCACGCTCCAGCCACTTGTCGGCGGCGGTCGCGCGTTCATGCGTTCTGATGGAGGAACGCTCTTCAAGGAGTCAGGTGTGTTTCAGCGCATGGGTCGGTCACATACGGCGGTCTGGAGCCTGCTCTTGGCCATGCTTCTCTTGCAATCTATGGCGCCCTTTGCGGCTGCCACGGGCATGTCCACGTGCACCAACATCACGCAAACATGCGACACGTACGATGGAACCCAAGACGGCACGCCTGAGCAGCAGGAATGGATTGAGGGGCAGTATCACTTCGAGATGCAGGACACCTCCACGATTCAAATGGAATTGACGTGGATGGTGCGTGAGTTCGACCGCTCAGCGCTTGGTTTCGACGAGGGCGTTCTTGCTGATTCTCTGGAATTTGACGGTCTTGAAGAGAACGACGGGGCGCCAGCCGATTTGATCCGCAGTTTCCTCGGAGAAGAGACCGCAGGACCTGGTTCCAACACCGTGGGCGAGGAGCTGATGGCTTCGGTCAACAATTCGGTGAATTCGTTGTTGACGCAAGGATTCGGTACCGTGGCGGACATGACCACCGACTTCGCTAACACCTTCACTGCGGAGGGACAAACGACGGCTTGTACCACCAACCCGGATATCGATGCTCAGTCGGAAGGCTCGGGCGACAACAACGTGTTCGAGCCTCCGATTTGCTTTGGCACCCAAGCGACCGTTACCCTTGATGTGGCGAAATTCAACCTCGCCGGAGGGGCAGAACTGAACGTGGAACGTGCTTACCAAGGCCTCTTGGTGATGGGCAGTGAAATTCGTACGGATTTCGCCATTTTCGCCGAACCAGGTCACCGCTCGACCTTCCTCATCGAGCCCCCGGCATTTGCCGATGTCCGCGCCGTTGACGCCAACGGCACGCGCGTGGTGATGGGTGACCATTTCGCTGGTGAGTGGACGTTGGACAACACGCAAGCTGAGGTAGGGNACTCGAGCATCACGCGCACCACTTCCCTGACCATGGGGTTCAGGAACACGTCAGAGACCACCATGGTGACCGTGGCTGAAGGCGACCCGGGCTTTTCCCTNGACGTGACCTTGGACCTATCCGACGAACGCAACGCTGTGCTGGATATGCGGGCAAGCCTGCATTACTTGGAGACTGATTTGCTTGAGGAATGGGGCATCCAAGTNGTGCAGTTCAGCGAACTCGCGGACGTTCCNCTGCTCACAGCGGACGGCCTTCGTTTGGCCCANCACAACGGTTTGGTGGACCTCAACCTGTTCACCGATGCCTTTCCCGTGGATGACATCATCACCGGTGTCACGGATGGAATTCCNGGCATTGACCTCACCATGAGCGANTTGGCGTGGGCCGGCGACACCGTGGCTGAAGGCATCGATGGACCAGCAGGCGGTCTCAACTACACCCATGATGCGGGGTGCACCGAAACCGGTGTAACCGGCGTGCATACGCACTACTGCCTCACCGGCTCAGCAGCGATGGGGTACGATCANCCCGTGGTTCTACGCACTGTGAGCGACCCAATCAACCTCCGCTTCCTCGATCTNCTCTCGGCCAACGTCGACGACCCAACGGTCAATGATTTCCTCACCACCGTGCAGGACGACGACCTTCGCCGCATCATGGAAGCAGGATTTGCGGCTTCATTGAATCCTCCAGACGACGTCCTGAATTCGATTGTGCCCGAGCAACTCGGCGGCACTGACCTGCAGGTCACGGTTGTGTTGCCCAATTGGGTGGTGACGGAATCCGGTGATGACCGTATTTCCCTAACNCTAAGCGCTGATGGAGAGAACGCCGTAGACATCTCGGTTCGAGGTCCAAGCCCGTGGGAGTGGGATCACGAAATCAAGAACGACGACGGCATGGTGCTTTGCGCAGCCACGCAACGGACGTGCGTGCTCAGCAGCGTGGAATTGGATTTCGAGACCTTTGACCTCCACGAGTGGCGTCAGGCGGTTTCCGTTGAATTTGGGCTTGAGGTGCGAGTGGACATGCACCGGCTGGCCTTCCTTGAGAACATCACCAGTCCAGACGATCCCGTGCACGTGCAATTCGAGGTGATTCCGGCCGACCTGCTCCGCTTGGCGGTGGACGTGTCGAGCAGCATGGACGATCCGTTGGCCTTGGAGGAGCCGATCACCATCCCTTGCGATGATTTCGGTTGGGATTACGAGGTCTGTGACCAATCCCTTGCGCTTGAGGCCACCGAAGAAGGTCTCACCTCTTTCGTCAGCGGTGCTGGAGAAATGCTCACGGGCCTCATTCATGCCGGTGTGAAGGGCTTGGAAGACGTTGATCCGGCAGAGTCAGGTGTTGCCTTCTCCAACGTGGACATGGACGCCTTTGAGGTGGAATTCGAGCTCTCAGGCATCGGTACGCCAGGACCGGTGGTGTCCGATGCTGAGGCGGTT
>PBMM01000017.1 GCA_002723635.1 Methanobacteriota archaeon | reverse complement strand
GCGTTGTGCGAGAAAGCGGCATTGTGGACGGCCTCGTGCTGGTCAACCCGATGCACATCACGGCCTCGATTTACGTCAATGACCTCGAATATGGGCTCCATCAAGATTTGATGGATTGGCTTGAACGCGTGGCGCCTTTCGGTGGACTTGACGGCCGTGATGGGCCAGAATACCTGCACCACCGGACCGGTGAGGACAACGGTGACGCGCATCTGAAGCGGCAATTGCTCGGCCAGCAGGTGACGATGCCTGTGCGGGACGGTCGCCTTCACCTCGGGACGTGGGAACAGATTCACTACGCTGAATTTGACGGCCGACGCCCCAAGCGCATCCTGATAAAAGTGGTTGGAGTGGTGCCGGCATGACCCTGTCGTCGCCTCCGGAACCGACCGGCATGGCGCTTGCGCTGGGAATCGAACGCACGGCGTGGTCTCCGGGTCATGCGTGCTTGGAGGTCACCGTGACCGCAGACCACCTCAACAAGGGCGGAGCCACTCATGGTGGTCTGATGACGGTGCTGCTGGATGCGGCCTTAGGTGGTGCGTTGGTCTCGACCCTCCCTACGACGTCGTGGTGCGCCACCACTCAATTGACGACCAGTTTTCTCGACGCAGCGCGGCTTGGGGAACGCCTCGTGGCGACAGGGCGCGTGGTTCGACGCGGTCGGCACGTCGCCCATCTTTCGGGTGAGGTCTGCGTCGGTGAACGCGTGGTGGCCTCGGCCGTTGGCACGTGGGCCATTTGGGATGAACGGCCACCGTCAATGCCCTTGAGGAAGGCCGAGGATGTGCTGCGATGGTTGGCGGCAGCGGCGGGTGCAGATCTCGCTGGGACAGGTGCGTGGCACCATACGGGTCAAACGGGCATGACGGGAACAATGCACATTGAGGTGGTTCGAGGCGACGTGGACGCCACCGTGCTCATCGATGATGTGCACGCCATCTCGCTGCATGAACGCGTCTTCGCTCCAAACGGTGATTTGGCGCACGAGGACCGTTGCACATACCGTCGAGAAGCCACGGGGCAACTTTTGGTTGAGCTGCAATCCGTTGACGGTTTTGTTCAGGTCGTTCGGGTCGAAGAAGGCGCACGCAGCCTTAGGGCTGGCCCACTTCCAGACGGAGGGCCGGTCTGGAGGCATGCCTTGGAAGGCGACGCGCTTTCTCATCACGTCTGGTTCACATCTGGGTCGGAACAGGAACCTCCTCAGATTGAGTTCGTGTACCGCTCGGGCGAGGGTTCTTGAGCGGTCTGCGAGACCGGGGCATCATGGTCGAAGATGTTGTCATTGTCAGTGGAGCCCGTACCCCGTTCTGCGAATGGGTCGGTGGAAAGCGTGGCGATGGGGCGCCTGGGGGGCGTCTCAAGGCCGTCAGTGCGCAAGATCTCGGGGCGACCGCAATCCGTGGGGCCCTCGAAAAGAGCCGGACTTCGCCGGAGGACGTGGACCACGTCGTCATGGGATACGCGCTGCAGACGTGTGCTCAATCCATCTATGGAGCCCGTCATGCCGGTCTCAAAGCCGGTCTGCCTCAAGAGGTTCCTATGTTGACTCTCTCTCGTATCTGCGGTTCCGGTGTTCAATCGATCGTGACCGGTGCGCAGATGATCATGCTGGACGAAGCAGAAGTGGTCGTTTCCGGCGGCATGGAAAACCTCTCTCAAGCCCCGCACGTTCTCCGTGGCGCCCGCGACGGCTGGAGCCTGGGGCGCTCTCCACCCGTGGAGGATTACATGATGACCAACCTGCAGGACATGACCTGTGGCTTGTTTATGGCCCAAACTTCCGATGAGCTGTGCAAGCGAAAGGGCGTGACCCGCGACGAGGTTGACGCCTTTGCAGCCCTCTCTCACGGTCGAACGGAAGCGTCCATCGACAGCGGCGTCTTCGAACAGGAAATTGTTCCCGTGACCATTTCTTCGCGTCGTGGCGACGTGGTCGTCACCCACGCTGATGAAGACCACGTGGTGCGAGGCACCACCGTCGAATCGCTGGCTGGGCTTCGTCCAGCCTTTGGTCCAGAGTCCCTGGTGACCGCCGGCAACGCGTCTGGTGTGGTCGATGGGGCCGCAGCGGTCGTCATCAAATCGGCTTCTCGGGCCAAGTCGGACGGTGACGCTCCTCTTGCACGGATCGTGAGTTGGGGCATCGTCGGTCTTGAACCCGCCATCATGGCCTACGGGCCGGTTCCATCTAGCCGCAAGGCGCTGGAAAAGGCCGGTCTGACCATTGAGGACATCGACCGATGGGAGATCAACGAGGCCTTCTCAGGTCAAGCCGTGGCCTGCATCAAGGACCTTGGTCTCGACGTCGAGAAGGTGAACGTCAACGGCGGTGCCGTTGGACTTGGACACCCCCTTGCTGCAACAGGAACCCGCTTGGTTCTGACCTTGGCGCATGAACTTCGGCGCAGCGGTGGCCGCTACGGTGTCGCCACGGCGTGCATCGGCGGTGGCCAAGGCATCGCCATGGTCATCGAGGCCATGTAGGTGGGCTTGTGGACGCCCTGCTTGTGGTGCTCCTTGCCGTTCTGCTGACGGCGTTCATGTTCGCTCCACTCGGTTTGGGTGGAGGCCTGTTATTCGTGCCGATTTTGCACTACCTCGCGGGTTGGCCTTTAGACACGGCGACCTTGGTGACGTCCTTGCTGTTGACGTTGAGCGTGTCCTTAGGATCCGGTGCCGTCCACCACCGTGAGGGACTCATCGACCTCCCCTCCGTTCGACGCTTGGCGCCTGTAGCCATGCTCGGTGCCGCAGGGGGTGCGGTTGTCGTTCATTTGCTTGGAGACGCCCTCGATCCTGTGTTCAAGGCGCTCGCCCTCGGTCTCTTGGTTTGGGCTTGTGTGAAGGTTGCACGACGCCTGCTTAATGGCGTGAACGAGAAGGACGGCGGCGAAGTCCGGCCTGTGGCCTTGCGCGCTGGGGCAGGTTTTGGTGGTGGCGCCAGCGCGGTGTTGGCCATTGGAGCAGGGGCCATCTACATTCCAATCCTCAACCAATTCGGCGGCCTTGCCTCGCGTCGTGCCATCGGCACCAGCCTTGGTTTGATGATGCTCGTGGTGCCGGTGGCCATCGTGGTCCATGCCAGCTTGCACGATGGCTCCTGGCCGGAGGTGTGGGTTCTGGGACTGTTGCCCGCCAGCGCGTTGCTCGGTGCGGTGCTCGGTGCGCGTGCTGGCTTGCGTGTGCCCGACACGGTCATTCTCAGGGTGTTTTTCGGGCTGCTCTGCATCATCTCTGCGCGTTATGCTTTCGACCTGCTAAGGCGGATGTAACTTCTCCGTCAATCGTTTGATAAGGCAGGGTCGCGACCCAAAGTCATGATGGAACTCATCATTGGTGGTATTCTTGCCGCCGTTTTGCTGATCTGGTTTATTTCGACGTGGAACCGACTGGTTCGTCTCGAGAAGAACGTCGAACAGTCTTGGGCCAACATCGACGTGTTGCTGAAGCAACGCTACGACATGATTCCCAACCTTGTGAACACCGTGAAGGGTTACGCCACGCACGAGCGTGAGATCTTCGAGCAGTTCGCTCTCGCCCGCCAAGCCGCTGCAGGTGCTTTGGCGCAAGGTGACGTCGCTGGCGTGGCCGCTGCAGAAGGGATGCTCGCCGGCATGATGCCCCGCATCAACGTGGTCGCTGAGCAATACCCTGATCTCAAGGCGGATTCCAACTTCTTGAACCTGCAAAACCAGATTACTGCGCTTGAGAATCAGATCGCCGATCGCCGTGAATTCTACAACGCGAGCTCCACGACCTTCAACACGGCCATCGAGACCATCCCGACGAACATTGTCGCCGCCGTGAAGTCATGCGAAGAGCGTGTGCTCTTCGAGGTCGTCGGCATTGAGCGTGAGAACGTCCACGTTTCATTCTGAAGTCCACCTTTGAGGTGCTGCGATGTACCTCCTCATCGGGGCTGGTGACCCACTTGCTCGGCTTGCATCTTGGTGCATGCGTTCTCGTCCGACCTGCGTGGTGACCCTTGCGTCCAGCCTTGAAGCGAACGACCTTCTGGACGGTTGTGACGTCGTTGCTCTTCCTCAGCCGATGCCCGTGGACGAGGTGCCAACGCCGGCCCGGCATCCAAGCCTGATTGTCGTGTTGGACCCTACTCCAATCGCCGATGCCCATCTTGTGGCTGCGCTGAACGCCCGCTGGCCCTCGGTCCCAATCGTTGGGCCAGAACCAGAGGGCGAGGCAGATGTGGCCGATCCGCTGCGCCCTCAGGACCTCCTGCTTTCCGCCGCAAAAGACCGCGTCCGTGCCCAAGAGCGCCACACGGGTGCTTCGGTCCTCGACGCCCATTTTGCGGGCCTGGGGGAAGGTTCCAACGTTGCCATTTTCTGCCACGACAATCCTGATCCTGACGCCTTAGCTTCAGCCTTGGCTGTCCAACGTTTGGTCGAACGTCGAGGCTTGGTCGGCCGCATCTACCATGGCGGCTTGATCGAGCATCACCAAAACCGGGCCATGGTCCAGTTGCTTGGCATTGAGGTCACGCGCCTGATCATGGGATGGGAAATCGCGGACGTGCTCGCTGCAGCAGACGCCGTGGTGGCCGTGGATTTCCATCAGCCTGGGGCCAACAACGTCCTGCCCGTCGATCACGTTCCAAACGTCATTCTCGACCACCACGCCGTGGGTGACCTGCCGGCTGCCGACGTCGCCATCGTTCACCCTGAATTCTCGGCGACGTCCTCCCTCGTGGCCAGCCTCATGACCGCCTTGGATGCGGAGATGGACGCCGTGTTGGCCACGGCCTTGGCCTTCGGCATTCGGACGGACACCCTTGGCTTCACAAGGGGCGTCAGTCCGTCTGACCTTCGCGCATTGTCGTGGCTCAACGCGTGGGTGGACCACGACCTCTTGCGACAGATCGAGGCTCCCCCACGCTCACGTGATGCGTTGGCCGCGTTTGCGGAAGCTCTTTCCTCGATGGAGCTTGAAGGCGGCGTGCTGCTTGCCCCCCTGCTCCATCTCCCCAACCGCGATGCGTTGGCGCAGGTGGCGGATTTCTTGCTGGCCACCGAAGGCGTGGATACGGTCGTGGTCTACGGGCCACGTCAGGGTCGTGTCATCCTCTCCGCGCGGACGCGGAATTCGGATCTTCACCTTGGCCGTACCTTGGCTGGACGCTTCCCGGAAGGTCAAGCTGGCGGGCATCGTTCGCTGGCCGGAGGACAGGTCCGCTTCAGTGGTTTGGTCGAACACGATGCACCGGAGCCTGAGGAGGTCATCTCTGCGATGACGCTGGTGCTTCGTGATCTTCTGGGCGGTGAGGGCGATGAGTGAGGCACCATTCATCGACGTTTCCGAGCATCTCAGGTTGCTTGGCACGGCGCACGTGGCCACCTCAAGCGTTGAGGCCGTACAGCACCACATCGATGTCTTCGAACCTGANGTCGTGGCCGTTGAGTTGTGNGCAACACGGCATGAGGCGCTTCGTGCNGATCGTCGCTTGGATCGCGAGGGTCTCCGTCGCGTGATGAAAGAAGGCAAGGCNCCGCTGGTCTTGTTGCAAGCCCTGTTGGCGGCCGAACAGCGGAAGATGGGCCTTGACGAGGGCCAGCAACCCGGGGCCGAACTTCTGGCCGCGGTAGAGTGTGCCGAAGCGCGTGATCTGCGGGTTGAACTCGTGGACCGCGACATCCAGACCACCCTNCGAAGGGCNTGGAAGCGGATGCGCTTTCGNGAGCGTGTNCGNCTTCTCTGGGCTTTGCTTGAGGAGGACGACGAAGACGACGAATCGTTCGATTTGGACACCTTGCTTGGTGACGGCGACCTCCTGAGCGACCTGATGGAAGACCTTCGCACCATTTCGCCGGGAGCCGGCGCGGTGCTCATCGACGAGCGAGACGCCTACATCGCGGAGAAGGTGCGCCGCCTTCTGGGCCAAGGCCGGACCTTGGTGGTCGTCGGTGCAGGGCATCTCAAGGGCATCGCGGCCCATCTCGAAAAGACGGATGCTCCAGAGGTCGATTTGTCTCCCCTTGACACCTTACCCGAGCCCTCCGCGGTTCGGCGTGCAGTGCCTTGGGTCCTCCCATTGCTGGTGTTCGGGCTGGTTGGATGGAACGTGATGAACGGCTCCACCGAGGCTCTCATCGAGTTGTTCACCATTTGGACGGCGGCCAATGCGGTGCTGGCTGCCCTCGGTTGCCTTCTTGCTCGTGGGCATCCCTTTGCGGTGCTGACCGCAGCCCTCGCTTCGCCCATCACGTCGTTGAATCCAACGCTGGCGGCGGGATGGTTCGCTGGGTACGTGCAGTTGCGCGTGGTTGAGCCCAGTGCGGAAGACCTGACCCAATTNCTCAAACTCGAACGNGTGGGCGATTTNTGGCGAAACAAAGCCGGGCGAGTNTTGCTNGTGACNGCCCTCTCCAACCTTGGCTCCATGCTTGGGGCATGGGTGGCTGCGGGTGCTTATGCCGGCTGGATCACCCTTTGAGGTCGAAGGGGCGAAGCGTGGCCAACATATCCCGGTGCGGCTCCACGTCGTGGACTCTGAGCACGCCGATTCCTCGCAAGCACGCCAACGCTGCCAAACCCAAGGTGCCGGGCAGGCGGTCTTCAGGGTCGGAATGTCCGGTGAGGAGACCGACCACCGATTTTCGGGAGACGCCCCACAACACGGCCCAGCGTCCTCCGTCGGTCAAACCCTCGCCGTCGTTCAACAACGCGAGGTTGTGGTGGTGTTCCTTTCCAAACCCNATGCCGGGGTCGAGGCACACAAGGTCGGGGGGGTGTCCGCGGGCGACCAGTTCGTTTGCGGTGGAAAACAAGGTCGTGTGGACGTCACGTACCACGGCGGTGTATTGCACATCGTCCTGCATGGTCTGCGGTGTGCCCTGCATGTGCATGATGCACACGGCCGCGCCCGTGTTCACGGCGACGTCCATCATGCCCGGGTCACGCAACCCACTGACGTCGTTGATCATGTCTGCACCTGCCTGAACCGCAGCACTGGCCACCGCAGCATGCCGTGTGTCTATCGAGACCAACCCATCGGGGTTTGCTGCTTTGAGCTGGCGAATGACCGGAAGGACCCGCGCCATTTCTTCTTCATGGGACACGGGTTCTGCACCCGGGCGCGTGGATTCCCCCCCAACGTCGACCCATGTGGCACCGGCTTCGAACATCTGGAGCCCTCGCTTGACGGCCGCTTCGCCGCTGACGCGGGAACCTGCATGGAAGGAATCGGGGGTCACGTTCAGAATTCCCATCAAGCGGGGCAACCCGTCGTTGTCCGGCCGAATGGCCCGTGCTAACCGGTCTCGGCGCGCATCGTCGCCCTGAAGGTCGGAGGGCACGCCCTCCCCAACCCGAGAGTCTTCATAAGGAGGCAGGGGGAAGCGTTCCCATGGTCGAAGTCGAGGCTCCATCGGAAGGGGCCACACAGGTTCTCCCCGATCAGGAGAACATCGATCTCGCCGATCGGCTCATGGTGCGCTTTGAGCCCGACGGCGGGCAAGGCCTCAACGCCATGCTTTCCAACCGTGCAAAATCTGGCGCTATGGTCATCGCAGGTCTCGGTTTTTTCATCTGGATTAGCGTTTTCTTCAGCCTTGATTCCAGCGCCAAGGCTGACGACACCATTCTCCTCAATTTTTCCTTCCACAACATCGCTATCGTGGTGGCGTTGTTGAGTTTCTTGGCTGCCATTTTCTCCGAACTTGGCAGCGAGCGTGGTCGAGCGGCGCCAAGCCTAATGGCCGGACCGATGCAGTTCTTTGCCATCATTTACGTCTTTGAGCCGTTGGCCACAGGTGCCATGTCCGACGCGCTCACCGTGGAGGAAGGCCTCTGGCGAAGCATTCGTTTGTTGGTCATCTTCGGAGGTGCCTACTACGGGGCTCGACTGATCATGGAGGCGTATTTTCTGGTGTGGTTACGAACCTTCTGCGACACCTTTGGCTTCGTCCCAGGCGATGTCCAACGCAGCCTCGCCACGGCCGTTTCAGAGGTGGCCTCGCCTGACGCTGAGATGGTCCTTGAACTCGAAGACCTCGATTGAGCCGAGCGCTTGATGAGGGGCACGGCCACCCGTACGCCATGGGTGAGCGAGTTGACGTGCTCCGTTTGGGGCACCGAATGGGGCGTGACCCACGCATCACTACCCATCTTGCCCTTGTGGCGCGCGCTATGGGCGCGGATCGGTTCTTGCTCGCGGGCGATGAAGACGAGAAGATGTTTGAAAACGTGCGATCGGTCGAATCACGCTTCGGTCAAGCCATGGCTCTGGAGTACCTCGATTCCCCGATGGGATGGCTGCGCACCTTCGCGCGCAAGGATGCCGGCGACGGTCAGCCAGGCACCGTGGTGCACCTGACGATGTATGGCATTCCGCACCGTGAAGCCATTCCTCACATCCGTCGTGACCGGCCAATCACCGTTGTCGTGGGTGGCGCCAAAGTGCCGCCAGAGGCGTTTTCCTTGGCGCATCACAACGTCTCCGTGGGCCAGCAGCCCCATTCTGAGGTCGCAGCCCTCGCCTTGTTCCTCGACGCATGGACGGAAGGGGCTGGTTTGGAGCGAACCTTCGACGCACCNAAATTGATCATCCACCCGAGCGCCCGTGGAAAAAACGTCACNGAAGAAGAATGATTCTGGCGAGCAGAAGAGCGAATTTTGGCCCCAATCATTATTGAAGTCCGGTCGGGCCAAACGATGATGTCGGGGAACAATTCGGACCCACCCCGACTCCCCGATGCAGCCGATGTCTTCTCACACGGTGAAGCCCCCCCAAGGGCCGAAGGTCTGGGGTTGCTTTTGACCGCCGACGGCCAGCGCTATCCTGGTCGCCTGTTTGGAGCGCAAGGCATCGGCGAAGGCGAACTTGTGTTCACCACCGGCATGATGGGCTTCCAAGAGTCCCTGACCGATCCATCCTTCGCCGGGCAGGTCCTGACCTTCACCTACCCGCTCATCGGGAACTACGGCGTGCACGCCGGCCGTTCTGAATCCGGTCGCGTGTGGCCACGGGGCGTGGTCGTCCGCCATGCCATGGAGGAGCCTGATCACCGTGACAGCATCGGCACGGTGGATGCCTTTCTTCGCCACCATGGTGTACCTGGCATCGAAGCCATCGACACACGCGCCATCACTCGACACGTGCGTGAACTCGGAACGGTCCTGTGCGTATTCGGGCCGGCCTCGGAAGAAGTGGCGCTGCAGGCGCGCCTCGACGCCCTGACCTCTCCAGAACTCGAGGACCTTGTGGCGGAGGTCAGCGTGCGTGAAATTGTCCACCTCAACCCTGGTGCTAAGGACGACTTGGGTCGTCCTCTGCCCCGTCTTGCGGCGTTGGATTGTGGTGTGAAGAACAACATACTGCGGCACCTCTGCCTGCATTTTGAGGTCCTGTGGTGCCCGCCAGAAACGCCGCTTGAGGCCCTCCTCAGCACGCACCGCATCGACGCGTTGTTCTGTTCCAACGGCCCAGGCGACCCTGCTCATCCGGGCCGAGCCAGCGATGCACGTCGAACCTTGGCAGCGGCCGTGCAACACGGGCTTCCCGTCATGGGCATCTGTTTGGGGCATCAGCTCATGGGTCTCGCATCCGGTTTGCGGACCTACAAAATGCGGTACGGCCACCGTGGTGCAAACCAGCCAGTGTTGGATTTGGTCGAGCGGCGCGTTTGGGTGACGTCACAGAACCATGGTTTCGCCGTGGCNGACCCCGAGGCCGGCATGTTGGCCGCTCATCCAAGCGGCGCTTGCAGCCCTGAAGAAGCACCGCAACACGACGCCGAAGTGATCGTGCGGTACGTGAACGCCAACGATCGGACCGTCGAAGGCCTCGATCTGGTTGGGCGGCCTGCTTTCACCGTGCAATTCCACCCCGAGGCATGCCCAGGTCCACATGATGCAGCCCCGCTGTTCACGCGTTTTCGCGGAATGGTTGACGCTCACCTGCAAGGAGGTGAGGTCTGATGCCACGCCGTGAAGACCTTGAGACCATTATGGTGCTCGGCAGCGGCCCCATCAAGATTGGACAGGCTGCAGAATTCGATTTCTCNGGCTCACAAGCCGTGCGGGCCCTCCGTGAAGACGGCTACAAGGTGATCTTGGTCAACTCCAACCCGGCCACCATTCAGAACGACCCCGAAATGGCGGACGTCGTCTACATCGAGCCCTTGCTTCCAGACACCGTGCGCGACATCCTCGAAGCCGAGCGGCCTGACGCACTTCTTGCGGGCATGGGCGGGCAAACCGCACTGAACATCGCCAGCGAATTAGCCCACGACGGCTCCTTGGAGCGCCTTGGAGTGGAACTCATCGGCAGTGATCTCGACGCCATCGACAAGGCGGAAGACCGTGATTTGTTCAACGAGGTCTGCACCTCCATCGGGCTTCCAATCTGCACCTCTGTGGCCTGCAATACGATGGAAGAAGTGCTGGCCGCTGCGGACTTCTTGGGCAGTTGGCCGCTGCTGATTCGACCGGCGTTCACCTTGGGTGGCCTTGGTGGAGGCACCGCCCGTGACGTCGGTGAATTGGTCGAAATCGCCACGCTTGGGTTGCGCAATTCCCGCATCAATCAGGTCCTNATCGAGGAATCCATCCTCGGGTGGCAGGAACTNGAGTACGAGGTCATGCGCGACGAAGCGGACAACGCCACCATCGTGTGCACGATGGAGAACATCGACCCGATGGGCGTGCACACGGGTGAATCCGTGGTGGTCGCTCCCCTGCAGTCCTTCAGCGACGCAGACCATCAGATCCTTCGCAACCACGCCCTTCGGCTTATCCGCGAGTTGAACATCAAAGGCGGCTGCAACGTCCAGTTTGCGTTCAACCAAGCCACGGGCGAGGTGCGCGTCATCGAGGTGAATCCTCGTGTGTCCCGTTCCTCGGCGCTTGCGTCCAAGACCACCGGCTACCCCATCGCCCGCATGGCGGCGAAGATCGCTGTCGGCTACACCCTGGACGAACTTCCCAACCCTATCACGGGTGAAGGGACCACGGCTGCGTTCGAACCGACCTTGGATTACTGCGTTGTGAAGATTCCACGGTGGCCCTTTGACAAGTTCCGGACGGCCGACCGAACCCTTGGAACCAGCATGAAGTCCACCGGCGAAGTCATGGCCATCGGCCGGTGCTTCGAAGAGGCCTTCCTCAAGGCGTGGGCCTCCCTTGAGCAGGGCACGGCGCACCCGCGGCCGCTGACCCGCGCCGACGAATCCGACGGTGAAGACCAACTCGAACGGGCCGAGGAGCCCCTTCCCGAGCACACGCTCATCGATTGGCTCAGCGTCGCNACGGACCGGCGCATGGGCGCGTTGCTCGAAGCCTTCCGTCGCGGATGGTCCATCGAACGCGTCCATGAAATCACCCGAATGACGCGATGGTTCCTCCACCGCTTCAAGCGCTTGGCGGACATGGAAGCGGAGATTACCGCGCAAGGCGTGACCCCCGACCTGCTCAACGCTGAGGACCTGCGCCGCTGGAAGGCGCATGGCTTCACCGACGCGCACATCGCGGATGCGCTGGCAGGTTTCCCTGCCGCCGGCCCAACCTCATTGGCCAGTGGTCGGGATGAGGCGGCCGTGATGGCTCGGCGTCACGCTCTTCNCATCCACCCAATCTACCGAATGGTCGACTCTTGTGCGGCCGAGTTCGCTGCGGCNACGCCCTACTACTACTCCACNTACGAGCCGCTTGGAAGCACTGGCATCGACCTGTTGCCTGAGCTTGAACAGCGGACCAAAGAGCGCGTCGTTGCCATTGGCTCAGGACCCATTCGGATTGGTCAAGGCATTGAGTTCGACTACGGCTGCGTTCACGCCGTCAACGCGATTCGTGCCGCAGGCAAGGATGCGGTACTCATCAACAACAACCCAGAAACGGTGTCCACCGACTTCGACACCTCGGATCGGCTGTACTTTGAGCCCCTCATCCTTGAGCACGTGGCGGAAGTTCTCTTGCGTGAGCAGGCGCACGGCATTTTGCTTCAGTTCGGCGGTCAAACCGCGATCAACCTCGCGCTTCCGCTCGAAGCCCGTCGCCCGCTGCTTGCTGCTTCGGGCGCCGACGTAGGCATCCTCGGGACCAGTTGCGACGCCATCGACGAAGCCAGTGACCGCGAGCGCTTCGAGGCCTTTGCGGCACGTGTCGGCCTTCGCATGCCCCGTGGCGCCACCGGCACCACGCCAGAAGACGTGCGAAAGGCCGTAGAAATNATCGGTTTCCCGGTGTTGATTCGCCCTTCTTACGTCCTCGGTGGGCGTGGCATGGAGATTTTGAGCAACCAGACTCAACTCGACGCTTACCTTGCTGAGGCCTTCTTCGCTCCCGATCGACCACTGCTGGTGGACGAATACCTTGGGCACGCTACCGAACTTGACGTGGACGCCGCCTGCGANGGCCAAGAGGTGCTGGTTGGCGCGGTAATGGAACACTTGGAAGAGGCGGGTATCCACTCCGGTGACTCGACCTGCTTCATCCCAACGCAGAACGTATCGGACGAGATCCTCGCTCAGGTCGACGAGCAGACTCGCTTGATTGGCCTTGGACTTGGCATCGTGGGATGTTACAACATCCAATTCGCCATCCAGGACGACGCCCTGTACGTGCTCGAAGTCAACCCTCGCTCGTCACGGACGGTTCCCTTCGTGGCGAAGTCCTCCGGGTTGCCACTTGCTCGCATTGCCGCGAACGTCACCATTGGGATTCCACTCGCAGACCAGGAGATTCCTCGCCGCGTGACGGGTCACGTGTGCGTCAAGGCNCCTGTTTTCCCGTTCATCAAACTCCGTGGTCTNGATCCNGCNCCAGGGCCNGAAATGAAGAGCACNGGTGAGGTGTTCGGGTCCGACGAGGACCCGGCCATGGCGTACCTGAAGGCCCGCTTGGCCACCGAGGTNCCGGTNGCCAACGGCGGNGGCGTGTACCTCACCGTNAGNGANGAGGACAAAGCGGCCATNGTGGACCTNGCCAAGGACCTCATGGACCTCGGTTACGACCTCTATGCAACGCCAGGCACGGCAGACGGCATCCGTGCTGCAGGTTTGCCCGTGACCACCGTGTACCGCATTGCAGAACCACAGCACCCCGACGCGTTGGACATCATGCGAGAGGGGCTCGTTCAGTTCATCGTCAACATTCCAACCGTAAGTGGTGGGGCTGTTCGTGACGGGAACATGATGCGGCGGCTCGCGGTCGAACTCAACATCCCCTTCGTGACCACGNTNCGAGGCGCGGTGATGGAAGTGGCGGCCATGGCCGTGCTCGCTCAAGGTGCTCCCCGACCNCGAAGATTGGAAGTGCACTACTGAGTGTGGGNCCNTTCTGCTTCGTGATNCTCATAAATCGTGAGGGGNATGGTNCGTCATGGCCGGCGTGTTCTGTCCCACATGCGAGTCGGTCGTTTCCGTGACGGCCGCCTACTGTTTGGCCTGTGGCCATGACCTGACGGTGCAGGGTCCCATCACGTCCACTGGGCACGATCTCAACCAATTGAAGGAGGTCGTTCGGCTTCGTGAGGACCTTTCCATGGCGGAAAAGTTCGACATCATCGCCAAGGTCGAAGAAGGCGCCAACCCCATCCTGCTCGGTATTGCCGCGCCGGCCGAGGCTCCTGCTGAGGTGTCCGAGGACGAGGAAGGCGAGGCTGCTCCAGCCAAGGTGACCACCCTTGAGCCGCCGTTGGGTGGCTGGGGCCAATCGTCTGCGGTCCGATCTGCTGCAGAGACCGTTTCACGTTCCTCTCGGGCCATGAGCCTGGTCGAGAAAGGAACCATCGACCGTGACAGCGAAGCGTTCAGGACGGCCATGGATCGTGGGTTCGAAGCCGGGCGCCATCTTCACGCAGTGTCCGTCGGCGCTCATGAGGGCGCAGACGCTGAAGCCATGCAAGACGTGGCTCAGTTGACGCCACCCAAGCGCAGCTTTTGCCCAAAGTGCGGTTCGGACATCAACAGTTTCACCACGCATCAATGGACGAAGTGGCGTGGTGTCGCCGATGGTGTGCTCTTGCTTGAACTGGAGGCGGCCATGGAAGCCGCGTTGGTCGAACTTGCCGCCCACTATGAGGACCGGTTGGAACAGGCCGGTGCAGAAGCGCCCGCTGTGGACGAGAAGGCCCTCCGCGCAGAGATCGAGGCCGAAGTCCGGGCAGAATTGTCCGCTTCAAAGGAAGCGAGCAGTGGTGCGCAATCTGATTCTTCCGAGGGTGANGACGGCGAGGAAAAGCCTGCAAAGAAGGGCGCATCCACNTCGAAGCCCGCGAAGGCGAAGGCGAAGAGCAAGGCCGGCGCCAAGCCGAAAAAAGCCGGCGGTGGCATGTTTGGCGCCAAGCGCCCGAAGATGACCTATGATGGTCCAAAAGGTGGCAAGGCGGAATGGTTCCTCGAGAACGCCCTTGTGACGGTGTACGACCCGCACGGNACGGGCAAGACGCTCAAGCCGAAAACCATCCTCGCGCGTTCATCGGAAGGCAACGTTCGCGTGGCCGACGTCATTCACGCCTACGCCAGCGGTGGTCGTGACAAGGTGCGCGAACTCGCTTGGTCCAGCCCTCAAACCGAGTACCTGGTCGAAGCCTTCGACGCGTGCTGATCATTCGCCCCGCATCAGGTGCAGGACCCGTTCTGGTTCCATCGCGGCAAGCAAGGGCGCCAACTTCGGAGCGACGTCAACCCCGAGCANGAGCTCGTAGGTTAGGCGGTACGCCTCGCGAAGCGGAAGCTCCACTTCACGGGCTGCGTCCGGCACNTTGGCCGAAAGGTTGGCTTCATTCCACCCGGTTTCCAAGCTTGCCTCGAAGTTTCGAATCAATGCCTTGCGGAGGGCCTCCTCTTCGGGTGTGAGGTCGGCCAGACGCTCGGCGTTTGGCNTNTCACGGATGCCGANGCGCATTTCGTCNGGGAAGTGGTGGCTNGAAATCCAGTGGCGCATCCTGTTGAGGCGGGNATCGAACTCCTTNCNGTCNACGNNTTCGTTNGGNATCATGNTCCACACTTGCTCGTCGGANGAGCGAATCTGCGCCAACATGGCCAGATGGCGGAACGTCACCCCAACGGCTCCAGGCCGGTTGTTTCGTTCTTCCACGGAGGAAAGCCGTGTGGCGGAGATGTCGTCTTCGATGGCAACGCGCTTTCGTCGGCTCAGTTCCTCGTCCTCCAACTTCGCCTCAAGGTCGTGGCGCAGCAATCGCTCGTANGCGTCGGCGAGATTGACTAAGCCCATGCCCGTGTCGAATTCGATGGCCTTGGCTGGCTTGGTTGAAGCGATGAGGTACCGCAGGATTTCAGGAGGCACGAGTTGGAGAGCCTCGATGGGTCCCACCGTTGTGCCGGCTGAGGACGACATGGCGCCCTGTCCTCTGAGGCTGATCCATTCGTAGGTCAGTCCCTCCGGAGGCTCAGCGCCAAAGAGGCGGCACAGCTCAGCACCGGTGTCGTAGGATCCTCCTGTGGTGCCGTGGTCCTTGCCAAAGGCTTCGCAGGTTACGTCCAGCCAGACCCACTTGGCCGGCCAATCGAGGCGCCATGGCAACTTGCCTTCGCCCACGGTGTAATCGCATGAACCCGTCCGGCCGTCTTCGGCCTGCCAATGGACGTGCGTGTCGTCGAATCCTGTGACCTTGAGCCCGTCCATGCAGCCCTTTTCGTCGACCGGTGAGTACGGCCACCAATCGGCCGTCAGTTCCCTTCCGGAGATTTCTTCGATGATTTGGCGCACTCGTTCGCGTTGTTGGAGGGCCGTTCGGACGTGCTCCACATAGCGGCCTTCTGCGTAAGATTGGTGGTTATAGACCAAGCGAGGGCGGACGCCAAGCATGTCCAGAGCTTCGAGGAAGGGGGCGAGAAAATGGTCAGCGTAGGTGGTACCGGATTCGAAGGCTGCAAGGTCCGGCTTCCCTTCAGCGTCTGGCGGCGGAATCCGGAACAGTTGGACGCCGATGTACTCGGCGTAGGCCTCGTCGAGGAAACTGTACACCTTCCGCAGAGGGTCCGCGCTGTCGATGATGAAGCATAATTCGGCGGTGCCACCGGCCTTGCGCACGCCACGGGCGATCATCTCACCGGTCAGCATTTCGCGCAGGTGCCCGATGTGGAACTCGCCNCTGGGTGTGATGCCGGTGTTGACGAGGTGATTGGGCCGTTGCTCAACGAGCCTCGCTCCGATGACGTCCGACCAGTGGACCATGCGTTCACCTCAGACCGGAACGGCTCGAATGACGCCACGCAAAGGAACGTTGTCGATCTCGTTGCGCATGGTTTTGTTCACCAGCACAACCGCGAGGGCCGGTTCGCCACCGGCTTCTCGCACGGCTGCAATGGTCCTCGACATGGTGACACCGGAGGAGAGCACGTCGTCGATGATGGCGACGCGTTTTCCAGAGATGCGTCCGTACTTGTCGGACAAAGCGCCCAAGCCGGGGCCGCCCTCGATGTTGCGAAGGATGGCNATCTCTGCTCCNAGGTTCTTGGCCGTCTCCTGAGCGAACACGATGCCGTTGATGGAAATGCCAACGACGGTATCGATGGGGTCATGGCCGGTNTCCTCGGCGGTCACGTCGGCCATGATCTCGCCAATGGCTTCGATGCGCTCCGGCTTGACGCCGATGGTNCGCCAGCCGATNCGCACGTCNGTCGGGGCATCTCGGCNTTGGTTTCCGGCGAGCAACCACGCGACGGTGTCCTGAGACAGTGAGAGTTCATCCGCAATTTGCTGTGAGTTCAACCCCTCCGTTCGGAGGCGGGTTGCGATTTCCCGAAGTTCCTCGATGCTCATCGTCATGGGTCTCGCCCTTTCGTGCTGCCCTTGCGACATGAACCCTTCCTTGGAACGCACCCCGTCATGGACAGATTGAAAATGGGTGCACCGGAGCCGATGGCATGAGCGAGTTCGAGTATGAGGGCTTGCTCGACCGGGCGAGGGAGAACATTCCCGAGGACATTTCCAACCGTCGACGTTGGCGTTTGCCCGAGCCACAGATNCTCATTGAGGGGAGCAACACCCTCTTCCAGAANTTCAACGCCGTTGTGGCAATGATGGACCGGGACGACAACCACGTCTACCAATTCATACAGAACGAGTTGGGTACGTCGGCCTCGCGTGACGGGCCTCGTGTTCGCTTCAAGGGACGAATCCCTCCCAAGCGCATTCGCCGCACCATCGTGAATTACGTGAACACCTACATCAAGTGCAACCAGTGCGGTGCTCCTGACACCCATTTCATCAAAGAAGACCGCACGACGCTGCTGAAGTGTCAGGCGTGCGGTGCAACCCGTCCGGTCAAGCTCTGATCAGGGCAGGAATTGCGTGGTCGCATCGGTCGACGGTTTCTCGACCTTGGGCAAACGTTCTGCGTAGCCCGCCTTCACGAAACCGATGATCTCCTCGACGTCTGCATNGATTCCGAGGACGCTGTAGGTTTCTGNGTGGCGCGTGAGGGCGCTNGTGGACCATTTTGCCGCAACGCCATCACCCCACAAGGACAGCACCATGTTGTGCAGTGCACAGACGCTCGCCGCGTAGTCNTCCTTTTCCCGNAAAGCATCTNCTGGACTCAACTTGGACGTCACGGCGAACAACACCGGCGGTGTCATNACTTTTNCAATGGCCCGCTTCAGGTCNTCTTCCNCNNTNTCAGATTTNTTNTTGAGCGATTTCNCNGCNGCCAANTCCGTGACNGNCGGGACGAGCTTTTNCCTGGTTNCNTGCCCGATGCTGTAGAATGTCCACGGGTGTGTATGCTTGTGGCAGGGTGCCTGATTGGCCGCCTGAAGCGCGCGCGCCACGTGCGAGGATTCAACAGGTTTCGCGGAGAACCGATGAGCGGTTCTTCGGCTGATGAGGAGGCTGTGGAAGTCGGTCATGTGATCACTTCAAATCAAGTCGATTTTGGCGGCGAGAATGAAGTCAGAACGAGTAAGGCCACCTGCATCATGGCTCCAAATCTTGACTACGGCAAAGCCCCAACCGAGTTGGAAATCAGCGTGGTGGTTTTGCTCCTCGCACACTGCTCCAGCCTTTACGACAAAGGCAAGGGCCGTTGCAAAATCAGGAAAGCTGAACGCTCGCTGAATGCAAGGTTGGTCCTCAATGGACCATTGGGGATTTATCTGGCCAAGAAGCGCTTGCGCTTCGTCCGTGCTGAGTTTTTGTTTTCCCGTCACGTTCGGAACACAGTCCTCATCTGCAAGCGAGATGTCCTCAACCCCAAAGGTGGCTGTCGTCTTTGCCTTCCGCTTTGCGTTCTGCGGTTTCATGGAGGGAAGAGCGGCGCTTCTGGTCCCGGCGCTCAAAGCGCAAGAGTTCCTCGTCGTCGATGTAGGCAGGGCGGGTGTGGGCCACCAGATCGATGCGGACCACGACTTCGCGAGCGAGGTAGATGTGGCGGCCGTCTTCGGTCAGGATTTCAAGGGATGAAGGCGTTCGGGACATCATGCGTCCGCGTACCCAAGGATCTTCGCCCTCAGGGATGGCTCGCACGTCGAGCATCACTTCTACCAGGTCGTCTCGACGCAGGCCGTGACGGCGGTCAAACAGGTCCCCTGAAGCCACGCTGAGGTGCGTATCGAGCTCCGGAGAGCCCAGTTCTTGCCACAAAGTGGTGGCCCAATCGGGGAGGGAGACGGCCGATTTTTTCTTCGCCATGAACCGGCCTCACCGTCCGAACTTCTTGAACCCTCCAATGAGGCGTGGTTTCAAATCGGGGGCGACGGCCGAAGGGTTGGGGGTCCTCATGCGAATCGAGTGGCGGACGCTTCCAACGGTGCTGACCGAGGAGGAGTTGTTGGACAAGGCCTTCGGGCGTGCCAAGAAGGCTGCAGACCGCGTCGATGACCCGAATCGCGTGTTCCGGACGCGGAAACAGCTGAGCCGCATGGTGCAGACTTCCTCGGACGTGCTGTGCACGACGTTGACCGAAACGGTCAGNCTNTGGCCCTCGCTTGACCANTCNCCGACNTTCGACGTGGCGATGATCGAAGCCTGTGTGGGAACCGACGAATACCGNCACCACCTTTCCATGCTGCAATGGGNCGCGTCCCAAATCGGACGNATTTCAACNCANAACGTTCGGAANATNACGCGNACGGCGCGNATTCCGTTGATGCACGACGCACGGAAGGAAGCCTACGGGCGNATCGCCTCCGTGATGGGCCGNGTTGGGCCTTCCCTCGCGTGGCTNGGTGANGCNCGNGAGACGNTGAAGCGCCTGCCNCANCTGGACGCCATGCAGCCNATCATCGTGGTNTGCGGCGCACCCAACGTGGGNAAGTCGGCGTTGATNGGGGCGCTTTCCACNGGGACNATGGAGGTCAANCACTACCCCTTCACCACCAAGCAACTTCACGTNGGCCACTTCACCCACCGACGCTTGTCCCATCAGATGTTGGACACTCCGGGACTTCTTGATCGTCCAATGGAGGACCGCAACGCCATCGAGCAGCAAGCCATCGCTGCCTTGGAGCACGTTGGTTCCGTCGCCTTGTTCCTCTACGATGCCAGCGGTGAATGCGGGACGACGACCGAGGAGCAACTCCACCTGCTCGAGGAAGTGAAGACCCTGTTGCCCGGCACGCAGTTGGAGGTCTTGACATCGAAGGCCGACATTCTCAACCCCTTGCCGTCCGCATGGGATGAGGTCAAAGACGCAGAGGCCGCATGGCGCGAAGCCGGCAGTCCTGGACAACCGGACCTCCCTCTCTTGCGAGATGAGGAAGGACGCATCACCATCTCTGCTTTGCAGGACGTGGGCTTGGACGCCTTGCGAATGCACCTTGTTCGGCTGTGTGAAGAAAAGCGGGAAACAGACCCTATGTCCCTTCCAGAGGGATGGCATCGCTCAGACCGGGTCTGAGTCTCATCCGGCTGCTCGAAGCAGCACGGGTCCGATGAATGTGAAGGCGAAGAGCCCGAAGAAAATCAGCATCCAAGTCCGCATCCGTCGTTCGGAGGCTTCGCGTCGGTCAAGTTCTTCGATGCAGGATGAGTCCTTGCAGACCCTCGGGTCTGCCTTCACGTCGACCGGAGCATTGCAGATTCGGCAGTGGGCGTGGGGGGGAATGCTCGAGCCACTTCGCAGGGGTGCGTTCCCAGCGGGTTTGGCACGAGCCTTGGCTGCCTTTGCGTCCACCATGCCGTTCACCTGTTGCTCCGGATGAGGGTGCCGTCGAAGGCTTTGCCCTCCAAGGCGGCTTCAAGGCGGGCCAAATCACGCCCGTCGAGGACCACGAGATCNATGGCGCCGCGCTTGGCGTGTCCTACGGCGATGGGATCCACCACGGAAGACGCGCCCGGAGCTAGGGCTTCGTCGATGCCGGTGATGGCCGCAAGTTCGTCGATGGTCATCTGTGAGAAGGATTGCGCGTCCTCGTTGCTCCTGGGGTCGGTGTCGTACACCCGGTCGACGTTCGTGGCGATGATGCACGTCGAGGCGCCCGCAGCGCGGGCGAGTTCGACCGCCACCGCGTCCGTGGTGTGGCCAGGGACGGTGCCGCCCATCACGACGACGTGGTGTGCATCGAGCAGGGATGCAGCGGCGCCGATGCTGGTGGGNACCTCTGAAGCGACGTCGAGTCCGACGTCCATGAGGACCTGCTGGAGCACGGTGGCGTTGAGTCGCGTGGCCGCGATGCCTACTTCGTCGAGCGCTGAGCGGTCGCTGAGCACCGTGGAAGCCAGCGCGATGCCTTCGCGGGCCGGTGCACCGCCGCCTACCACAAGGCCAAGCCGGCGCCCTTCGCCTTCCATGCTGAGGACGACTTGGCGAAGCCGTCCAAACCATCGTGCACGGTCCTCTTGGGCTTCAGGGCGGAGGGTGCTTCCACCGAGGGCCACGACGAAGGTTCGACCCATCAACGCTGACTCCAGCCCTCGTCCCTTCATCCTATCCCCACGCCCAAAGGGTTGAAGCGTCCTCGTTCGGGCCTTGGATTGAGGGGGGAAGGTCATGGTCGACGACGCNGAACTTGCCGCCCGCCGCGTTCGGNTGAAGATGGCCCTCGAAGACCTGCGTGAAATGCGCGGTTTCGGGACCGAATTGGTGACCCTCATCATCCCTCCCGACCGGCACATTTCCGATGCTCGCTCGATGCTTCAGGTGGAACACGGTCAAGCGGCCAACATCAAGTCAAAGGGGACGAGGAAAAATGTTCAGGGCGCGATTGAATCCGCCATTTCGACCCTGAACCGGTTCAAGACTCCTGGCGATCATGGCTTGGCNATCTTNGTCGGTTCGATCGTCATTGGCAACAACAAGTCACGCATGGTGAACATCGTCGTGGAGGACCCGCCGCAACCGCTTCTCTCCTTCCGGTACCGTTGCGATTCCACCTTCGANATCTCGCAACTNGAAGACATGCTGGTCGACAAGAAATCGTATGGACTGTTTGTGATCGATCGCGCGGAAGCCGCCTATGGCATCGCCAGCGGGAAANGGATTCACGTCCAAGAACAGCTGGTGTCGAACATCATGGGAAAACACCGCCAAGGTGGTCAGTCCGCCCAACGTTTCGAGCGGCTCATCGAGGAAGCGGCGCACAATTTCTTCAAGCGAGCCACGGAGCACGCCTGTGATTACTGGTTGCCTGAACTGGAGAACATCCAAGCGATCATCATCGGCGGTCCNGGAGCGACCAAGGATTACGTCGTGAAGCAGGAATATTTCCACCACGAGATCACCAAGAAGATCGCAGCGACCACCTTCGATGTGGGCTACTCCAACGAGTCGGGCATTCGGGAACTCGTCGATAACGCGGGCAACCTGATGCAGGAAATCGAACTCGATTCTGAGCGCGAGGTCATGAACGCCTTCCTCTCGGAACTCATCAAGACGAGCCCCAAGGCCACATACGGTGAACGCATGATCCGCGAAGCACTGGCCGCTGGTGCCGTGGACCGCTTGCTCATTTCGGAAAGCCTGCGCAGGAACATCACCGACCTGTCCTGCGACACCTGCAAGCANACGTGGACGGAAACGTTGGACCGGCATGAGAGCATGCCGTCCTGCACCTCTTGCGACAGCCACAAAGTCAGCGTGGTCGAGGAGCGCCCGCTCATCGATGAACTCATCGCGTCCGCGACGCAAAGCAACACTGGAGTTGTCTATATTTCCGTGGACACCGAGGAAGGTGCCCAGTTGTACGAAGGCTTCGGAGGCCTTGCAGCATTGCTGCGCTACCCAATGATGTGAGGGTTCACGATGCAGCTCCTCCTCGATGCGGTGGCCGATGACCTTGAGGCCGCCTTGGCNAGCGTAGGCGTCAAGGGCGACCTTTGGCGGCGGGTCATCGGTCCCGCCCGTGAGCGCAAGGAAGGCGACGTCGCGCTACCTTGCTTTCCTTTTGCCAAGATGGTCGGCCGNGCNCCTGCNGAGATNGCCGAAGCCGTTGCAGCCGCGATGGNCAACCACGAGGCCTTGTCCGAGGTTCGGGCCACGAACGGCTACCTCAACCTCGTGGCCAACCCGGCGTGGCTGGCTGCGCACATCCTCAACGACGCCGGGCCTTTGAGCGCCCCTGTCGCCCCTGAGGACGGCCTTGTCCTCATCGAACACACCTCGGCCAACCCAAACGGTCCCTTCCACGTGGGGCGGGCGCGGAACGCCATCCTTGGCGACACGCTGGTCCGCCTCAACCGCTTGGCCGGCCGCAAGGTCCGCGCTGAATACTACGTGGACGACATGGGCAAGCAGGTCGGTGTGCTCGCATGGGCGCTGGCCAACCTCTCCGAAGCCGACGTTTCCGCTGCGCTCAATGACCGCGGTGAAGCCGATTCGACCTGGGCGCACAAGCCCGACCACGCTCGTGTGCGCTGGTATCAGGCGGCGCAAGCGATCCGTTCGGCGCAGGAAGGCACGTCGGAGGGCGAGGCCATCGAGAAGGCCATTGGCACCATGGTGCACGCGAGCGAGCACGGCGACGAAGCCGTGCTCGAAGCCTTCGAGGCCGCCTACACACCGGTGCTCGAAGGGATGCTGGAGACCCTTGGGCGACTCGGCATTACCTTTGACGCCTTCACCAAGGAATCCACCTTCGTGGTTGACGGATCTGTGGCGGACATCATGGACCACCTCGCGACCCTTGAGATTCACGGCGAAGCGGACAACGGCGCTCGCTTCCTCGACCTCGGGCAACGCGGCCTGAAGGGCAAAACGGAATTCTTCTACCGACGCGGTGACGGCTCCTCGCTGTACGCCACCCGGGACCTTGCGTACCACCGCTGGAAGTGGACCCAAGCCGACCGTTTGTTGAACGTTCTTGGTGAAGATCACCGTCTGCAGGCCAAGCAGGTGGGATTGACCCTCAATGAATTGGGCGAAGCAACGCCTGAAGTCGTGTTCTACAGTTTCATCAAATTGCCCGAAGGCAAGATGAGCACCCGCCAAGGCAACGTGGTCTTCATGGACGACTTGCTTGAGGAAGCGAAGGCCCAAGCGGCCACCGTGGTGCGCGACCTTCGTCCTGAGTACAACGAGGCTCAAATCGACGCCATTTCCGAAGCCGTGGCCACCTCAGCGGTCCGCTTCAACATCATCAAGGTCAGTCCCGAGAAGGGATTCACCTTCACCTGGGAAGAAGCGTTGAGTTTCGAAGGGGGCTCTGCTCCCTTCGCCATGTACGCGCACACGCGCGCTTGCAGCATTTCCAGAAAATTGCAAGAGGCTGAGCCCGCCGCCGAGGAGCCGTCCTTTGACGGTCCGATGCCGGACGGATTGGTGGACCTTCTTCGGTTGCTGGCCGTCCATCCCGACGTCTTGCACAACGCCGTGAAGCAGCACAAGCCGCACTTGTTTGCCCTGCACATGCTGGATTTGGCGAACGCGTACAACGGCTTCTACCGAGATTGCACGGTGATCGTTGACGGCCGGGCGCATGCCCTGCATGCGGCGGTCAGCGAGCGTGCGCGCGAGGTGCTCCACGCGGGCTTGACCGGCCTTGGGCTGGTTCCGCTTGAGCGCATGTGAGGCGTGCTCCGCCCATCGGACGCTGGCTTAGGAACGCCTTTTCCTCAAGCCGTACGGCGTCAGGGTTTTTCTCTGGACTTGGAAGGCCGTTCCATGAACGGCCGGGAGAAGGGGCTTCAATCGCTCAGTCTCGTGGCGATTGTGGTGCTCTCCGCCGTGGTCTTTGACCTGCTGAGCGAACCCGACCAAGACCCTG
>PBMM01000016.1 GCA_002723635.1 Methanobacteriota archaeon | reverse complement strand
AGTGCAAGGATTGCAGAACTCCGCCTTCGAAAATCCGACGAAGAGATCGCCATGATGCGCCACGCTGCGGACATCTCCTCAAGGGCCCACGTTGCCGCGATGAAGCTCCCTTCAAACGGACTCAACGAACGTCATTTGCAGGCCGTCATCGAGGGCGGATTCGTGTACGGTGGAGGCGACGGTTGGGCCTACCCTTCCATCGTTGGATCGGGCGTCAACGCCACGGTGCTTCACTACAACGTCAACAACGACGATTGCGTCAAGGGTGATGTTGTGTTGATCGACGCTGGGACAGAATACCGTGGCTATGCATCAGACATCACACGCTCTTGGCCCGTGGGCGGCACATTTTCTGAGGCACAACGTGAAATTTACACCGTCGTGCTTGACGCTCAGAAAGCGGCCATTGACGCGTGCAAAGTGGGTGAACCCTACAACGCTCCTCACGAGGCGGCACGTCGTGTGCTCGCTGAAGGGCTGATTGCGCTCGGCGTCATCAACCAAAGTTTGGACGAGGCCCTTGATGCCGAAACTGGCCAATTGCGTGATTGGTACATGCATAACACCGGCCACTGGCTGGGTCTTGATGTTCACGATGTCGGCATTTACCGCCCGAACGGTGAACCTCGTTTGCTCGAATCAGGCATGGTCCTGACAGTTGAGCCTGGCCTCTACTTTGGTGCATGGCGGCCCGATGTTTCGTGCCCTCCAAGGTACGCCGACATTGGCATCAGAATCGAAGATGACGTGTTGGTCACCGACAATGGTCCTGTCGTGCTTTCAGAGGCATGTCCAAAGGAGTTGGACGCACTGGAGAAAATTGTCGGAGCGTGAGCGTGTGTGGGCGTCCATCCTTGAACGTCAGGAAGACTGGTCTGTTGATGACCCAACGGCCGTGAGGCTGTCGGCTGAGGAAGCCACTGTTTTGTACGAAACTGCACCTCTTCATGCGCTCATGAGCGCAGCGCTTCTTCGAAGGAAACAGCAAGTTCCTGGCGGCGAGGTTACGTACCTGATCGACCGGAACGTGAACTATACCAACGCATGCACCATCAATTGCCAATTCTGCTCCTTTTACCGTCCCATGGGCCACGATGAGGTCTACACCCAAACCATTGACGAGATTTCCGCGCGCTTTGCTGAACTCGAAGAGATTGGAGGCGTCCGCGTGCTGATGCAAGGTGGGGTGAACCCAGACCTCCCGTTCTCTTGGTACTTGGACATCTTACGGGACTTGCGTATCCGCCATCCAAACATCGATCTGGATTGCTTTAGCCCAATTGAAATCCAAGGCATGTCCAACATCACAGGCATGAGCACCTTGGACGTGCTTCGTGCCCTCAAAGAGGCTGGAATGCACGGTCTTCCTGGCGGGGGAGCCGAGATGCTTGTGGAGGGTGTTCGCCGTGACGTTTCGCCGAAAAAAGGTGGGCCCGAACAATGGATTCGTATCATGAGGGAGGCCCAACACCTCGACTTGGTTACAAGCGCAACCAACGTATTTGGATTCGGTGAGGGACCAGCTGAGCGCGTCCAACACTTGGTTCGCGTGCGGAACATGCAAGACGAGGCATTGGCTCGAGGCGAGCGACCGTTCACGTCATTCATCGCATGGCCCGTGCAGTTGGAATCCAATTCCTTTGGCCGCCGCAACCGGGGTCAGAACCGAATGGAACTCGGCGCAGGTCCTTCGGAATATCTCCGCCACGTGGCGATTGCACGGCTGATGCTCGATGTGGTCGACCACATCCAGGCTTCATGGCCGACCATGGGCGTNGACNTCGCGCAGATGGCNCTTCTTGGTGGTGCGGACGACATNGGNTCAACGATGATGGANGANAACGTNGTTTCNGCTTCTGGNACCTCAAAAATCGCGGCNAGTGANCGTGAACTTCANCGCNTGATTCGACGGGCTGGTCTTGCNCCACGGCGAAGGAANAGCNGGTACGANTTGCTTGATACGCCGTTGGACGACGAGGANGTCTTNGCCTCCCCGGTTCCAGCATTGGCCTAACTNCGGTTGGTCAAGGGCATGTCGTAGACCACCCAGATTTCTGCATGGATGTTCCTTCCACCTGACTCTGTCTCGCCTGTGGGCTGATATTCAGCCCCGTTGAACAAGCCTCGGTAACTCATCGTTTCCGTTGCCCCAGGCGTCACCCAATTCGTGATGTCGTAGGTCCATTGCTTGACGTCTTGGCCAGCGCACCATCCTGCTCGTCCATATGGCCATGATCCGAACTGATTGGCCACGACCCCGCCGGGGACGTTTTGTTCGCATCCAGTGTTGCTGTAAACGATTGGATGCCATTCGTATGCAGTGTTGCTTCCAATGGTGAAGTGATGCTCGTGGTCACAGAATTCTGCACAATTTGCGTCGTCCTTCTGGAATCCATGCCCCGTAATGGTGGCCACGATACGAACCCGGGATGCATCGATTGGAACGTTGAGGATATGCTCACGATCGTAGAGGGCCGGGTCGTTGTAACTTCCATTGAATTGGCCGCCGGTAAACGCGAAGCTGGCTGAGGAGGGTCGGTGATCGACTTCGCTTTCGCCCCACCGCGAGAACAGCAGCGTGATGGTCAGGCTCCCGCCGTTGGCGCCTCGGTAGGTGAAGCGCCGGTCTTCGCCGTCATCGAGCATGAACAAGTACGGCGAAAGGTCGGTCAGCCAACGACCTTCTCGGCCGTAGGTAGTGATCCAACGTGCAAATTCAGTCCCACATCGAGAAGAATTGTCTCGGTCACAAATGCGCAGGTTGGCTTCAAAGTCCCACTCGTGGCATCCGGCGTAACCTGACGAAGTTTGGTACCGGTCACGCCGTTCGGAACACGCGTGTTCGTGGAACATTTCCATCATGTCGTAGGTCTCAAGGTCGTGGTTGAGGTCAAAGGTTCCGTTCATGGACGACGTGAAGCCCCCGCCCCACCCACCTTGGTGCTGATCTTCGAACATCAAATCAATGGCCTCAACGGCAGGGTCCAATCGGCGGACTTCGACGGGATGCTCTGCATGCCACATCCATGCTTCGTGCGACATGTGTTGTGGGTCGTAGGTGGTGCTTGACGTGCCCCACGTGTACGTAGAACCTGTTTGACGAAGCCGCTGGAACCGATCGATGCCGAATGTGGTTGGTTCACCCAAGGCAGACAAGGCTTCGCCTAGGTCCCCAGTGGCACCGCTCAAATCGAGGTCCAAATAGTGAATGCGGCCTTCCCATGCTTCTTCTTCTGCAGGTGACAGCCGCTGTTCAACGTCGGCTTTTCTGTCGGTCACTTGTGAACGGTATGTGCTGTCGTACGACCCGTAAACGATGTGCGTTTCATCGGGCAAGTTTCGAGTGAGTGTGCCTGGATTCATGGTGAACGTGGATGCACTTGAACTGCTTCCGCTTGTTTTCATGAGGAGGAACAAGTAGGTGCTGTTGCCATCCCATATGTTGGAGAATGTGAATGTCCCGTCCAAAGTGGGTGCTGTGAAATCACCGACGGTCTGGAATGGACCATCGACGGCTGGAGCACCTTGTGTGCTCGTCCAATCGACCGGGCGTTGAAGGACGGCGCATCCAACTGCGTCGATGCTCCATCGTGCAGGACTGTTGGGGCACACGTCGTTTTGCATGTGCACGCCATCGCCGTCCATGTCGTGGCATCCTTCAGCGTCTACGGATTCTCCNAGTGGTGTGGAGGAGCAAAGATCCGAGGCGTCGTTGACTCCGTCTTCATCGCTGTCTCGTTGGTCGGCTGCGCAACCAAATTCGTCGACGACAGCGCCGAGGGACGTTTGCGGACACATGTCCAGCATCGTTCCNTTCAAGTCTGCGTCGTTGATGCCATCGTTGTCGTCGTCTTCGTCTTCGGTCCGATCAAGGCAACCGTCGAAATCCCAATCCGTTGTATTGTCTTGAATCCAAGCAGATTCGCCTTTTGGACAAGCATCGTCATTGTCCAACACAGCGTCGTCATCGTCGTCCAGGTCCTCGCCGCTGTCAAGGCAGCCGTCGAGGTCCCAATCGACGGCGCGGAGGCTGGTCCAACCCATGGTGCCACGGGGGCATGCGTCTTCGACGTCTGGCCGTCCATCGTTGTCGTCGTCCTNGTCCTCGGAATCGTCCCGGCACCCGTCCGTGTCATGATCTTCGTTTTCGGTTGACGTCCAACCCGTTTCCGAGAGGCACAGATCATCGACGTCAAGGCGACCATCATCGTCGTCATCTTCGTCCTCATCCCGGTCCCTGCAGCCGTCACCGTCGTGATCTGTTGAGCTTCGACTTTGCCAGCCTTGGGCTTCTCCAATCCCGTTTGGGCATCGGTCNAGCTCGTCTTGGACGCCGTCGCCATCCGCGTCGAGCACCTTCTCGGACAGAATGAGGCGGACGGAGCGGGTATCGGAGGCCGTATCCACAGGCCCAATGCAGGAGGNGGTGATGGTCACGAGGGGTGGAAGACCATCCTCCGTGAGCATGACTTCGAAGCCCAGATTGTCGTCCAAGGCCAAAGCCATCGGACCTTCGTTGCTGCCAAGGTCAAGGGTTGCTGTGCAAGTAAGGCCGTCCAAATCGCTGNNAGGTCGCTCCCGCAATGGGGCCACGCGCCCTGTGAAGGCCACAAGGCCTTCATCGGCGTTCACCGCAGTCGGCACCACAAGCCGAAGGCCGGCCTGTCCAACGGTAACATCAGTTGAGAGACTGACAGTTCCATCGTTGAACGTCACGCCATCAGACGGAAAGAGTTCGACGGTGATCGTGACCACGCCTGTTTGCTCAGCGATGAAGGCCACAACGACCTCTCCATTTGTTGAAGCCGCGACATCGAGCACGGTTTCAGGTACACCTCCGTTGTACGCTGCCGTGACCTGACCGATTGACAACAGGTCCAGATGCTCGTCGGCCACGCCNTTGACGGTGAAAATGAGCAGGTCCCCTGCAACAGGATTGCGAACCGAATCCGTGAGCATGAGGGCCCACGAACCCGTCTCGACTGTGGTCGTCTCTGGTTCGGAAACGGGTCCTGCCTCTGCCAAGTCCTCGCCAATGCCAAGGCAACCCGCCATCAGCATGGTCAGGACCAAGGCCACGGCGGTCACGGCTCGACGCATGGCTCTGCTCAGGCCGGGAGGAACCTCAACGTGTCGGTGCGGGTTTGGCGTGTTCCGCCCGACCATCGGTCAATGAGACCACCAAGNTTGGNATNCTTTTGTCGGGCCACGCAGTTCGTACTGGGGTGACGTGCAGAAGGCGACCGTGGATTGGATGGTCACACGCCACCACGATCTCCCAATGAATTCGAACGAGTGCATCGTAGAGTGTACCCGGCCATGGGCCGTCTGGGGCTGAAACTTCAACGCAACCGTCAACCACCGGGGCCCATGCACCGTGTGCGGCAAGCCGCATTGGCCTGAGGTACACATCGCCAGGCCAATCGTGTCGACCCATGGGCGATTCCTCACCGACGCCTGTGCCGTCACCAAAGGCAGGTTCAGTGCCCACAAGGGCTGTGGTCATGCCCGGCGGTGGCTGTCCTGTGTTAGACCGTCCGAGGGCATTCATGATGTGGTGGCGCCTTGGNGNAAGAACGCCGCATTGNAGGCTTGCGAAGACNGCGTNCTTTCGGGCTGTTCCACCNAAGACCACNGTGGTCGCNCCGACGCTGTTNGCCANNTCAANCTCCGCAGTCAAAGACAGTTCTTCGTCTCCGATGATGTTGGATTGGCGTCTCAAGTCCCCGACGTTTGCGGTCAGTCGGAGGACCAGCGGGAGTAAAATCAACGGTACGACGATCAATCCCAACAGCGGGTAATCCAGCAATCCTAGCCGCACACTTTCCGTTCCAATGGTTGGAATGTCCAAAGCATCGAAACCCGGTGCGAGGGCGAGGTACAACAGCGTCAACAGCATGAGAGCCGCCACGCCGTCAACCATACCTCGCAATCGGCGATGCAGGGCCCTCGGTTCCAGGAACCAGCCTTCTCGCTGCGCTTTGACCACGCTTGGGTAGGGGCGGTCTTCGATCGCAATCGGAGCGATGGCGTCAAGTCCACGACGCTCAACGAACCACCCCTCTTCGGTTTCGATGCGCAGGTTTGCGCCGAACTCACGGTCGATGGTTCCCTTCACGGGGTCGAGTTCCTTCGGATTGAGGCGCCGTGGGTCAAAGGGTGGGTGCCTGTACAATTCTTCCATGCCATCACCTCATGCCGTTAACATGGCCCAACCTGCCTTCAAGGCCAGCGGCCGGAAGGACGGCACTTTCCTCAACATCTCGATGCCCAATGGGACCGGATGTTCGATGTCCCCGAGCCGATTGATCATCTCTGTGACGTCGGGTTGGGAAAATACGGCGACGTGCCGTTCAAGGGTTTCGTCATCGCTTTCGGTCAAAAACAGGTTTCGAAGGGCTCGAGCTCTCGTCTGATGTCGCCTGAGGTCATCCCATGGCTTGGCGATTTTCTTCAGGGAGGACTCTGAAAGGAGGTCACTATGAATGGCCTGGGCCAACGTGTCTGCGACCATGCCGACCTGCTTGAAACCAGGGCCAATGCCTCCACCCGTGGTCGGCTTCGCCAATCCGGCCGCGTCTCCAAACAGCATTGCACGTTCTTTGACGGGTCGGCGAACCATCCCGCCCGGAATCGGTCCACAGTACCTTGCGACGACTTGGCAGTTGGCGAAACGGGAAGCGTGACGTGAGGTGTGCATCAAACCGTTCAGCAACTCCTCTGGTGATGCTTCGTCCAAGCGATCGGGGGAGGACCACAAACCGATACGGTGGGTTCCAAAGCCCGTTGGAATGGCCCAAGCAAAAAAGCCCGGAGCGATAGATTCGCCGGTGAACATTTCCAACCAACGGTCTTCGGTTTCAAATCCAGTAACTTCGATTTGATTTCCAATCATCATCTCCTTCGGCCGTCCGCTGCGTAGCCAATGCCGAACCCGGCTGTGGGCACCGTCAGCTCCGATGAGGAGCCGGCATGTCGTGGTGCCCGAGGAGGCGCCGCGCTGGTGGTGTACGCGCCACCCACCGTCCTCCATAGAAAGAATTCCAGTTACGGTGGTGGAAAGATGGAGGTGCGCTCCAGCCTTGAGTGCCTGATGCACGACGCCTTCGTCGAACCGGTTTCGGCAGACGGCGCTCGTGCGCGGTTGGCCCCGGACGCCGACGGAGACCGAGGCGTGATGCGGGCCGTGAATGGTCGCCCCATCGATCTCTTGCAGGACGGTGTGTTCCAATCCTACCTGTGCCATTGACCACGGATTGATGAGACCTGCACATTGGAATGGTCGACCAATGGAGGCATGCTCCTCGAACATCACGACATCGACGCCGCGTTCAGCCAGCACGGTGGCCAAACGAGCGCCGACCGGGCCCGCGCCTACCACGATGACGTCGTGGTCCATGACAGCAATCCAGCGGGTCGACCACATCAAGCATGCGCTTCATTCGCGCTTTGCGAACCGATAGCGGACCGCTTGTGCTTTGTTCAGGTACAAAATCGCCGTGAATGGGTTTCCTTTCTTGGAAATAAGGTCGGAAAAGGGCCCAACCTGTCCTTCGGTGATCAACGTCGCCGCTTCTTCTCGGGTTAACTCCCGCTTCGATATTTCACGGGCAATCTGAATCTTGCACCCACTGCCTGCCTCCTCGGGTTGGTAGTGCGTCGGTGTTTCGACAATGGCCGCGTTGGTCTTTGGGCACACGGCTACAACGCCCGGCTTCACGTCAAACTTCTTTGCATCTGCAGCTGCTTGACGCGGAGGGAAGTCGTATTCGACTTTCTTACCGTTCATGACAAGATAGGCGCTGAAGGGGCGGCCTCGGCGAGACACGAAACCTTCCAAGAGGGCCGAACGGCCCTCCGTGAGAATGGCCCGAGCTTCCTCGGGGGTGATAAGCCGCTGGCACATTTCTGAGCGGATGCCACGGAAACTGCATTCATCGGCATCGCATGCGTATCCATCGTGGCCTTGTCGGATGGTCCCGGATTTGCACACAGGGCACGTGGCAATCGCTTCGTCCGTTGCCTCGACGCTCCCCGCTCCGTTTCCTTTCGAGGTGACCTTGCCGGCATCACTCAACGTGACGGTTGCCGTGTATTCCTCACCGGTACGACTGAAGAAACCGTGCAGGTCCTCAAGTGTGGTCTGCTCGATTAAACGAGAGGCCGTGTCTCGATCGAACCAGCGGCCGGAGGTGTCTTTCCAGAAGATGAAGGAACATCCTTCCTCAGCTCCTAGATTGGCCACGCATTGGTAGGCCAATGTGGTCTCCCGTACGCCTTCTCCACAGGATGGACATGGCCCGAGGTCCTCGTCATCGGCGTAAAGGACGGACCGATCGTGATCCTTGATACGGTGCACCAAGGCCGTGGTTCGCTCCACAATGTCGCTCATGTATGCGGTGCGTTCAACCTGCCCTCGTTGCACCTGGAGAAGACGGTGTTCCATCTCTCCAGTCAATTCAGGGGAGGTGATCCAATCGACACCAATCCTTCGCAGCAGGTCAATCAAACGCATGCCGATGGGGGTCGCGCTCAATTGACCGTTTCTCGCCCTGCGGATGTAATTTCGATCAATCAATTTCTCAATCGTCTCGGCTCGGGTCGCTGGCGTCCCAAGTCCCGTGTCCTTCAGTGCTTCTGAGAACTCGTCGTCCTCCACCTGACGTCCAGCATGCTCCATCAAGGAAAGCAGACGTGCTTCCTTGAGTCGGTTAGGAGGCTTCGACATTTCTTCATGGAAGGTCACGTCGTCTAGCGTTGCTTCCGCACCGTCGCTGACGTTGCCCCAACCCTCGGGCAAGGATGAATTCTTGGTTTCTATGTGGCGAAAACCCGGATCGACGAGGTGTTCAACGCTCTTGACGAAATCTTGCGCACCCGCCGTCGCAGTTCGGGTTTCAACGTTCCACGTCGAACGGTCCGACCAAGAAGCAAGGAAACGCCGTGCAATCAAGTCAAACAACTTGGCGTGGTCTGCAGGCAGGGCTTCTTCTGGAAGCACACCGGTTGGGACAATCGCGTAGTGGTCGCTCACCTTAGCGTCGTTGAAATTCCGTGCCGTGTTCCGCAGCCCTTCCTTGTTCAAGCGACCAATGTGCTCTTTGTACTCCTTGATGTCGGCCAAGGTAGCGATTGTTTCGTCAACCTTCGCCGTCATATCTGTAGGCAAATACTGCGAATCTGTACGCGGGTATGTGGTCACCTTGTAGCGGTCATACAAGTCTTGAGCGACACTCAGCGTACGGCGCGAAGGCCAGGACCACAAACTGTTCGCGCGTCTTTGCAAACTGGTCAAGTCGAAATTCAACGGTGGGCGCTCATGTTTGGGCCGTTCTTGCACAGAGACCGTCACATCGGTTGCGGCAGCAAGGTCCGCTTCAACGAGTTTTTTCTCCTCAAGGTCGAGGATCCTGTTGGCCTTGTACTCCGGTCGGTTCTCGTCGGCCTTGTGGTCACGGCGCACCCACTTTGCGGACCACGATGCGCCTTGCGACTGAACATCTGCGGTCACGTTCCAGAAGGGCTCAGGGACGTAGCTGAGAATGCGTTTTTCTTCGTCCGCAATCATGGCGAGCGTAGCCGTTTGCACACGNCCNAGGCTGATNGTCGTGCGNTCTCNTCGNCCTTTGAGGAANGTNTTNCCGACCCGCGAGCCGTTCATNCCAATGATCCAATCTGCTTCGGANCGAGAGCGTGCAGCAGCNCCCAANTTGTCGAANGTCGNACTTGGTTGCCGTCCTTCCCATGCCGTCGTGATGGCGCCGGCGGTCATGGANTGCANCCACATCCGTGTGGTNGGGGCTTNGGCCCCTGTGTGCTCGATGATGCTTCGGAAGATNAGTTCACCCTCACGTGCTGCGTCACAAGCGTTGACGATTTCTGTGACATCCTTAGACGTGATACGCTTTTTGATGGCGGTCAGGACCTTGCGGTTACGGCCACCCTTGGCTTTGTATTCGAACGGTTCTGGGACGATGGGCAAACGATCGATGGTCTTCCGCCAATTCTTGAATTCGGGATCGTAGTCCTCGGGGAACTTTTGTTCAACGAGATGACCGATGGCCCATGTGACGACAAGTCCCTCGCCAACCCACGCGTCGTCAGCCTTTTTCTTGGCGCCAAGGACCTTGGCGATGTCGTCGGCAACGCTGGGTTTCTCCGCGATGATGACGACGGTCATGGATGTCCCGGCCCCGTCGAGCCTACTTGAACGATGTTGTGTTCTGCCGGGTCCGCCATGCCAACTCGTCCCACGGTGCTTCCAANCCCGGCCCACCGCAACCTAAGCACCCAGGATAACCTGCNTCAACTAAGCCGTGGGCCATCGAAAATACGTCCGCAATGTTGACGCCATAAGCGCCGGNGTTTT
Organism: Methanobacteriota archaeon; assembly: GCA_002723635.1. GTDB lineage: Archaea > Thermoplasmatota > Poseidoniia > Poseidoniales > Poseidoniaceae > MGIIa-L3. The sequence goes on along the minus strand of PBMM01000016.1, from coordinate 5,363 downwards.
GGAAGAGGAGCGAGTGCAGATCTGCAGTTTTTGTCCATGTGACGAGTAATTCGCCTTCCTCGACGTCAAGAATGAAGTTCGTACCCGATTCCACCACCTCTGGCAGGCTCAATTGTGCAGGATTTGATTGTGCGATGGCGGACACAAGGTTGTGGGCATCCTTCAGGTGTTCAGGCTCCACTGCGAGGCGAACCAGCGGGGTACGCAGAATCCTTCGGGCGGCCTCTCGGACGGCGGGCCAACGCTCATCATCCGGGCTCATGGATGCACGAAGAGCCCGTAATGCTTGAAGGATGCCGGTGAGCGGGGGAATCCATGGGCTGGGCATACCGTACCTTCGTGCGGCCGGTTCAACGGTTGCAAAGCAGCGAAGGCGCNCANGGNCGNGCCCTNCGCATGTTGCGCCTTGCGTCTGNCACAAGGGCAGGNCAAGCCGCCCTCCGCCGGCTGTATAAGCCGAAGCAAGCAGAATCCGTTGAGGTTTGGGGGCTCCATTTTCCAAATTGCTTCGGGCTTGCGGCAGGCATGGACAAGCGTGCAGAAGCCCTTCGTGGATGGTCGAGCATCGGTTTTGGTTTCATCGAAGTCGGTGGTGTGACGATGCATGCCCAGGAAGGCAATCCAAAACCGAGGATGTTCCGTGACGACCGTTCTCGCTCTTTGATCAACCGGATGGGATTCAACAACGACGGTTCAGAAGCTGTGGCGGAACGCATCAGCAAGGATTTGTCGAAACGCGGTTCGCTCCCGTGCCCCCTGTTTGTCAACCTCGGAAAATCCAAAATTACCCCGAACGAAGATGCACTTTCCGATTATGCCACGTCCATGCAACGTCTCCATCACGTTGTCGATGGTTTCGTGGTCAACGTTTCATCTCCAAACACTCCGAACCTTCGGGATCTGCAGCACGAATCCATGCTGGGTGATTTGTTGGAAGGTCTCTCAAAGGTGTTGAGTGACCTGAACGACACGGTCGAAAGTCCGCGCCCGATGTTGGTTAAATTTGCACCGGATTTGGACGTACCAACCCTCCTCGCCATGGTGGACGTCGCTCGCAACGCTGGGGCAGACGGCGTCGTCTTGACCAACACAACGGTTGAACGCGGGCCAGCAGAACACCCCGANCACGCCCGNTTCCTCGCAGAAAAGGGAGGACTCTCCGGTGCGCCCTTGAAGGACCGAAGCACTGCTTTGATTCAGGCCGTTCACGATCACACAAGCGGTTCGTGGCCGATCATTGGTGTCGGAGGGATTTCGAACGCGAAAGACGCCCAAGAAAAATTGGATGCGGGGGCCACGCTTCTCCAAGCATACTCGGCTTTCGTCTTCGAAGGNCCTTCTCTTGTTCGNAACGTCGTCGACGGATTGGCTTCAACGTCGGCTTCATAGCCCTCACCTTCAACGAAAGGACATGCTGACCCGCCGGGTCAAACTTCTGATGGTGGGTGCCGCCATCACGTTGGGTCTTTTTGCGACCCTACTTGTGGATGCTCCAGCACCAACCATGACGGTTGACGAAGTTCTTGCTGAAGCCGTCGACGGTCGTGATGTGGCCGTTCGGGGCGAAGTCTTGGACGGAAGCATCGACAACGGAACTTCCACCTTTGTGTTGGAAGGAACCTCGAGCATGCTGACGATCTCATTCCTCGATGCTTCTGTATCGAACGGCTTGGGCGACAACAGGACGGTCTACGCCGAAGGAACCCTGACGAAAACAAGCGACGGTTGGGTGCTTGAGGCAACGACCATCAAGACATCCTGTCCTTCGAAGTACGAGGAAGAAGGGACGACTGATTGAAATAGAGTCGACGCGACCGCCAAGTGGGATAGGTGGGGGGCTCGGCGTACCCTGTACCGCACATCGTCGTCATGGCGGACCGAATGCCCCGGGGCGGCGAACCCGACCCGTGGTCTCCCGCTTGCGGACGTAGATGTCTCGCCCCCACATGACCCGGGTGCCAAGAACCGTCTCCGGAGGGAGACGGGAATCGGATAACCGGGGGAACAGGTCAGGCCGGGAACGGAGCAGCCCTACCTGGGGCCATGGGTGCTGTGGGGACCCGGGACGGAGGAAGCNAGCGGATTTGGGCCATGGGGACGAGCGTCCACCTGGGGCGCTCCCACCTCAAACATCCAGCAGGACGTCCGCATACCACGCGGGTCCAACGAGGCTTGGCATGTCCTCACCCTTTCCTGGCAGCGTTGCACCTGCCTGAACGGCCTGCAACGNGAGTCCATGACTGCTGATGGCTTTCACNTCAACGCCTCGAACCATTTCGTTGGCGCTCACGAACGCCACCATGGCACGCAATCTGGCCCCTTGCTTGTCTTGCGTGATATGAACGTCCGCACTCAACATCCAACGGCTCTTTGTTTGNGCTTGGTAGAGCACCTCATCCAGCCACGCAAGGAGCAGAAGGTCGAGATCGGTCCTTCCTTCACTCGCGTTCAACATGGCCGTCCATTCGCCATGATGGACCCGGGATGCATTGGCCCCTTGTGCGTCCATTGCGGCAAGAACGCCTAGGGCAGCCTCTGCAAATACTCGCTCGACCGTAGGCGCCATGGCGCGAAGGCCAAGGTCGGCGGTGGTGGGCCAAATCCAGTGGCTCACGCACTCACCGTTTTGAGATCTGCAGATTCCACGCCGTTTCCCGCATTCGTTCAATCANATCGTCTCGGGTCAGCACAAANCGTTCTGTTCGGTCCGCGCCAAGAATGCACTCCGAAGCCGCGTTGGCAAGGAGGGCCGTCGCATGCACGTCGAAGCCAGCGGAGACAGCAGCCGTGATGGCAACAGCAGCGGCATCGATGAGACCGATCATTTGCTTGAGTTCCGTCAAGGTGCAATCCACGTGCGCGTCTTCACCTTCNCCGCTGTAAATGGTCACGCCGCTCGACCCTTCGAGCACCAGGAGATGTTGCCAGCCGTGTTCTTGCAGCAGCCCATGTGCGGCCTGAGCAGGGTTGTCTGCTCCGAGACGTCGCCGCATCAATTCCAGACCTTGCGATTGCATCACGACCCAGGCCACACCCTGGGTACGATGGAAACCCGTGAGCTTTGGATCTGCAATGACGGGAACGCCTGCTGCATTGGCACGTTGGATGAGCCTAGCTGCTCCTTCGTCGGTCACCACGCCTTGTCCGTAATCGGAGAGTATGACAGCCGCAGCACCGTCCACCTTCTCACAGGCAAGGTCATACATGGCCTCTAGGGCTTCTGGNGGCATCGGTTCATCGGCTTCAATGTCCCAACGTAGCATCAATTGTTCATCTCGAACAAGGTTTTGTCGCGTCGCCAACAGCCGTGTTTTGACCGTCGTGGTTCGTCCTTCAACGATGCTGATCGTGTCGGTGTTGACACCTTCGTCACTGAGGTAGTCCAACACACTCACGCCCGCTCCATCGTCACCAACGACGCCAAACAAGCACGGATTCAATCCCAAAGAGACCAAGCCTCGAGCGACGTGGGCGGCGGCGCCAACAGCTTCTTCTCGGCGTGTTTCCTTCAACACAGGAACGGGGGCACGGGTGTTGAGGTTGTCCGCAAAACCGTGAATGTAGCGATCCATCATGATGTCACCGACCAACACAATGTTGTTCGATGGAAGGTCGACCAACGTGCCGATGATGGATGTCAGCCGGTCATGGGCGTCCATCTCAGAATCCGTCATGCCCATGTTGCACCTTCAGCAGCCGTATCACTTCATCATGTCGTGAAGGAGGGTGACCACATGCGACATCAGAGCCTCCTCCAATGGGCCGAGTTCGGATTTCAATCTGGTCAATATCGCCTCTTCATCTTCAGTGATGATGGCGTCGTTGAGCGCTGTATGCAAGCACGCCAAGAACACGGCTTCTGCCCCTTCCAACGTGGCTGATTCATCCATGCGTACATGGTGCGCTTCATCCAACAGAATCGACAATTCGTCTTCACTGCATCCCAACAAGCGTGCTGCACGTTCAATCGTGTTCACGTCCAGATCAGGTGTTGGGTCAGGCTTCGTTGATTGTGGCATGCCGCTTTGGACCAAATGAAGGCGTCCACCGTCGATGACGTCCAATGCAAGTTCACGACCAGTGGACGTGTCGATCAGGTTCCTTGCATGTTTGGTACGCAAGCGGTTGACCTCTTCGACACCGCTTGGCGTCAGGACATGGACTCGGAGGCGTTGCCGATGCCCGTCAACCCGCTGCAAGACGAGTTTGATGAAACCACGTTCCACCAGTTTTCGGACCGCTCGGGGAACGTGCTTGCGTTGAATTCCAATGCCTTCTGCCATCCCAGACTGCGTCTGTTGTACGGGCTTCAGACCCCTTCCACGTGGGTCAACGTGACCGAGATGAAGCATGATGCGTTCCAACACAGGGAGCGGCTTCGAATCGTCTCCCATGAGGTGGATTCATGATTGGTGCATAGGAACCTTCCTCCGTTTCGACTATGAGGGTCGCACAACAGGGCATGGCATGGCTGACCGCGATTTGCGCCCCAGGCCTCGGCCCCAAAGGCCGCTTGGCACGCGGCCAGAGGGTCCTCGTGACCGTTGGGATCCTCCCGTCAGGCATGAGCAGGGTTGGGCCATCCCCGCGAAACTCGGTCAGCGTTTGCATGAAAAAAGCAAACTCGGTCGGCGCTTGGATGACGGACGTGTGGTCTTGTCGCCTGAAGAAGTGCTCTTCTGCCATTGGAATCGGCACCTCTCTCTTCCATCTGAACACTGGTTGGAAGAAAGCCTCGCCCAACATCCGGACCTGCTTCAGCGGGCCGTAATTTTGGACGTGGCTCGGTCAGGGGGGGAAGTCTTGGTCCTGAACTCAGCAGATTCTGTGGCCTCCGATGGTTGGGGTCTACGGTGGTCCCGCCACGACAAGCCACCTGCTCCCCCCGTGGCGAATGCGGACTGGGCCTCTTCTGGGCTACAGGTGGATTGGCCTCGGCTTCTGAAACAAGTGATGAACGACGACGATCAAGGCCTTCTTACAGAGCGGTACATCATTGACGAGGAATTGGACGTCACGATGTATCATGTCCACCCCGTGAACTTCAGTGGTGCGTTGACCCCTTGGCAGGATTTGACGGACGAAGTTCGTACCAACCTTGAGCAAGCATGGACGGCTCAAGTCCCATGTGGAGAAGGGGTACGTTTGCCCTTGATTGGACAGGCATGGCCGTGGCCCCAAGTGGGGACCACTCATGCATCTGGCCGACAGTTGAATGCTGAGGAAACCGCGATTTTCGCTCATGTCGTGGACGGTGCTTCGCTGACCGAAGTGGCTGAAAAGGCTCATTCGCTGATGTCTTTGGGCATCATGCTCCGCCCCGGTTTCAAGTACGGCTGCAGGTGGCGCGCTTACGACGCTGA
>PBMM01000015.1 GCA_002723635.1 Methanobacteriota archaeon | reverse complement strand
CGAAACCATTCCGCCAGAGGTGCTGGAAAAGATGGAAGTCAACATGGACGACTTCCGCGAAGGAACCCGCGACGTGGAACCCTCCGCGCTGCGTGAAATCTACGTGGAAATCCCTGAGGTCAGTTGGAACGAAGTGGGTGGACTCACCGAGGTCAAGGACCGCCTCAAGGAAAGCGTGGAGTGGCCATTGACCAAGCCCGAAGCCTTCGAACACTTTGGCATCAAACCTCCCCGAGGCATCGTGTTGTTCGGCGCCCCTGGAACCGGGAAAACGCTGCTCGCCAAGGCCATCGCCAATGAGGCCCAAGCGAATTTCATCAGCATCAAGGGCCCAGAACTCATTTCCAAGTGGGTCGGCGAGTCTGAACGAGCCATCCGTGAGGTCTTCAAGAAAGCCAAGCAATCGGCACCGTCCATCGTGTTCCTCGACGAATTCGAATCCATCGCGAGCATGCGAGCCTCAAACTCGTCGACTGGCGGTTCGGACGTAGCCAACCGTGTCGTGAACCAGCTGCTTGCCAGCATGGACGGTGTGGAATCGCTTGACGGCGTCATCGTCGTGGCGGCCACCAATCGTCCAGAGATGATCGACCCCGCTCTTCTCAGGAGCGGCCGCTTTGAGCGCGTGCTGCACGTGCCCCCGCCCGACTCGCCGTCGCGTGAAGCGATTTTGGCGATTCACACCGAGGGCATGCCGCTGTCGACTTTCTCGATGAAAGACGTCCTCGGTAAAATGGAAGGATTCACCGGAGCCGACATCGAAGCCGTCTGCAGGGAAGCAGCGCTCATCGCCATGCGTGCAAACAAGAAGAAGGTCACAAAGACCCACTTTGAGGAAGCCATCGGCCGTGTTCGTCCGACCGTGACCCCTGAAATGCTGGAATACTACGACAAGATGGAACGCAACATGACTTCTGGTCTCAGCGGCATCAAGCGGAACGCGAAGGATTTCGGCTTCGGCATGGAATCGGTTTGAGGGATTGACATGGCGAGTTTCTCCTCTGAGATCATCGGCCGCGACGTGGTCGACCTCGAAGGAGCGATGTTTGGCGTAGTCACCGATCTGCGCTTGGCGCCGACCACGGGAACGCTCACCCACGTTTTGGTCAAACACACCGACGAAATCGATCCCGAACGCTTGCCGTGGAGCACGAGCAACGGCATCGTTGAGGTCCCCGCCAGCGAGGTCGACCGCATCGCCAACTTCGTCCATCTGCGCCGTTGAGCGATGATGCAACGCGCCACACGGGCGGGCAACCTTCTAAACGTGCCCGAAGTCGTCTTTGTCTGAACATTGTTCTAGAGGNGAGGCGCGTGGAGGCATCAGCAAAGGCTCGAAGGGTNGCGCTCCAGATTGCNTTCTGGACCGTGCTNGCCACNTTGCTNCTCAGCGTCCTGCTGACCTTCGTNAACGTGGCCAACGTCAACCAGCTCTCGGCCTACGACGACGACTGGAACGACCTGTCGTCCTTCCGAGAAGACCTCGAAACCATGGGGGTAGAAACCCGTTCCCTGGTCAGCAGCCCGCTTCTTCTGGCGGACATCGNAGACCCGCGCAACACGACCTACGTNATNGCCGGGGTCGAACGCGACACCCTTTCCCTCCCACAATTCGACCCCGACGGACTGATTCGTTTTGCCACCGAGGACGGGTATTCTCCCTCTGAGATCGAGGCCATCGTGAAGTTCGCTCAGGACGGCGGGACGGTCATCGTGATGGAAGACTTCGGTTACGCCGGGAACATCGCTGACGCCTTTGGCTTGAGTTACGGCGGATGGCAGTTGTACGACACCGTNTACGCCACNGAACTCGATTACAACTACGTCTGGATGTGCGTGCAAGAGAGCCCGTGCGGCATGAACGGAACGGAATTGGATTTGTCCACCGTAGACACGCACCCTCGCTGGGGCGACGACGCTGAAACCGTCACTCACCCCTGCGCCCTCATCGACGGCGAGGTGATGAGCGAGGAGGACGCCGGCTTGTGCGCGCACCACTGGGTCCAGACCGCTCCAGGGCAAGGTGTCGTGGAATTCAACGCGTCTTACCGTGTGTTGCTCAACAACGCCACTGGCATCGAAGTGCTCCCAGAAGTGCGAGGCGCTTTCAACGAGATCAACATCCTTGCCAAAACGAGTAACGAGGCCACCGTTGACGTGAATGGCGACGGCGAGATTTGGGTGGGCAACGANGTCACGGCCGAGACGCCCGACCTGTGGGGCCAATTCAACCTCAGCGTCGAAGCCTGCGCAGACCGAAGTTGCGATCCCGACGAAGGCGGGCGCATCCTCTTCTACGCTGACGGCAGCATGCTGATCAACGCACTGTACGATTACAAGGGCTTCAACGACGGCGCCTACGGCGAGGTCGAGCAGGCGGTTCCCATCAACGACAANCGTCGCCTGATCCTTGACGTCATCGCGGAATCTCTGGCCGACACCTCAGGCGAGCCCACGGGCATGGCTTCCCCCAACGCTCAGGTAATCTTTGACGAGAGCCGCCACGCGCAGAACGCGGTGCTGACGGAGAGTTACAACACCGTGTACTTCCTCTTGGTCTACTTCACCGGCGAAGGATTGGCCATGGCCATCCTCTTCGTGGGCCTCTTCCTGACCTTTGAGATGGTGCTGCTGCGCAAGAGGGACCCGCAAGGATGGCGCCACGTCTTCAGCATCATCTACTACGGATTTGGCGACGCAGAACGGTACGGATACTACGCAGAGACAGAGAAAATTCGTCAGGTCTTCCTGTCGAAGGTCCGCAACCAAAGTGGGCTAACGCGCGAAGAATTCGACGACCTGCAGGTACAAGAGTTGGTCCAACTGATCAACGACAACGTGCTGGCCAATTTTGCCATTAAGCCTGCAAAGTACAACCTCGAGCAAACCGTAGCGCTGGTCAAGCGCATCAAAGCATGGGGGCGTGGTTGAACCATGTGGACCCGCAAAGCCGCATTCACCCTCGTTGCAGGGCTTTCCCTCATCCTCATCGGGATGATGATCTCGAACTTCCAGATGATGATCCTCGGGTTCACCTTCATCGCCTTCATCACCGTCAATTCGTGGATGTCCGGCCACGGTGACATCGAGGTGCAGCGCACCCTTTCGGCGGACAACCTGTACAAGGGCGACGACCTCTACGTCGAACTCCTCGTNATCAACCGCTCCCTNCGNCGAACGCAGACCCTCGAGGTCTTCGACAACGTCCCCCACGANATGAAACTCAGAAGCGGACTGAACCAGATGCGTCTTGACCTGAAACCCGGTGAGTCCGCCCGAATCCGCTACGTCTTGCGTTGTCCTTTGCGTGGNCACTACACAATCGGACCNGTGTCTCTGCGCCACCGCAACACGTTCAACCTCGGCGTTGAAGAAATGCGCGTTGACCATCACTCCGATGTCATCGTGTTCCCTCAAGTGAAAGACGTCGAGGAAGCCTTCCTGCGCAGCCGTACGCCGAAGATGTACACCGGTGCGACCACCCTCCGGACCCCGGGTCAAGGGTCCGAGTTCTATTCCCTGCGTGAATACGTCCCAGGTGACCCGTTCAAGAGCATCAATTGGAAGGCGTTCGCCCGAACAGGTGACCTGATGGTGAACGAAAAGTGCCGTGACGCTGTGACGGACGTGTTCATCCTTCTCGACGCCAGAGAAATCGCCCGCATCGGCACGGTGCTGAAGAATCCGCTCGAAATGGGATGCGTCTCAGCCGCTTCCTTGGCCAGCTACTTCCTGCAACAGCGCGATTCTGTGGCCCTAGCCATCTACGGCGACGGTCTGTCCTATCTGCCTCCCGACACCGGAGACAAGCAGTATTTCAAGATCCTAAGCAACCTTGCTGGCGTGGATCACCGCGGCGAAATGCCGTTGCAGGCCGTGACGAATTCCATCTCTGGCCGCTTTAGCCGAGGTTCTCCGGTGTTCATCATCTCCAGCGTCGAAGGTGACGGGACTGTTCCTGCGGCCGTGCGTGACCTCGTTGGACGCGGCCATGACGTCACCGTGTTGACACCTTCAAGCATCGACTTTGAGCGGTTGGTCAGCCGCATTCCACGTCTGTCGTACGAGGTGCTTCGAATGGAACGGCAAAACCGGTTAACCACTTTGGCTGGCGCAGGAGCGCAGGTCATCGATTGGATGCCGGACATGGATTTGGCCCAAGCACTGATGCAGGTGAGGGGGTACTGACATGGCCGGAGACGTGGAAGCACAATCGGACATCACCCACTCGGGTCGTCACCGAAGCACGCTGCACCTGAAGAACCTCAGGAAGCAATGGCAGATCCTCGCCCTCCAGGTCACTGCCACGGTGGCCTTGGTCTGGATGTACATGGAAATCATCAGCACCTACGTGGTCGGGTCTATCGACCACACCATGCTCTTCGAAACCCTCGAGTTTGTGCTGGGTTCTGACCTTCCACTCGGCGACTGGATGACTGGCGTTGGACGAAGCGGATTGGCCCGCTTCTACGTCCCCTTGGTGCTCGGCTTGTCCTTTGGCGGAAGCATGGCCCTGCTGGCTTTCCAATCCCCAAAGGTCCAGCAACGCATCAAACTCGGCGTGATTGTGGGTCTGATCGTGATTTTGGTTGGACGCACCTTGCTCTCTTGGCTTGGCGGCATGATCATCAACACCGAACTTGATCTGCCAAACGCCGACGAATTGGCCTTGCTTCAATGGCCGTTGATGCTGATCCTCTCGCTGCTGGTCATGTTCGTGTACCTGCTTCCAATCATCATGGGTACACGTGGCATCTGGGGCCTCTCCCGCCAAGCGATCATTTGGTCGATTGGATTCACGCTCCTCTTCCTCGGCCTCCATGCCATGCTGACCTTCCCCGTGGTCCTCAACCAACTCGGGGACTATGGCAACGATCTGACCACGCTCGACACGCAAGTTGGAACACCTACGGTAAGCCTTCTCGGATTCGAGTTGGTGACCCGACAACAATTCTCGCTCATCCTCATCGCGGTCCTGATGATGGTGTTCCAAGAGTCGGCCTTCGGCGTTATTCGGCACTTGGAGTACGCCTACCGCCTTCCAGAATCATGCAAGCGTGACGAAGAATACGTCCAACAAATGGAAAACGTGCTGAACGCGCATCTCCGCCACACTGGGTTGTACCTTGGACTCACTGGACTGGCCACCATGGTCGCCATCGGCTTCCATGGAGTTCTGTTGGAATTGGTGACCGCAACCACAGGCAGCCAATGGGCCGAACAAGTCTCCGAGTCCATCGAACTCAGGTTGACGTACGGGGTGGTCATTTCAGCCCTGCTCTTCCTCGGAGTTGCGGCCACGGTGCGGTTGCTCGTCCCCTGGGATCGTTTGGCTCAACTGAGGGCTGGCATCACGGGATTCGGTCGCAGCAGTGAACCTGACCCACCGAAAGACGACAGCGCCTGGGCCTAACGGTCACGGTGCCGCAACTGCACCACGCCGGCAATGCGTTCTCCTACGGTCGCCCAGACCACATAGGCAAGAGGAAGACTCACGACGACCGTCATCCATGCAGGAACGGGCAAATTGAGGGCTGCGAGGTACACCGCCCCCGCTACACCAAGCAGCACGAACAGCAAAATTACACGCTCAGCCGCGAGCGGATAAGGCCGGTTGACCACGCCATCGTCCATCTGCGGCGGCAAAGGGGAGGCAGCGTCCATGCTTGCACCTCACAGGTCGATGTTCCCAAGGCGTGCCTCAAGAGCTTCAAGGGCTGGGTCTGCGCTCGACTTGAGGTCCGACAGGCGGGCATGGGGAGATCGCTCAGCGTCCAAGGAGGCGAGTTCTGCGTCGATTTGCCGTCGCTCCTCACCGTCATCAATGGCAGATGACGGAGCAGGGTGCGACGTGGGGGGCGCTGCTGATTCATCCACTTTGGCGGCCTGTGCCGCAGGTGCTGGAGAGGGCGCTGCCTCCGGCTCAGCCTTTTCCTCAAGCGGGGGGGCTTCGGCTAGGCCGTTGCGCGCTTCGGAAGGAAGCAAGCCGCTTGACATGAAACTCCACAAATGGCCCTGAGGTGTTCCAGCCACCAACCCGGCTGCCTCAAGTTGCGTGAGCAGTTCCTCGAGCGCTTGAGCCGTGCGTTCCAAGGCCACGGCTTCACCAGCGTTGCGTTGATCTGCCTCGAGATGGATGTCGTCCAAAGCACGTCGAATCAGTTTGTGAGTTGCTTTGGCCGTGGCGGGCAGGGACTCAGGCCTACGGCATTGGGCAAGCAAAGCGTCCAATTCGCCTCGAGGTGCACCAAGGTGGCCGAGTTGCTCCAGGACGTTCCGGGTCCGACGAAGCATCGTAATGGCNCGGTCTTGGTCCTCGAGCAGATGCTCAAGGTCGAGCACCACATCGGTGACGACGTCATTCAACGAGTGGTCAAGCCGCTGCTGAACGGACCATCGTGTCAGGCCTCGAACGACGCCTGCGGCTTCTGGCACTTGGCGCTCAAGCAACAGCATCACGTCGTCGGAAAGTAGGTGCTTGGGCGTCTCCGCAGCGTGATCGACCACGCGCTGGACCACGTGCAAAGCACGCTCCACAGCACGGTCGAGCAAGGCCACGGAATACCCCTGTTCNCGGGTGTGTTCCANNCGTTCCAAGATNGGNCCAAGAGCGCTCATGGCGGAGCCGTCCTCGAGGAGCGCCTGTGCAAGNGGTTCCTGGGTCAGCCGGGCGCGAAGCACCCGNGCCTCNTCGATGTCCCGAAGCGCNGACTCGTGGGCTTCGGCCAANGCCTCGGCTTGNTCGGCCAANTGNGACACTTCAGCCTCGCTTTGTCCTCGCTTGACCCCAAGATCACCTAATTCACGCAGAACGCGGCGGCGTTCCTCGAGCAGTTCCCGCAACTCACCCTCAAGGTGGCTCCGGCGCACTTCGTCCTCCCGGCGGCGTTCAAGCTCGTCGTCAGCACGACGGCGCGCGGCNCGGGATTCGGCCTCAACCGCAGCCAAATCGGCCTTTGCTGCACGAACGGCATCCTCAGCAACGGCGAGGTCCCTCACCGCTGCAGCCTGACGTTCATGGGAGGCACGAGATTGATCCTCAAGCATGCTCAGATGACGCTCGTCTGCTTCTAAACGTCGNCGAACTTCGGCCAATCGTTCGGAATCGGTCTGAAGATCGGCTCTGAGCGTGGCTTCCTCTTCNGCCATGCGTTGGATGCTCGCCGCAAGTTCACCTCGCGAAGACGAATCCGCCAATGCACGAGCGAGTTCTCCCGCGCGGGATTCAAGTTGGTGCTCCAATTCTGTCGTGCGTCGCACCAAACGATCNGCGCGATTTTCTGCCGTTTCTGCCCTTGCGATGGCGTTTGCAGCGTCGAGTTTCAAACGGTCCACGTCGTGGCCAAGGCCCTCGATTTTGGATCGGCCATCGCCACGGGCTTCCAAAGCCTCACGTTCGCTAACCTCCGCTCGCATGCGTGCTTCTTCGGCCAACTTGAGACGGGCTTGGAAGGCAGCGCTTTCGCGTTCGAGTTCATCGACCCGGTACTCCGCCTTCTCCAAACGTTGCCGGTATCCGGCGTCGATGACCAAAGCACCTCCGCGGTCGACCTCTAGGGTATCCTGACCGATCATCTGCTCTGCGGACGTGACCTTGGGCGCGATTCGCTCTAGGCCTGCTTCGAAGCCAAGAAGATCCTCAAAACGAGCTGAAAGGGTCGCCTTGCGGGCCTCTGATCGCGTCCGCACGGTCGACAAGGCCGCGCCGAAGGCGTTCAAGGTGAAACCTGCCACATTGGCGGTGCCCTCACCGATGACGGCATCGAGGGGGAGTTGGTGGAGACGAGCAACTCGGGCCCGATCCGTCAAGTCATGGACTGCCTCTTCTAGCGTCCCTGCGGTCGACGACACCATGCCAACCGGCCGTCCTCGTAGAAGGACCACGGCGGTTGTTCGTTCGCCAGCTCCAACGCTCAGATGCCCGTAGACTTCCTCTTCACCCGCCACGCGGAGCATGGACAGAATGGCGTCAGGGCCACTCTTTCCTTCACGCAAGACGAATCCTTCCGGCAGNTGCCCGACTTGACCGTCTTCGTCGGGTTGACCTGCCACGTTGGACGACACACGGTGGAGCAAACGACGGTGGTCTGCGCCGGCCGTGGTCCAAACGCCCAATCCCAGATCGCTGGCCGAGGCAAGCAGCACCGATCCTTGCGGGGTGGCCAAGGACCAATGTCCCTCCTCGGGCAAACCCAAGCCGCCCATGATGGACTGGCGCGTCCGAAGCGTATCGGCGACCAGGGTGGCCAATGCCGTCGCGTCTTGCGGTAAATCGCCGGTTGAATCGATGAGCAAACCCCGGTCCACCAAGAGGGCCCCGAGCACTTCCTCGTCGGCAGACAAACCTGCCATGATTACAGCAGCGGAACGCGAGAGAAGTCGTCGCGCAGGGCCTGGGCCGCTTGGAAGGCCTTCGATGTCGACCGCGTGCACCGCAGCATGCGGCATGAGGGCCACCAACGCTGCAAATTCGTTGAGGGTGTAGGATTGTGCTTGATGGCGAAGGTGGTCTGCTTCCGTTTCCATGGCGTTTAGATGGGCCGCAGCAGGCGCCCCGAAGACCAAGCCCTTGTCGTCTTCAGCCACCCAACCGATGCATCGGCGGCCACGCACGAGACGATGCCCGCTTGGCGTTCTTCGACGCCCAATCCATGTGGTCACCACGCCATGCTCGAAAGGAAACAAGCCNGAGACGTCGACCTCGTCGTCGACCTCAGCACCNGGAGGCATGGTGAACATCAGGCCNCCTCCTCGTGGACACGGCCAATCAGTGGCCTGTGACGTTCGATGGCGTGCCTCCACCGTCCATAGTGACCTGGCGAACCCTCCATCCGAAGAAGACGTCCGTCCCCGACGCGGTCCAACAACAAGGCTCGAACACCCTCCACGTAAAGTTGCAAACAGCCTCCCAAGCCTCCGATGGAGGACAAGTGATTGGCCCTCTCAAACAGCCCNTTNGAAGGCGAACGATCCACGCCCGANTGGAGGGACGCTTCATCGGCCCCCTTGGTCTGCTCCAAGGCCGTGAGCAACCGTGACAGCATCGACATCGAAGGGCAAGCCGCCACGGGGGGTTTCAAGATGTTTCCCGTCGAACANGCCCAAGAGGTGGTTTTCGCAATCCAATTCAGAACGCGAACCTTGCTTGGTCAAAAATTTCTGAAAATCGGGAGACAGAAAGCCGGACGCGAGGGTTGTTGAAGACCACTCTTAAGAAAATAAGAATCTCAATTGCAAAATCGATTTCTCAATTGGATTATTTAGGGTAACAAGAAAGGTAGACTCTTCAGCACAAGCGGGCTCGCCTTGACGTGGCGTCTGCGTTTGAGGTCCCGGCCTGTTCTGTGTGCCGTGCGCCCGCTGTGGTGACGCAGGCATACTCCGGACAAAGCCTGTGCGAGCGTCACCTTGACCGCTCCGTGCGCAAGAAAGTGGGCAGGGAACTCCGAAAACAACTCAACATCGATGGCCCGACCACAGTGCTGGTGGCCATCTCTGGAGGGAAAGATTCGGCCGTTCTGCTCTCCATGCTGGTGGATTTGATCGGCAGCCGACCGGACGTGCGGATTGTCGCAGGTTGCGTCGACGAGGGCATCGAAGGATACCGCCCACCGTCCATTGAAGCGGCCGCGCAATTGTGCGAAATGCTGGACGTTGAGTTCATCACGACGTCCTTCGAAGATCAAGATTTTTTGGCGATGGACGAGGTCACGTCCTCGCTGAACTCAATCCTTGATCGCCACCCTGAAGCTCCGCGGCTTCCTTGCTCGTATTGCGGCGTCTTCCGTCGACAAGGAATCAACGCTCTCGTGGAGATGGTGGATGCGGACGTGGTTGCTTTGGGCCACAACCTCGATGATATGGCACAAACGGTCCTCATGAACCTCACCGCAGGAGAAGTGGAGCGGAGCCGGCGCTTGGCGCCCCACACCGACCGGCCTGCAGAAGGGTTGGCTCCTCGGATCGTCCCGTTGCGTTGGATTCCAGAACAGGAGGTCCACCTGGTGGCGCTTCACCGAGGCCTCCCCATCCACAACGAGGTGTGTCCTAACGCAGAAGGCGCCCTCCGCTGGCGCATGCGCGACGTGGTCGCCACGCTCGAGGAAGACCGCCCCGGGACGCGGCACGGCCTTGTGCGGAGCCTCGATGCCATCCGTGCCATGACGCCTCCTGAAGAAGCGGATGCTCAACCCATCCGAGCGTGCGAGCGCTGTGGAAGCGTGTCCTCAAGGCCCGTTTGCAAAGCCTGCGAAATGCGTGATTTGGTCGGCGTCAAATGACGTTCTGGACCAACTCATCGAGGTCTTGAGGTCGCCCGCAGTAGTGACAGCGGATTTGAAGCGGATCTTTCGAAAGCACGCGGAGTCGGTGAGGGAGAGGCTCCCGTGAATTCTGCGTGATGCAATTCGAAAAGGTGCAGCGGACCACGTCGGTGATCTCGTCGCCAAGGTTGATCTCAAGCTTCTCAGCGACCGCGTATGCGCGGATGATGGCCACGCTGGCCCCTTCGGCCACCAAGGCCAGACGGTCGAGTTCGGCTTGCGTCAGTTCCCTGTCTTCCACCTTGACGATGTCCTTGGCCCCTTTCTTCTTCGATGGGACGTTCATCACCAACGACACGGGGACCGAGGTCCCTTGGCCGATGTTGAGCAGTTCAAGCACGCGAAGGGCGCTGCCGGCAGGAATGTGATCGATGACCGTACCGTTGCGGATCGCGGTGACGCGTCGCATGTTGGATTCATTGGACATCAGGCCTCACCTCCGGGCACGTCAACACCAAGCAAACGGCAGAGCAACGCCATCCTCGTCACCACGCCGTTGAAGGCTTGCTCGAAGTACCGGGCATGCCGTGTTTCGTCAACGCTCGGGTGGATTTCGTCCACCCTTGGGAGCGGATGCATGATGATCATGTCTTGGCGAACTTCGCCGAGGTGTTTGGCGTGCAACTTGTACGCGCCTGCAACCTTGACGTACTCGTCTTCGTCAGCGAAGCGTTCCTTCTGAATGCGGGTCATGTAGACCACATCTGCTCCGTCCAATGAGCCGTACAAATCCGTGGTCTCAACCACGGAAGCCCCTGAAGCACGGAGGTCTTCGACGATCTCAGGCGGCATGCGCAACAGTTCGGGACTGGCCAGAACCAGCCGGCAGTCAAACCGCGCCAGGGCGTGAGATAAGGAGTGGACGGTGCGGCCGTATCGGAGGTCTCCGGCAAGCACGACGTCGAGGCCATCGAGTCGGCCGTGGGCTTGTCGAATCGTGAAGAGGTCGAGCATGGTCTGAGTGGGATGGTGACCCGCCCCGTCCCCACCGTTCAGAATCGGGACACGCGCGGCGTCTTGGGCGTAGCGTGCGGCGCCTTGGCGTGGATGGCGCATGGCGATGATGTCGGTGTATCCATCGACCATCTGAATGGTGTCGAAGAGCGTCTCGCCTTTGACCACGGAAGACGTGCTGACGTCGCCGAGGTTGACGACGCCGCCACCGAGCCGCTTCATCGCCGTCTCAAAGGACATCCTGGTCCGGGTGCTCGGCTCGAAGAACAGGTTTCCAAGGATACGCCCCGAGAGCAGCGGCATCTGCGCATTGCCCCGAGCAACTGGCAACAGCCGCTCGGCCGCGTCCAGCACTTCGACGATGTCTTCGTTGGTCAGGTCAGCCATCGTGATGAGCCCGGTCATTCAACGTCCTCGGAACCCTCCGTTGAGGTCCACCCATGAACATTACGAGAGTGGTGCGCCATGCGCGAGCATGACCAAGGTTCATCCCCTCTCCCCACGACCGAGGGACGTGGAGGCATGGATGGACTTCGAAGCCGCCATTGAGGCGGAGCGCGAGCAGCGCGCCCGGAGGGCCGGCCAAGTGGCCACCTTGACCACCGGCGTCGTGCTGGTCGGAGCCCTCTGGTTGGCATGGCCTGGCCTCGAAGCCGTCATGGCAGGAGAGGGCGCTCCTTTCGCTGTTCTTGGATTGCCGGCCTTGGTGCTGCTGTGCGGCACGCTGGTGCACGACCATGCCAGCGGGCAGCCTCAAGCCACAGGCCGAGCCGCGGCCGCGGCCGCCATCGCTTGGCCAAGCGTGCTGTTCCTTGCCTTCCGAAGCACCGATGCCGAACTCGAAGCACGGATTGCAGCAGGGCTGACCTTGGCGCTCATCGCAGGTGTGCTCTACAGCATGGCAAAAACTGCGTTTTCAGGAGGATTCCGACAGGCCCGCTACCGAGCGTTGCTGACGGGCGCCGGTGCTGTGACCGTGGCGTCTGTGTGGTTTGGTCTCCGCACCGATGTGGGGGCCGAAAACGACCTTGCAGGAGCCATCATCACCCTGTTGGCCATCGGTACAGCGCTCCGCTCATGGCTCATTGAAGACGAACAACGAGGCCTTCGGAAACGGTTCAGAATCCGTCTTGATGATCTTGAGAACCGTCTTTTGGAACTGAAAGCGCAGGGCCGAAGGGTGGACCAAGCCACAAGCCTGGTGCGAACCGCAGCCATGGAAGGATTCAGCGATCCCGAGCATGGCATGAGGCTGCTTGACGACGCCGAAGAGGACGTGGACCGGACCATTTCCCTCGAAAAGGACGTCGTGGCCATCGAAGCAGACGCGTTGACCGCGGTGGAGAAAGCCGAAGCCGTCGCGCCGACGGTCCGTCGGCCTCGGAGTGCCTTTGACGCTGCCCGACGTGAGGTCGAACTCGGCTCCCTGCGCGAAGGTGAATCCCTGTTCAGGCAGGCCAAGCGACGGGCGGAAACCGTGGTCGCTTGGTGGGCCAGAGCGCAAGAGGCCATCGAAGCCGCCTCCCTTGCGCTTGCGGACAGGGAGGAGGAACACCTCGCGCAACTGCACGAAGCGCTAGCTGAAGCCAAGAAGCGCATGGCCAAAGAGGACCCCCTGAAGGCCTTCGAATTGGTCATGGCCATCCCGGATCAGGTGGCTCAAGAACAGGAAGCCAACGAGGACGCAGAAGGCCTTGTTGCAGACGCACGGCGAGCAGTTGAAGCAGCCGATGGCCTTGACCTGGAGCCTCATCACGCCCGGCTTGAAGAAGCAGAAGACGCCCTGAAGGCTGGAGACGGGCGGCAAGCGGCCGGCATCGCGGAAAGCATCCGTCGAAGCCTCACGGTGGAGCGCGAAGCGATGGACGTGGTTCGTCGTGCCCTGCGACAGCGCTCGACCATCGAACAACGGTTCGAAGGACACGAAGACACAGAAGGATGGCTCGAAAAATTGGCCTCGATCGAAGCCGATGCGGAAGCCCGCCGATGGACGCAGGCTCGACGCGCCTTGGACGAACTGTCCCACGACCTCGACGCGCAGGAGCGCGACCGCGGGGAAGCCGAGCAACTCCTGGACTTCCTGCGTGAAGAATGGAAACAACTCAGGGCGCAGGTTGACGCTGCCGACATCGGCGTTGGCGATGAAGACCGCCTCGACGTCGAACGGTTGCTCGGTACCGCAGCATCGTCCATCAAACGCGGCATGACCGTCGAAGCCCTCGAGGCCTTGACCGGGACGGACGCCGCGATGGAGCGGCTGCGCCGAAGGTGCTGATTATCCAAGAAGGCCTGCTAATCGAGCGGCGTCGATGTCCAGGGAACCAGGAAGCCCCACGTCCACGGGATACCCGCCCACATCGACCAACAATCCGGACAAATGCAGGTGAAGCCCCTTTGGAGGGTTTTTCCCAACCAGCAGGGGCTCTGCCTTTTTCGCCGTCCGGCCGAGGGCGCCGACCATCGTCGACGAGGCTCCCGCTGCATCGTGCAGCGACCACGCGTTGGCAGACCACGCGTGCAAGCGAAGCGCCCGATTCGTCCAGAGCGGAGGCGAAACGGCCTCATGCATCAACGGCCACTTGCTGACCCAATCCCCGGGGCCTTCGTCAAGCCATGTCATGCCCGTCTGCTCGGTCGCAGGCGACTCGGCTTGGCCAAGCGTGCCGAGATGAGCAAGCACCGCACGCATGTGGGGGTGGCGAGCTGCGCTTTTCGGAAGCGCATGGGCAAGGGACCCAGCCGTGGCCAGTCGCCCTGCGTCAAGGTGGAGAAGGATGCGCACGGCTTCCCCATGAAGCCAATCCACAGGAGCAATCTCGTGCGCATCGAAGTGGCGATCCAGCAACGTCAGCGCGCGGTCGGGATCGCCTTGGAGCCTCAACCGTGCCAAGTCTCCCAAGAGGGCGCGGCGGAACATTGGGCCGTCACGTGTCGGCGCTGGACCGAGGGCCGTTCCGCTTTGTGTGCGTTCGATCAGGTCGATGTTTCGTCGCGTCACGGGATCGACCAGAAGGCTGGCCATGACGGATTCGGAGAGGATGCGCGAACGCGGTTGCAGCAGGGACAACAACCAGCGGAACCGGTTTGTTTCCAAGTCGTCAGAGGCCATCATACCGAGGCGAGTTTTGGCCTCAGACACGTCCCTTTGGGCGATGGATGCGGCCACCAACAGCGCGCGGGCATGACCTCCACCGGATTGAGCGGAGAGGGCCAACAAGGACACGGCTTGTTGTTCAGATTCCGCCCATCGACCCAAGGCTGCAAAGAGTTCCATACGTGCCAATGTGCGACGGCTGAGCTCAATGCCGTGAAGGGAGGGTTCTGCGAGGGATGACCCGGCTTCATCAAAGCGTTCCAACGCCTTTGCCCACGCGTCGTTGGCCAGCAAGGGCAACCAACTCCCCTTCCTGAGGAAGATGACATCCTCCATTGATTCAAGGCGCCGTCGGTTCTCACCGGCTCCGGCATCGAACGAAACCTCGTTGATGCGATGCCCGATGCTCAAGGATCGAAGCCAAATCACGAGAAAGGCGACTTGTCCACCCGAAGCCAGCATCCACGTCAAGGCCTCTAGGGCGTCCTTTTCCACCACGGTGCACACGGTGTCTTCCCAGCGTCCGCATCCCGACCCACCAGGGAGGTTTACAGAATCCCAGAAGGTGAGGATGGCTAGGGCGACCAGCAACATGGATTGGCCTGCGAAGCCTGTAAAACAGAAATTCAGCACCTTCGCCTGTTGGCTCCGCTCTGCCCGCAAGAGGCGGCTGTCGGTGATGTGGATACCACCCCGACCGGATACTTCAGCCACGTCAAGGAACATGATCCTGGCCACTTCGTAGACGAAAAGCACTCCAACGACCGCGACGTTCAGCAGAAGAAAGAGGAGGACCATCGCAACAAGCGGCGCCCGGAGCGCGGGCTCCTCGACGTAGGACAGCGCCTCAATGGCGTAGAAGCCGAGCGCTCCGCCTTCCTCCATCACGGTGGCCTGCTCCCTGTATTCAGGAAGGGCTGCCACGCGGTCTGAGTGCACGAAGACACCCGGTGCGGCCAGCATCACAACGAGGCTGACGAGGGTATTGATCGCGACGAGTGGCATGGCCATCAGGTTGACGTTAACCAGCAAGCCGATGGCCTGCTGACGCGGTGAAGGATTATGCCCTTGGAACGGAGAGGCGCGCCCCGCAGCCACGTTCTTGTTGGCGTACCGCATAGCATGCCAGGACGAACCGAGCACGCGCCCGTAGGCCATTACGGGAGGGAAAAAGGCGACGAGGAGGGTCACGCTCAACCGCCACTGTGGCTCAACGCCACTGGTCAGCATCCACACCACCACGACAAAGGCGAGCCAAACACCCAACAACAGGACGCTGGCGCGCACCCGCCTTGGGTCTCGGTGATGCATGATAGCACGCTGCATGCCCTGTGAAGGCAGGATTTGCGCCGAGAGCGCCACGCCGATGGACGTCACACCCGTGATGGAAATGAGGACCAAAGCCAACCCGAAATTGATCGCGGAGAATCCTTCTTGCAACCCGAATTCGATCAGGCCAATTTCAACCAGCAACAACACTGCGCCAACGAAGGCCAGCAGGTAAGCCACCACGCCAAACCGCATGCCGGACGTTCGCAAGAGGCGACGGGCTTCACGTGTTGAACCGGTCACCCTGTGAACTTCGTACCGTTTCTCAGCCGTCGGAAAAGCCACGCGCAATCCTTGCAATTGACGAGGCACGATCACCTGCCAGAAGAGCCACGCCAAAATGACGGAGATCAAGAGGCCCACCAACACCGTAGGCCTGAAGCCGAACACGATGTGGGGTGCACCCATGGCCAAGGCCAAGGCCACAACCACATAGCCCCATCGCACTACAGCGCAATGAAAGGTCGGGTCAAGCCTCGGATGCTTCGACTTCGAGGAGCAGTTCTCCCTGCTGGACACGGTCGCCTTGAGTGACGTGAACGGCCACGACACGGCCGTGGTATGGAGCAGTGATACGGTGTTCCATCTTCATGGCCTCGAGGACCAGAAGGGCCTGGCCCGCCGTGACCTCATCGCCAGTGGCGACGAGCACATCGAGCACGCCACCGGGCATAGGTGCAGAGAAACTTCCCTCTTCTTGCGCCGCTCCGGCCCCAGCTTCGATGACCTCAATCCGGTGCACGCGGCCATTGATGTGCATCCACACCACGTCCCCGATGCGGGTTCCATAGGCGAGTGAAACGGCCTCGCCTTGACGCACTTGCCAGCGACCGTCGGCCAACGGCGTGACCTCGATGCCGTCCACGATCCATCCGTCTCCACGGGGAAGCGGATGCACCTCATGCACGTCGTCTCCCGTGCGAAGATCAACCATCACGGATACCTCCTGTTCAGGGAAAGGAAGGGGCTGGCTGGGCCAGAAGGCCCGTCGTTGTCGCCACGGGTTATGCCGCGGCTTGAGGCCAGCACGGCCGCGAGCGCCATCACCGCCTCGGAGGCTGGCTGGACCTCCCAACCGTTGGGGTAGGCGTCGTCCAAAGTGGTGGTCGAGGTGGTGGCCGACACCACGGCGTCAAGGTCGCACAAATCACGAAGGAAGGCGACGTTTGTGGTGGTGCCGAGAATCACAAACTCGTCGAGCGCACGCCGCATGCGCTGAAGGGCCTCGTCACGGCTTGGAGCGTGAACGATCAGTTTGGCCAACATAGGATCGTACGAAGGCGAAACGTCGTCCCCTTCGCGCACCCCTGTGTCCAAACGAAGGCCGGGTCCGGTGGGAGGACGGAACACCGCGAGTGGCCCGATGCTTGGAAGGAAGCCATTAGCGGCGTCTTCCGCGTAAATCCGGACTTCGATGGCGTGGCCTCGCATAGCGAGTTCTGGGACCGACATGGGCTCGCCAGCAGCAATACGCAGCTGTTCCCTCACCAGGTCGACTCCAGTCACCAGTTCCGTGATTGGATGCTCCACTTGGATCCGGGTGTTCATCTCGAGGAAATGGAAGGTCCCGTCGTCTTCCATCAGAAATTCGACTGTTCCTGCACCGACGTAGTCCACGGCTTCTGCGGCGGCAATGGCCGCTTCACCCATCCGCTGACGCTGGTCTTCACTGACCACAGCGCAAGGGGCCTCTTCGAACACCTTCTGGTGCCGACGCTGGACGCTGCATTCTCGCTCGCCCAAGTGAACGGTACGGCCATGGGCGTCAGCGAGCACCTGCACTTCCACGTGACGGGCGCCACGAAGCAGGCGTTCGAGGTAGACACGACCGTCGCCGAACGCCGCGATGGCCTCGCGCCGTGCGCCACGAACCGCCTCGTCCAAACCATCGGCAGATTCCACAGCGCGCATGCCCTTGCCCCCGCCGCCAGCACTGGCTTTCAGCAGCAGCGGGAAACCGACGCGCTCCGACGCCGAACGTACGGCGACAAGGGTGGCCTCAAGGTCGGCCTTCTCGTCCCCAGAGGGCTCGATTTCAATTTCCTCGCCAGGGATGACGGGGACACCAGCCTCGCGCATGGTGATGCGAGCAGTCATTTTGTCGCCCATGCGCTCAATGGCGCTGGGTGAGGGGCCGATCCAGATCAGTCCTGCGTCAAGCACCGCTTGGGCGAATCCGGCACGTTCGGAAAGAAAACCAAAACCGGGATGGATGCCGTCCACGTCGTTGGCCAAAGCCGCTGCAATGATGGCGTCACCGTTGAGGTACGCAGGAGCCCCGGAGCCCTCCAAAGACAGGCTCAGGTCCGACATCTCAGTGTGCATGGCTCCAACTTCGTCCTCAGCGTGCACCGACACCGCTCGAAGACCTGCTTCCTTGCATGCACGAAGCACACGGCAGGCGATTTCACCGCGGTTGGCGACGAGGACGGAGCGCATCACTTGGAGCCCCCGTCGTCTGGACGCCATGCCGGTGGGCGCTTTTCCAAGAAGGCGGACAGCCCCTCCTGGCCTTCGTCCGAACCGCGCATACGGCTGGTGAAATCAAGGGTCCAAGTCCGCAGCGCGAGGTCATCTCCGGTCCAGCGGTCGAAGCCCAGCGCGAGTTCTTTGGCCGCGGAGACCGCTGAGGGTCCTGTGGTCATGACTTCCGCGACGAGGCCTTCCACGGTGGCCCAAGCAGCGTCATGGTCTGGCGTGACGTCTTCGATGAGGCCAATGCGTTGCGCCTCGGCCGTCTCGATACGACCTGCGTGCATGGCCAAACGACGGAAGGCGGCGCTGCCCACGCGTCGGTAGACGTAGGGGCCTATGACCGCGGGGAGGATGCCCAATTTCCCTTCTGAAAGAGCGATGCGGGCGCCTTCGACGGCCACCACGTGATCGCAAGCAGAAATCAACCCGGCTCCACCGCCAAGCGCCACGCCATGAAGCACAGCGATGGTGTAGCAAGGGTGGGCCCAAAGGCCGTTGAACAAGCGGTCCAGCCTGGCGCTGTCCTCACGGTTTTCTTCAGGTGTCTTTGCACCAGCGTCGCGCATCATGTTGATGTCCGCGCCAGCGCAGAAGTGCTTTCCAATGCCGTGGAGCACGAGCAGGCGAAACAGAGGCCCTTGGTCGTCCGAAAGCAGGCCTGCTGGGCCAGCGCTGCGCGAGGCGCTCCAATCGAGCACGTCGCAAAGTTCGGAGATCATGGCGGTATTCAGGGCATTGTACACCGATTCGCGGGCCAAGCCAACCCGAAGCACGGCACCCTCAACCTCGAGATGAAGATGTTCACAGACTGGAATCGACATAGAAAAACCTCAATTGGAAAATCAAATCTTCAATTGGACTTCACATCCGGAAAATTCCGTACCCTTTCTCGGGCGCGGGACCGTTCCTAGCTGCTGCCAAACAGAGGCCGAGCACATCCCGAGTGTCACGTGGGTCGATGACGCCGTCATCCCAAAGCCGTGCAGTCGAGTAGTATGGCGAACCCTCCTCCTCGTACTTTGCAAGGATGGGCGCGCGATACGCCTCCACCTCTTCCTCGTTCATCGGTTCACTGCCTTCGCGCGCACGCTGATCCTGTTTGATGGTGGCCAGAACGTCCGCGGCTTGTGGGCCGCCCATCACGGAAATCCGGGCGTTGGGCCACATGAAAAGGAAGCGAGGATCATAGGCACGGCCGCACATGCCGTAATTCCCGGCGCCGTGGCTACCGCCAACGATGACCGTGAATTTGGGCACGTCCACGCAGGACACCGCCGTCACGAGCTTGGCGCCGTCCTTGGCGATGCCACCTGCTTCGTATTCCCGCCCGACCATGAAGCCGGTGATGTTCTGGAGGAAGATGAGCGGAACCTTTCGCTGACCGCACAATTGAACGAAGTGCGCGCCTTTCAGGCTGGACTCCGAGAACAGAATGCCGTTGTTGGCGACGATGCCAACCAAGTGGCCATGGACGCGTGCAAAACCGCATACGAGGGTGGTCCCATAGCGCGGCTTGAACTCGTGGAAACGAGAACCGTCCACGATTCGTGCGATGAGTTCACGAACGTCGACGGGTGTTCTGTTGTCTTCTGGCACGATGGAAAGCAATTCTTCTGCGTCGTAATGGGGGTCCTCAGGCTCAGCACCCGCTGCAGGAGCCAAAGTGCGTGGACCGAGGTTCTCGATCACGTTCCTGACCTTGCGCAGCGCTTCCGCCTCGTCCTCTGCAAAGTGGTCCGCCACACCAGATGTGGCGGTGTGCACGTCGGCCCCGCCAAGGTCTTCTGCCGTGACTTCCTCACC
>PBMM01000014.1 GCA_002723635.1 Methanobacteriota archaeon | reverse complement strand
CCTGTGGACGCGTTGAGGCTCTCCAATTCAAAGCGGAAAGAGACCCACTGGTTGCCGTAGTCGTCTTCGAACGCAAACGGCACTTGCGGGTTGGAAAGCAGGCTATTGATGGCGTCTGCAAGCCCGAGCGGAGTGCCGCCGATCTCAAGCATGATGCGGCTCGCGTTTGGCATCGGGCCGAGGTCTTCGGTCAAACCGCCAACGGAGAGGCTGAGGTCGAAGCCTTCGCCTTGGTCGGTGGTCGAAAAGATGGTGTTCTGATCAAACACGATGTCGGCTGCCGTGACGGTCGCGCCGTACGGCAATACGAAGCCGCCACCGATTGCTTGTGCAGCCAAATTCAGCGTCATGACCTTGCTGTCCACGCCGGTGTGCACATCGCCGACCTTGGCGTTGTAGAACATCGTCTGCCGTCCGAGGGCACCAAAGCCGGGCTGGTCAAAGCCCCAATCAATGTCACCGTCGTTGGCGATGTCCACGCGCACGTTGTTTGCGTGGTGGCCAAAACGAAGGTCAAACCAGATCTCAGAGACCCGGCAATCGAAGAAATTGTTCGCCGGGTCGAAGTTGAAGCCCACCAAGGCCTCGAACCCGAACATTGGCTGACTCAGCTCGTTCCACTGTCCCACGACAACGGATTCGGGGAGTTCCAACTCAGGCGTGGAAAGTTGGATGTCGGGCGATTCGGAACACTCGCGGTTCACCGTCGGCATGACCGCCGTGATGGGATGCTCGAAGTTGATGCGCTCAATGGCTGGCGTGAAACCGGTGTCAACGAGCGTGGGTTGGTACGCGTAGGGGCCGGCCTGGGAATTCCAAGCGCCGCCGTAAATTTCCGGGTTAGAAAGGTCCGTTTGGTTGAATCCTGTGCCGATGCGGGTTCCGATGTTGAAGCCGTGCAGGACGGCGGTAGACAACCGATCTGGTCCAGAGTCGTAATTGAACACGAAGTCAAGCGACTTGTGGACGTTCGCGTCGATGTCCCACAGTTCGATGATGTCGCCAGTCAAACCAGACATGGGGTTGCCGTTGAGGTCGTTGACAAGCACCCCGGTTTGGGTGTTGTAGACGTCGACAGCGAGGGTACCCGTTTCCGTGGTTTCCGCTTCGATGTTCAGCAGACCGTACCCGTTGGGCTGAGGATCGCCCCCGTTCACAGAGGGCAAGAAGCCTCGAACCTTCATCCAGCCGTTCGCGGGCAAAAGTTGACCCAAGCGCACGTTGTCGATGTACCAGCCTGGCATGGTATAGTTGGTCGGCGTGTTGCCGTTGCCACCGTTGATGTTGTGTTCCATCACGAAGCGAAGTTGAACCCACTGACCCACGTAGTCCGACAGATCGATGGCGATGTCCGCCCAACCGCTTGGGTTGTTGGTCGTGACCGAGGTCCCACCAAGGGCCGACTGGCTGCTGCCAACGCCTTGGCAACCGCTCTGGATTTGACCCTGGTTGTTTCCTTTGGTGTACAAGCCGTTGCCAAAGCCGATGTTGCTGGAGTTGGCTTGGTCGATGGAGATGTAATCGAAGCCGTTGGGGCCGCTGGTGTCGGGCGGGAAGAATTCGTCGTTTCGCTCTCGGATTTCGATGTAAGCACAGTCGCGGTAATACTTCTGAGTGCCGCTCATGCCCTGCTCGAGGTAGTGCAACGCGTGGAAGGACGAGAAGCGGAAGGTGGTGCCGCCAAGGGCCGGGTCGACGAAGATGGCGGGGGAGAGGAGTTTGCTGTCGAAGTCGTTGCCGTTGTTGTCGTCGCGGTAATCGTCGTCAAAGGGATTGGTGCCCCAGCACATTTCTCCTGACTTGCAGCCTGCAGGCAGGATGCCCAATGAAGTCGAAACGCTGCCGTGGCTCCAAGACATCGGGCTCATGGGCGGCTGCGTGCCATCGGTGAAGTTCTTGGTCGTGCCCTCAAAATCGCTCAGGAAACCGTTGGAGGTCAAACGGACCGGAGTTGCTGAGGAGCCTTCCTCAAACTTGAACGAGGACTTTGTTGAAAAGGAGGTCAACTGACCGTTGGCGTCGGGGCTCCATGTCTTCGGGAGGGTCTCGGTGTCGATCCTCACGAAAGCGTCGTGTTCCGCCATGGCCGTTCCAACGGTCATGGAAGCCGACGTCACCGTCTCGCCCACCGGGAGCGTCACGGATGCGTCATCAAGGTCCATCCACGTCGCAGGGTCACGAACGTCGACGGTCGCTTCGGCGTCGCCCCCGGTGAAGGAGGTGACGCTGATGGAAGAGGCGAGCGGCACAAGGAGAAGCATCGCCATCATCAGCAAAGCTGGCAGGCGACGGGGGGCATTTGCATTCATGGCGACACCGACGACTTCCGCGACGCCAAGCCTCCCTAAAAGAATCCCCGTGGGGGTGCTCTTTTCTGCCACAGAGGGACACAACGGTTCGAGAGGCCCACGCCTGCACGGCAAGCGCCTCCAAACCTCCCACGCGGGCCGCGCTTCGCTCCTGCGCTTCGGGCCCAGTACCCGTTCCCATGCTGAACTGAAGCGGGTACAGGCCCCACCCGATGCGCATGGCCCTCGTAGCGGTAACAGGAGAACCGATGCCGCCAGACATCAAACCAACGAATACCACCAAGTCCTCCAGGGCAAAGAAGCCATGTCAAGAGGCTGCCCCGATGGCGAGGCTTCTTGACAGGCGGTCGCGAGGACACACCGTGCAACCGTTTTCCGTTGAACCCGTGACCCTCATCGAAGAGGTGTTTCCCCATGACACCAACGCCTACGATACCCTGTTTGGCGGCCGGCTCTTATCCCTCATGGACAAAGCAGGAGGCATCGCTTGTGCGAAGTTTGCTCACCGCGAATTCGTGACCATCTCGATCGACACCCTGACCTTCATCGCCCCCGCCCGTCAAGGGGACCTTCTCGAAGTGACCGGCCAAGTGGTGTATACCTCCACCCACACAGCGTGCGTCAAGGTGACCGCACAATCGATGAGCAAATCAGACTGGGCACGCCGTCCCATTTGTGAAGGCTACTTTTTCTTCGTCGCCATCGATTCAATGATGCGACCCATTCCAATTCCGCAAATGACCCCTGAAGGCGCAGAAGCTGAGAGTGAATGGGCCCACGCCGAAGAACTCCGCGCGAACATGCTTCGCAGCAGAGCCGCGTCCAAGGCTTGATGGGGAACACCTCGAGGCCTTGTCATGCCGGTCCTCAACATCGCCGCTGTGGCCACTGACGACCTCGCGCGTCTGATTGCCAAACCCAGCGACCAGCGCGATGTCCACACCTACGTTCACAAAGAATCGGGCGACGGTGGCGCACGGATCCTGTCGATTATTCGGCCCGCGAAGTACCCTGAACGCCTTCGCCCCCTCCTCAACGCTTTGTCCGCTGCACGTGTTGGCCTGATCGAGGTGGAAGCCGTCGACGCCACGCTTGGTGAAGCGCTCGTCGCCTTCGCCAGCGCGGGAATCGAACGAGGCATCGCCGTCATTCGACCAAGGGACGGAGGGTGGATTGACGAGGAGCAGGCCAAGGGCCTCTTCCAACAGGCCGGTCTTGGCGCGTGGACCTTTGAGGCCGAAGACGGCCCTCATCTGAGGGAACGGTTCTACGCCCTGATGGACGACCTGTCCGAGGAACTTGCAGAGGCATCAACACAGCCGTTGGTGATTCCTGTTGACCAACATTTCAATGTCCGTGGCATTGGCCTTGTGGCTATTGGCTACGTTCAGGCGGGAACCGTCAACCAACACGATGAGCTCCTTCTCCTCCCCGCTGAAGGAGGAGGGACGGCAAAGTCGCTTCAGGTGATGGACGACGACGTTCCCACCGCGACCGCGGGCGACCGCGTTGGCCTGGCCTTGAGGAACGCTCAGGAAGCCCACCTCTCTGGAGGCACAGTCATCGTTCACCCTCCGCTGGACGACCCACGCACCGGCACGCACCGGGCACCGGCCATGCACCCACATGCTCAATCCAAGGTACACCTGACGCCATCACCCTTCCAGCGACGGACTTTGCAAACCGGCGATGTAATTCACCTCTCAGTGGACCTNCAGTTCATTGTGGGNCGAGTGACGGCCGCAGAAGGCAACGTCCTCACGGTTGAATGGGACCATCCTGCCNTGATNCGAGCGCATGCTCCGCCTCAAGCCGTGATCGCTCAGCTTGATTCGAAACCCCGCATCATTGGGTCCGGGCGACTCGAACAGCAAGCATAGTTCGGCGNTGGAAACCCTCCTCTGCAACCTTGCTGNGGGGCTGCACCGNTGAGGGAGGATTGATATCCCATTCCATCAAGTGCGCNAGGATGGGAGAAATCGTGCCGGCNTCCGCCGGCCCGATGCAGTTGGACCGCGAGGTCCTCGACGGGCTGCATCTGGCTGGGATGCGGGGGAAGGTGGCCGTTGAGGTCGATCCTTCGGCATTGCTCATCCGAGCAAGGGAGGGAAAAACCACCACACTTCCCCTTGGCTCCATCAGCACCTTCAACCATCACCAAACGCACCTGATGCCACCATACAGTCACCTGTTTGGGATGATTCTCATCGGCATGGCAGGGTGGACCATTGAATTGGTGGCCGTCCGAAACATGGTCATGGGCATCGGCTGCCTCCTTGTTGCGGCTTGGGCCTTGACTCGGCGACCGACCTTGACCATCGACTTGCATAACGGAGAGTGCCACGTCATCACTGGCGCGGACGGGAAACTCATGATGCTCGCCTACCTAATGGGGCGGCTGATGGCAGGTGTGCCGCTGGCTGCCGCACGCGAAGGCTACAATGAATTCGTCCGACCCCGCTCAACCCCAGAGGCGTTGGTCGTTCCAGCACCGATTGCAGGCTTGCTCGAGGGTGAAACCGTGCCCCGATCCACTCCCGATGCAGCGGTCTTGGCGGAGTTCTTTGACGACGACCTTGTGGCTCCCAGCAACCTTTCCCCGGCAGCACCTGCGGTGAACATCACCATCGANGATCGCCGTGCACCTATGCCGTCCGACGCCTACCTTGCACCCGTACCAATGCCAGCGCTGGCTCTTCCGGTGCAAGACGGATTGCACGCCCGTGCACAACGCAACATGGTGGAACAGCGCGAAGCGCTTCCAAGCCCTTCGCAGGACGCTATCAACCCGCGAACGCCCGTGGACAGGGATGAAGCCCAACAAGCACGTGACGAAGCCAGTTCGCCCTTTGCGGTGACCGGGAACGGTTGGCAGGCTATTCCTCANGACACACGCGCGCTCCCTGCGCCTCGAATGGAAGCGCCCTTACCCGCTTTCGACCCGGGTCATGAACCATACCTGCCAAGCTTCGTGGGCCCAAGTGGACACTCGAGGCCGATGCCTTCGCCGGAACCGGCGCCCCACTTCCCAGTGGTTGGTCTGCACGAGGCTTACCCCGCTGCCGTCCAGATGGAGCCCGAACCAGAACCTGCGCCAGAACCCGTGCGCGGCATCGTCGGCACCGCCCGACGGCATGCCAACGGTCAAACAATTGCCCCTGCCGGCCAGCCANTGAATCTGCAACCCAAACTTGGCACTACGGCCCCGCGCCACCTGATTCCTCGACAGCGAACGCAGAGTATTCGCACGCGGCGGCGCGCGCTCGGCGGCNTGTTTGATGCGGCCCTTCGCCCGCAACCGCCTTCTCCACAAGAACAGGAATACGCCGCGATGTACGGCGACGAGGATGGAGCAGCCGTTGCTGCTGAAGACGTCGAGCCCATGAGCACATGGCAACGGACCCGCCTGCGCTCCGATTCGACGTCACAAGCCATCGTCGATGATCATGTCCGCGTCCACGCAGGATCAAGCGGTGGCGAACGTGGGGATGATGCGATGCGAGAACTGCTCAACCACATCTCAGCGCCTGCTTTGCCCGCGTCTGAAGAGACCTTGAGCGGAGATCGGCAAGGTCAGATTTCCTCGTCATTCAGCGACATGATTGAGGTCGGAACCGAGGCTGGACAATCCCGTCCCTACTTTGACCTCGAACGCATGGACCAGTGATCATCGGGTCAAGGCCTGAAGNGCCTGCAANCGTTCAGCCCGGTCGTTTTGTTCCATGGCCACCAANCCTGTGACACCGAGGCCCTGAAGCGTNTAACTTGCGACCACGGCCGCATGTTCNAGACCGATGCGAAGCTCATCGCGACCGACTGGGCCGTCTCCTTTGGAGAGATGAGCGGCCAAAGTCCCGGCAAAGCTGTCGCCACATCCGGTGGGGTCCACAAGCCCAGGCGATGGAACGGATGGGACATGCAGCAAGCCGCTTGGATGCAAAGCAAGGACGCCGTGTTCACCGCGCTTCACCACAAGGATGGAGCCAGGTTGAAGTTCGCTGTGCAGCCATTGTGCTGCACGGACAAGGTTGGCGTCGTCGGCCAGCATTCGAACTTCTCCGTCGTTGAGGACCACCAAATCGACGCGGTTGAGCACGTCGATGAGAAGTGGACGAGCGATGTCAATCCAGAGGTTCATCGAATCGAGCATGCGAAGGCGGGTTGGCGTGCATTGGTCCAAGACCTTCGCCTGAAGGGCTGGGTGAAGGTTGGCACAAAACAGAACCTTGGGGGTCGTCCATGCTCCGGGCACTTCGGGATCAAAGGCTTCGAACACGTTGAGTTCTGTGTTCAGGGTGGAGGCTTCGCCCATCGCACCACTGTACGTGCCTTCCCAGTGGAAGGTGCGCCCCTCTGCGGTCACCAAACCGTCCAGGTGCAAGCCACTCGTGGTGAGGAGTTGCCGGTCCTCTTCACGGAAGTCGTCGCCCACCACACCAACGAGGCCACATGAAGCGCTACATGCCGATGCGGCAAGCCCCGCATAGGTTGCTGAACCGCCGAGGAGGCGTTCGCCTTTGGCTGCAGGTGTTTCGATTGAATCGTACGCAAGGCTCCCGACCACGACGACGTCCATGCCCACCGGCACACCTCCCGAATCAAGAACCCTTGTCACCGGCGTCGCTCGGTCACGATGGACCGGAGTGTGCCTGACGCAACGTCAATCACTTCGCTGCTGGTGATCGAGCGACCCTCATCGAACACAACACCCGGGAGGTAGCCGTCGCAGACACCGGCGGCGATGAACACCGCATCTTTCGAGGTGCAGAGATCTTCGGCTTCCCAGCGACGGTCAAGGTCGTCGCCGACCATGGTCGCCGCCCGAGCGGCTTCCTCGTCGTTTCGAAGAACAAGGCGGCCTTGGAACACCCCGCCAAGACCACGNAGGGCGGTNGCGGTGATGACGCCTTCAGGGGCGGCACCAATGCCCAAGAGCAGGTCGAAGGGNCCGTCGTCACGGGCCGCCCAAATGGCGGCGCTGACGTCACCGTCAGGCATCAGTTCGAGTTGTGCGCCTGCACCCCGAACGTCCCTGATGAGGTCGGCGTGTCGCTCGCGGTCCAGCGCCACGACGCGGACGTCAGCGACCTCGCGGTCCAGCGCATGGGCTGCTTGCTCCAAATTCCAAGCCACGTCGCCGTCGAGGTCCACGTGACCCGCGAGGGCGGGGCCTGCGGCGATTTTGTCCATGTAGCAATCCGGTGCATGCAAAAGCGCCCCACGAGGCGCAGCGGCAAGCACGGCAATCGAGTTGGGCAGGTTGTCAGCACAGTTGTTGGTGCACTCCAACGGGTCNACGGCAATGTCGAGTTGCACGGCGCCTTCCCGCCCGATTTCTCCACCGATCGGTTCTCCGATGTAGAGCATTGGAGCGTCGTCGCGTTCACCCTCCCCGATGGCCACACGGCCATCAAACGGAGCGTGGTCAAACGAGCGTCGCATCGCTTCAACGGCGGCCCCATCGGCAGCGTCCTTGTCTCCAAGACCACGCCATTCTGCGCTGGCCAAGGCCGCCATGTCGACGGCTTCGAGCAGGTGGGGCCAGACGTCACCGACGCGCATGGTCCGCGAATGAAGGACGGGTGATGAACACACCGGAACAGGACTCAGGGGTTCGCCTTGTGCTTCTCCACGACGCGGAGACCGTCAATTCGGGCCACTGGGTACTGCCCGGCCTCGTCCTTTTCCATTGATTTGACCATGTCAAAAGCGCAAAGAAGGCCTGCGCTGACCCCAGCCAAGGCTTCCATCTCAATCCCAGTTCGGTAATGTGCACCGACCTCCACCTCGCAGCCAAGGCGGTCGCCTTCGACGTGCCAGCGCACCTTGCACGATTCGATGGGCACTGGATGGCAATGAGGAATCAAGCGAGGNGTCTCTTTGACCGCCTGGATGGCCGCGATTGTCGAAGCTTCGCGGACGTCTCCCTTGGGAACGCCACCCGCGACGATGGCTGCGAGGGTTTCTGGACGAAGGGTCACCCATCCTTCGGCCACTGCACGGCGGGCCACNGCCGGCTTTCGGCCGATGTCCACGATGCCTTCAATTTCAACCGAGTCCGGCTTTCCACGTGGCTCCATGATCGGTCACCTCTTTCTTCCACAGGGGGGCCTGCTGCTTGAGTTCATCGATGAGCCAACGGCAGGCGTCGAAGGCCGGTCCGCGNTGCGCAGCACCCACGTGGATCGCGACGATCGGCTCTTCAGGCTCCACGCTTCCAATGCGGTGTGCGATGGCCACGGCCCTGAGACCGTGGGCCGTTCCAGCCTCGTTCGCGAGCCTGTGCAGCACCTTCGGCAATTCTTCTTTCCAAGCATCGAATTCCAGCCGCAGCACGTTGGTGTCGCCTTCTGTGCCTCGGGTGAGACCGACGAAACTTACGACGGCCCCCACTCCATCAACCGGCAGTCGTTTCAGCAAGGCTTCTGGGTCAAGCCGCCCATCAGGGGTGTCCACAATCACCTCGAAGGGTGAGACGGTGTTGGACATGGACGATGCTCATACAGCGCATCCTTCAAACCCTCCGCGCCGATGTCCACCCATGGACGGCGAGGGTCCTGTAGTCGTGATGGGTGCCGGGCTTTCGGGGCTCGCTGCCGCCACGCTACTGGCTCGCGCGGGCCGTGAGGTCCACGTCCACGACATACGTGCGGACTCCGGAGCGCGGTTCGATGGAGACTTCCAAGCGCTGGAAAACTGGAGCATGGACGAGGATTTCTTCGACCAGTTGGAATCGTGGGGATTCGACTCTACAGCCTTTCACTCGACCTCCTTTTCCGTCGTGGACCTTATCCATCCCGATGACGAAGTCACGCAAGCAAAGACCGACGGTGTGGCCTACCGCATCGTTGAGCGGGGCATGTCCGATCACACCATCGATCAAGCCTTCAAGCGAATGGCCATTGAAGCAGGGGCAACGCTCCACTACAAATCTCGCATCAAGGAAAAGGACGCGGACATCGTCGCCTGCGGCCCCAAGGACACGTCCGCGCTCGCCCTCGGAGAGATCTTCCGCACCAGCCACCCCAACCACATCGCGTTTCAGCTGAACGACAAACTCGCCCCAGGCGCCTACAGCTACCTCATCATCATCGATGGCATTGGGCTCATTTGCACCTGCTTGTGGCGCAAGCAAAAGAAGAGCGAGCGCTTCCTGAACGAATGCATCGCGACCTACCGGCGACTCTATCCCGACATCGACATGGAACCCATCAAGCGTGTTGGAGGAAAAGGCGATTTCACCCTCAACGGACATTACACCATTCCTGAAACAGGCCAACATTTCGTTGGAGAGTCCGGCGGACTTCAGGACTTCATGTGGGGCTTCGGCATGCGCATGGCCGTCTGGTCCGGCGTGCTGGCCGCTCAAGATATCCTCGGTGGACCGTCGTACGACAAACAAGTCCGCCGACATCTGCTGCCTTACGTCCAAACCAGCGTGGCCAACCGATGGCTGATGAACCGCGTAGGAGACCGGATGTTCAAGCGCATGTGCCGCCGTTGGATGCGCGATCAGGCACGTTCCGGTGACGGCCTCCGGTGGATTGGTCGACTTTTCCGACCGAGTTTCACCAAGCGCCTCGTGTTTGCCTTGACTTCCCCGTTCATGCTGGAACGAGGCAAGGGGCCAACCAAACCGAAACGCTTGCCGTTCCGTGCGGCCAAATCTCGTGACATGTGGGAACAGAGCGAGGCGGCCCTCGAAGTGAAAGCCCAGTGGGAGATAGCACGCCGTGGCGGTGGCCACACCTCCTTCGAGAGCAGAGACGGAGAAGCCCACGAGACCGAGGCGACGCTGTCATAAGACGCTGCGATTGCTTCATTACCGCTCTTCCATTGGGCGGTTCATGTCCGACCTCTACGGCCTGACCTTCGAAGCGATGCCCAACAAACTTGTCAATTACGGGACCACCGACAACGGCATCGCCGTCATCGAACTTGCCTCTGATTCCGGCGGCGAGCCTTTGCAGGGTGACGCCACTGCGGTCAACACATACACCCACGGCATGTTCCGTGACTTCGACGACGCCATCATTCGTGCCCGCTTTGATGACAAGGTCACGGCCATCGTCATCATCGGGGCCGGTGAGAAGTTCTTCTCGGCCGGTGCGTCCATCAAGATGCTCAACAGCGTCTCGCCCGGCTTCAAGTACAACTTCTGCCTTCACGCCAACGAGACCCTGTCTCGCCTTGAGCAGACCCCAAAGATCGTCATCGCGGCCATCAACGGTCACGCTGTCGGTGGCGGTCTCGAAATCGCCATGGCTGCAGACATCCGCATCGCTCGAAAGAACAGTGGAAAGCTCGGCCTGCCTGAAATCAACCTGGGTGTGCTCGCCGGGACCGGCGGTACCGCTCGCCTGACCCGCCTCATCGGCAAGGCCAAGGCCCTCGAAATGATGGTGACCGGTGAACTCATGTCCTTCGAGGACGCAAAGAACTACACCCTCATCAATCAGATTTGGGAAGGCAATGCTACCGAATTCCGAGAGATGATGCTCGATTGGGTCAGCGCTCAGTTCACCCTGCCCAACAAGGCCGCCAAGGCCGTGGGCAACATCAAGCGCTCCTGCCAGACCGGACCCGAGATTCCCTTCGAGTACCACCTCGCCCTCGAGCGTGAACTCCAGGCGGCGCTCTTCTTCAGCGACGACGCAAAAGAAGGCATCGCAGCATACGTCGAGAAGCGCATCCCATCCTTTACTGGACAGTGACCGCTCCACCGGCTTGAAGCGCGACATTCGTCCGCTGGTGGCGTCATTTGCACTTCACGGGGTGTTTGGGCGTATACGGCTTTCTTGACCTTTTGACGATGTGCAGAATCGCTCCGCCCACCAAACCGAGGAAGAACGTCCAGCCGACTAAGGCAATGCCAAGGAAGAAGTAAATGATGAGGTTGAAGGAACCCTCGTCCTCCTCGGCAGCAGCGTCCATGGCTTGGGTCGTGGGGGCGATCAAGCAGGCAGTAAGGACAAGAGCGAGGAAAATGAAATGTCGCCGCAAGATATCGTCCTCATGCCGTCTCCCTATCGACGAGCGATGTTCCCCACCATGAGGGATTTAAAAATTTAGGCATCCCTAAACCACGCGCGTTTGAGGCCTTGGTTACCCTCGCGGTAGGGTTGAGCGTCACGAGGACGGGACAAACACTGCGCGCTATTTCGGTGTCATGATGCCTATCCCTTCTCGGAGATGTCGCTGCATCGAGCCAGCAAGCAGTAGTTTTGTCAAACGTGCATCCAATCCGAGGTCATCAAGACACCTTAGATCATCACGCCCGAGCAGGCGCAAGCAATACTTCGTGGAGAATCGCGAAGCAAGGTCAACGGAGCGTTGAAATCCCGCCACGGCCGACGACCACCATGGACCCCAGCGATGTCATGGTGCCTGCCGACGTGCCCGACGAACTCATCGACACCTACGTCGAGAATTACCTCAACGCTACGGCGGGAACTGGCTTGATGAACCTCTTCGCTTGCGATCAGAAAATCGAGCACCTGAACGATGATTTCTACGGCGAAGGCATTCCTCTTTCTTCCAACGATCCCGCCCACCTCTTCGAAATCGGGGACCTTTCCTATGCTGACGGAACGCTCGGCGTGCTCGCAGGGCAGCTTGGCCTCATCGCTCAGTACGCTCGAGACGCCCCTGACATTCCGTATCTGGTCAAGCTTAACTCGAAGACCAACCTCGTCAAAACCTCACAGCGCGACCCGGTCAGCCTGGCCATGTGGGACATGGACGACGTGATGTCGCTGGTCCACAACGGCATCAACGTCGTTGGCATAGGCTACACGGTCTACCTCGGCAGCGAACATGAGCATGAAATGCTCACCGAAGCGGCCACCTTCATTCGCCAAGCGCACGAACTTGGCATGCTTGCAGTGGTCTGGATGTACCCTCGCGGCCAAGCCGTCACCGACGAAAAGGACCCCCAGTTAATCGCCGGCGCAGCTGGTGTCGCAGCCTGCATCGGCGCCGACTTTGCCAAGGTGAATTACCCTCGCGCATTCGATGGCATGACGCAGCCCGAGAGCCTCGGCGTTGCCGCCGAAGCGGCCGGACGCACCGGCATCATTTGCTCCGGCGGCGGCTCGATGCCCCCCAAGGAATTCCTTCAGCGCCTTCATGATCAAATCCATGTGTCTGGATGCAGGGGCGCGGCGACGGGACGGAATATCCACCAAAAGGGCACTGAAGAGGCGGTCCGCATGGCCGCCGCATGCCATGCCATCATCTGNGAGGACGCNTCGGTTGAGGATGCNTTAGCCATNTACCAAGGATGATTCGAGTCATCTGGTCTTCATCGCTCATTCGAGAGAATGAGGTCGACCGTGGCCTTCGCAGAGTTCAACACGCCNGGCAATCCCGCTCCGGGATGTGTGCCAGCGCCAACAAGGTACAGACCCGGGATGCCTGAGTCCTTGTTGGAGGGCCTGAAGTATGCACTCTGCGTCAATTTCGGAGCCACCGAGAAGGCCGAGCCCTTGAATGCCGCAAGTTCGTTTTCAAACGTCTTGGGGGTGATGTGCCGCCGCGTCACGATGTGTTTGCTGAGGTCTGGCATCTCGACTTCCAAGGCCTCAATGATTCGATCTCCGTACGCCTCAGCGATGGCGTTCCAATCGACGTCTGCACGTCCAAGATGTGGCACAGGAGCAAGGACATAGGCAGCACTGCATCCTTCCGGAGCCAGGCTCTTGTCCGTGACTGTCGGCACGTGTAGATACAGGCTGAAATCGTCAGGAAGTTCGCTTCCCTTGAAGATGTCATCGAGGAGGCCTTTGTAGCGTGGCCCGAACAAAATTGTGTGATGGGCCACATCATCGTAGGGAATGTCCGTGCCNAAATANAACACGAACAGGGACATCGACCAATCGGCCTTCTCCAGTTTTCGCGTTCGTCGCTGNGCTACGGGCGATGAGGCATACANCCTGCTGTAGGTGTGGTGAACGTCGGCGTTGGACACCACCATGTCGAAAGTCTCCTGACCACCTTTTCCATCCGATACACGNTGCCTTGTGCGTCCACCTTCCGTNATCACTTCGATCCCGTCAACAGGCGTGGAGAGCCGGAGTTCCCCACCAAGTTCTTCGTACAACTGGACCAACGTACGGACCAAAGCGTGCGTTCCACCCTCTGGGAAGTAGACGCCCCATTCTCGCTCGAGAAAGTGAATCAACGTGTAGATGGACGAGGTCTGGAAGGGGTTCCCTCCCACCAGCAGCGAGTGGAAACTCAGCGCCTGCCTCAAGTGGTCATCCTTCACGTACTTGGCCACGGTNTTGTAAACGGAACGATCGGCCCGCAGACGCATCAGTGAGGGAGACACCGCGAGCATGTCCGAGAAACGGAGGAAGGGGCGGTCTGCAAGTCCTGTATACCCCTTGTCAAACACTTTCTTGGCGTATTGGAAGAACTTCTGGTACCCTTCGGCATCGCGTGGACTACGTGCCCTGATTTGTTCCACCATAGTGGCTTCATCTCGCACGTAATCGAAGCGGTCGCCATCGCTCCAGATCAGACGGTACATCGGTGTGACTTCGATGAGTCGGATGTAATCCTCCAAACGTCGGCCCGTAAGTTCGAACAAATCTGTGAGCGTATGTGGGGCGGTGATGACCGTCGGACCAGCGTCAAAGGTGTAGCCGTCGTCGTGGTAGACGTAGGCTCTTCCTCCTGGAAGATCTCTCGCTTCGTAGAGGACCGTCTGAATTCCCGCGCTTTGCAGCCGTATGGCCGCGCCAAGCCCNCCGAAACCACTCCCGATGACCGCTGCTGAACGATCTGGGAAATCGGCATTGACCATGGAGGACGTCCAGTTCCTCGGTATGAGAATATTCGCTTTTTTGCCTTGAGAAATATCTCGCAAAAAGACAACCAGTTATATTCTCACGAACACCNTTTTTTTCCCATGAAGGACGCCGAATTGAGGCTCGGCGACCCTGAGCAAGTGTTGGCCACCAGCGGTGAGAGTTTCTTCTGGGCCCGCCGGTTCCTAGGCCGCACCGTTGGACACAACGCGGCCCGCCTGTACTCTTTCTGTCGTGTCCTCGACGACATGGCAGACGGTGACATCCCCAACGGCCCTGCACACCTCAAGGTCATCCAGTCGGACCTCGAACTCGGAGTGTGGGGCAACCACCCAGTGCTCGACCAGTTCCGTGATTTGGTCGAGGTTCACGCCCTTCCGATCGATGTTATCGGTTCGTTGGTTGAAGGCTTGATGGACGACCAACGTCCCGAGGTGTTGATCCGTGATGAAAAGGAACTCATCCAGTATGCCTACAAGGTTGCGGGCACCGTTGGCCTCCTCATGTGCAAGGTGTTGAACGTTCAGGACCCCCGCGCTGAAGCACATGCCATCGATCTTGGCATTGCTATGCAACTTACCAACATCGCTCGTGATGTGGTCGAAGACGCCAAGATGGGGCGGCGCTACCTCCCCGCCTCATGGACCCGGGGCATGTCCCCAGAGGACATCCTCCGTGCTGCAGAAAACCCCACGGGCGACGATGCTGCCATCCTGACAACGGCAGTGCGCCGGCTTCTCGCCCTGGCCGAGGAATATTATGCAAGCGGGCGGGTTGGGCTTGCCTACCTGCCGTTTAGGGCGCATTTTTCCATCGGTGTGGCCGCCAAGATTTACCGACAAATTGGCGTCCAACTCCTCCGGTCTGAACACCTTTGGTTTGGGCCAAAACACGTAACCAGCAAGCCCACCAAAGCATTCTGCACCCTCAAAGCCACCTTCGGCCTCGCTCGAAGGCTTCCTCACACGCGCCCGGGACACAACGCGACCTTGCACGCACTGCTGTCGGCCACCATGCTGCCAAGAGGTGGCCNATGATGACGGTCGAGACCNTGCTTCTTGGCGACGGNGTTGCCGCGATGAGCTTGGCCTCGGTGGCCGACCAAATCCCCAATCATGCGTTGACGGTGGTGCGCCCCAACGAGGCGCCCGAGCCACACGACCACATGCTCGGGTTTTGGAACACTAAGGGGCTGGACTTCGCCGCATCGACCGCCCGGGCATCCTGGTCAACGTGGTCCATNGTCACGCACGAGACCACGGCCAGACTCTCCTCGACCGACCATGCGTATCACGTCATGCACAAATTGGCCTACNTGGATCGCTGCAGGTCTGCTGCTGCATCGCACGATGTCACTTTCACTATGGATGGGACTGAACCGGTTCAAAATGGCCTCGTGTTCGATTCCCGGCCCCCACGTCCAAGCCCAAACGCAATGTTGCAACATTTCCATGGATTGGAAGTGGAAATTGACCGACCCGTGTTNGACGACAGCACGGCGATCTTGATGGATTTCCGNGTGGACCAAAGCCAAGGGATGCATTTCATCTATCTGCTTCCCTTTTCNANGACCCGGGCGCTTGTGGAATCAACCATCTTCAGCACTCAACCCATGCATGANGCGTACTACGTCGATGCCATCCATGCCTACCTGATGGAGCACCACCACGCAAAGGTCACAAACGTGCATCACGAAGAGAAGGGTATCATCCCGATGGGCACGCTCTCTCCCCANGACCCTTCCATCCCTGGCCTCGGAGCCAACGCGGGGGCCATTCGTCCGGCCAGCGGCTACACCTTTGTCTTCATCCAGCAGCAAATCCAGCGCGCCATCGAAGACGTAAACTCCGGCAAGCCACTTCGGTTCAAGCGACCGCACAAGGGCATTGACGTGTGGATGGACAAGGTCTTGTTGGTCGTGCTCAAACACTGGCCCAAACATGGCCCTTCGATGTTCTCAGGGATGGCCTCAAGGCTCACTGGGGACGAATTCATCCGCTTTATGAGCGGCCAGGCCACNTGGCGACTCCGTCTCAAAGTGATGATGACGATGCCGAAATGGCCCTTCATTCGGGGCGTATCGAAGCTGATGTTTCAACGGCCTCGTAAGGTGGTGGCATGACCCCACTCGATCTAGGAACCTCGCTTGGCGGATTGAACCTGCTCGCATTGGCGTGCATTGTGTTCATCGGATTGCCTCACGGCGCCATGGACGGTGCATTAGCCCTCCATTTCGGATGGATGCGCAAACGCACCAAAGCAGCAATTTTCNTGTTGTCGTATGTTGGCCTTGCCGCAGCCGTGGTGCTGGCATGGATCATAGCCCCTGTCCTCACTTTTACCCTCTTTCTTGCGATTAGCCTCCTCCACTTTGGACGAGGTGACGTGGCTGATGAGAACNNCAGCACGTGGCTGCCTGAAGGGTTTGCCCGAGGNGGTTTGGTGATTGCGGGCATCAGTCAGTTCCATCGTGTGGAGGCAGACCTCGTCTTCCAAAGCTTGGTCGGGTCAGACACAGGATTCGTGTGGCTCTTTTTGGACGTCGCCTCGGTTGTTGTTGNCGCAAGCATCGT
Source organism: Methanobacteriota archaeon (assembly GCA_002723635.1). Taxonomy (GTDB): domain Archaea; phylum Thermoplasmatota; class Poseidoniia; order Poseidoniales; family Poseidoniaceae; genus MGIIa-L3. Next base: position 481 of record PBMM01000014.1, on the reverse strand, counting down.
GATCGTGGGTATCAGGAAATCTGGCGATGACCGTAGATCATACGTCATCGAGACCATCGGTCTAGCCACCCTCTTTGCGGTCACGCCGCCTTTGTTCGGCTTCGCGGTGTACTTCTGCCTGATTCANTCCGCACGGCATTTCCGGAGCATGCAGCGCATCTTTGGGGAAGCCTTGGCAGCCTTTGACGTTGCCAAACCGACAATCATCCTCACCCTNNTCACNTGGGGTTGTGGAATCGTTGCACTTGCCGCTCGCTCAAGCGAGATNCCACTCAACGAGGCCGTGCTGCAGGTGGTCTTCATTGGTCTCGCGGCCTTGACCGTCCCGCACATGATTCTGGTGGATGGCGTTGCGCCTTCCTTGCGCGCGTCGCAGGTGAGCAGCTGAGCATCACTCGGGGAGAGGCCCGAGCGTGAAATCGCCCTCTTCGTTGAGGATGATGGGCTGGCCTTCCCTCCACTCGGGGCAGTTGTCTGCGAC
>PBMM01000013.1 GCA_002723635.1 Methanobacteriota archaeon | reverse complement strand
CCACAACCCGGTCGAAGATTCGGGATTGAAGGTCTTCGATGAGGCGGGTCGCAAATCCACCCCAACGATGGAGCGAAGCATCACACGCACGATGCTGGATCTCGCCCAGGAGGATCATGACCTCATTCACCTGATGCAAGGTTTGGTCAAACCTCTGGCCAGCGACGTTGATGTCGATGAGGTCCACGGGGCATGGTTGACCGCCAGAATGGATGACCTCGAGGCGATGTTCCCTGAAACGGAAGGGGCCTTAATCCACGATGCACATGCTCCGCTTCTGCTTGACCTGAGCCGGGGTTCGGCCGTCGGTTGGCTCCCCGCTTGGCTCGAGGCCAACGGCCTCGACGTGCAGGAAGTCAGCCATGCGGCCACGGCCATGAACCGGCATTGCGGCGCAGGTGAACTGTCGCCCGGACAACGGTGGACGTGGGCTCAAGCCTTGCAGGAAGACCATCTTCTCCTCCGACAGGTGCGTAAAGCGCCTGAGGGAACCATGCTTGCCGCTGCGCTTGACGGAGACGGGGATCGATGCCTCATGCTGGTTGCTGAAAGGGAAGGCCCGGCGGTGGTGGACGGGGATGCAATGGCGCTTCGTCTGCTCAACGCAGCCGCCAGAGACAGGGCATGGACGGTCGCGGCTTCAATCGAATCAGACCTTGCTTTGACAAGCCGTGCATCGGCCATGCCCCACGTGAATCAGGTGCTGGAAACCGCCGTGGGCGACCGATGGCTTTCCGTGGCACTTGCCGAAGGCAGCACGGCCGCATTGCCGGCCGTCATGGGCGTGGAGGATTCCGGCCACCTTGTCCTGCCTTCTCGCCGCGAAGGGGGCTGGTCTCTTGTTGGGGACGGAGCCGCAAGCCTCGTCGCAGTACTTCTGGCCGGGCTCGGCCGCCAAGGCGGCGTCCAACAAACTGGGGGCTGGAAGCGCCGGACGTCCATCGCACCATCGGACCGCTCACGTTGGACGGGAACCGGCCCGCTGGCAGAAGCGGTTCGCTCAGCTGTACGTTCGACCTTGCCGGACGCGAAGGACGTCACATCAGGAGGTCTCGAGGCAGAACCCAACCTGCTCTTGGTGCAAGGCACCTTGGACGGGGCGAGGTTCAGTTTTGGTGTTCGCAACAGCGGCACACAAGCCAAAACCAGCCTCAGTGCACGCACGGACGAACCACGACTCGAAGAGCGAATGGTGGCCTTGCTTCAAGCCGTGGACGATGCGCTTCGGCCCGCGCTTGCCCCGTCCTGATCAATCGATGGCAATCTCGTCAGCGTCGCGTTGTGTCAACCATGTGACGATGGACAGCAAGACCACGGTGATGACGAGCATCACAAGGACGGTGTTGGTCGGGGCGCCGCCGACAAGGGCCATGCCAAAGCCGGTCCATGCACCCAATAGGTCGGCGAGACCAATCACGCGCCACGACCTGCGCAAGACCAAGATGCCGATGACCCACGAGCCACCGCTCAGCACCAACAAGGCGACCACAGCACCCGACAATCCAAAACCGCTCCACGCGGCAGGAATGAGCAAAATGTGGCTTCCTTGCAGGGCAGCGGCCAGCCACAACGGTTGTTCGCGAACCACCGTCCAACCAGCCACGGCAAGCGATACGCCTCCCATGAAGAGGGCTGCGGGGATCACGCCGGGCAAGGACAGCCCCAAAGCCGGGCCAAGCCAGAAAGCCAGCGAGGCCCACGCCACAGGAAGGGCAATGCCAGCCAACAGCGGAACCGCAGGTTGCCGCCACATGATGCCACGACGCAGTCCAAGCAGCAAGGCCAGCAGGCCTGCCGGTCCAAAGGACAAGGCAACAGGAAGCAAGGCTGTCATCGCACGGCCTCCCGCACCACGCTGGTCTGGAAGGTCACGCCGACGGCGAACGCCTTCGACCCACTCGTGAAGCAGAACGAGGGCGATCAACACCGCTTCGAGGACCATCAGGGGCAGAATCCACGCCATAGGTTCTCCTTCGAACGGGTCGATTTGCAACGGAAGGGGAACTTCGCCGCCGACAAAGAGCGTGACCATACGCCCTGCTACGAGGGTCCAGAGCAAGGCGTCCGCAAAGGCCGGGAGCCGAAGGCCAAGCTGGTCTCGCCCCAGCACATGCATCGACGCAACCAGCAACGCTCCGACCACAAAGGCCAGCACGTGCACTTGATCGTCCAACAGCACGACAAAGCCCCCTACGCGCCCTGTGATTTCGACCAACAGCAATCCAGCGAGCCCGACGGCCACAGGTGCGTCGACGCCCAACAGTTGAGGCAGGGGCATCTCCAAACGGTCTGCAGACCAGCGCGCAAGCCCGATGAAGGCGGTGATCAGTAACGCGGTCGTCGCCAACGTCAAGGCGTGGTTCACGCCAAGCCAAGCCGCGATGGCCCCGCTCAAGGAGGTGGCGCCAATGAAGGCCATGAGCACCGTTGGACGGTGTTCTAATCCGTCAAGGTCCTCGTCTGAGGTGCGCACCGTTGGGCGGCGGGAGGTTGAACTCTCGGCCGTGCGCCGCAAGGCTGCTGCGTTGGCGACGTCCAAGGATGCGCCTTGAGTGGTGTTTTCCAAACGATGCATGGTCGAGCCGTCCGAGTGCCCAATCCGGTCAACAAAGGCAGCTCTGCGTGCTTCAACTTCCGCGTGTTCCGCGCGACGTTGTTCAATGCGAGCGGTCGTTTGCAGCGCACTCCGCATTTCGCCTTGGATGCTCAACCACCCACCGGTGAGAACGAACATCAATCCCAGCGCCCATTGGAGCCAGGGCAGGACGGCCTCAAGGCTGACCAGCAGCATGGCGACCAACAAGCCAAGCGCGGTCAACACATTGGTGATCAAGCGCCCACTCAACACTTCTCGACGCACGAACAAGGCAAGGGCGAGCGCGGTGACGAGGCCCAAGCCGCCAGCGTCGCTGGACAGGTTAAGACCGTCAAGCGTGCCGGATTGAGGCTGCAGCCAACGCACGAGGGCCATCAGCATCAGGAAACCGAGCAACAGGGCGTGCAGGCCACCTTCGTCGACGTCCATGTCTGCCAATTCATCGAGGTTCTCGACGCGTTCGCGGCGGCGGGCCGCGTCCAGCATCAGGACCACGATGGAAACCAACAAGGCTGCAGCAAAGACGGACGCATGCCCGAGGTTCCACACGACGATGAGTGACGCCACGCCGGTCAACGTCAGTGTGCGGCGTGGGTGATGCCGACGGCCACCAAGCGCAGCGACCGAGGCTTCGACCAACACGGGGACAACCATCAGCACAAGACCGATTTCGAGGGGAAGGCCTTCGCCAATCAGGGCGACCAACACGGTGAGCAAGGCCAGGGCTGAGCCGGCGGTCCACAAGTCCAAACTTCCAGCATCTCGAAGGCGGGCGCTCAATTCGGTGCCTCCTGTGAAGTTCCGTCCCAAATTGACGCCCGTGTCTCCCAACCGGAGGTTGACGACGTAGGTGATGAGCAGCGAACCTGCGAGGAAGGCCCCCAACAACTGGCCGTTGAGTTCGATGGACACAATGTCGCTGGAGAGCAAGCGGTCGTCGAAATCCCCCACAAACAACATGGCCCAGACCCACGGGCTCAACACGGCCGTTCCCGCCAGTGAAGGAGCATCACGCCGAAGGGCCAGCCAAGCAAGACCAGTCCAGACGATGAGCACGCCACCCACCAACAAGGCCTGCCCGGCATCCTCCCCTCCAGCGGGCACGAGCAGGGTCAACAAGACCACGAGCGCAACCGAACCGACCCAAAGGACGTGATCGGAGACGTTGGCTTCGTTCTGAAGGATGACCACCGAAGTGCACACGACCATCAAAGCAGCATGCAGGGCGTACACGGACCACCCGCCCACGTTCACCTCAAGGGCCACGAGAGGAATCAACGCCAAGGTCAGCACTGAAGGCAGCCACAGCACCCACGCCTGAAGCGAAGGCCACGCCACGCCACGCACCGCGAGGTAGGACCCTGAAAACGCGGTCAGCAGCAAGGCCACCTGCGCCAATGCATACCCGACGTCTTCACGGTTCGCGGCCACCGACAAGGTCGCTCCGACCATTCCGAGGCCGACGGAGACCGCCCACAAACCAGGACGCCCCACGCCGAGGGCCTCGAGAGCCGAGGAAAACCAATTCTCGTGCTGAGCAAAGCGCGTTGCCATGACGGCGTTCATACCGGTGATGGTCGCCATCAGAAGGAAGGTGAGGAGGCCGTCTTCGAGAGGCACAAGATGCAGCCCAAGCACAACCCAGCCGTCGGAGAGTGCATGCACGCCCACCCAGAGGTAAGAGGCTGCGATGCCGAGGCTGGCGAGGTTTCCCGTTCCCCTCAACAAGGCCATTCCATGAAGGACCATGGTGCCGAAGGCGATCATCACGACCACGCCAAATTCGCCGTATAGGCCGCCTGCTGCGCTTCCAACCAGCAACAGAATCAGTGTTGCTTGAGCGGCGATGGCGTCGTCATCATGGCGTTGTGCCAGCGCCACGTTGAGGCCAACCAAGGCCAGCAACGTCACGCCCAGCCCTAGCCCAGCGTCTGGAAGAACGTCATACCAACCCCAATGGTGTGCGTCGAGGGCAAAACCGTACAGGATCTTCATCGAAATGATGACCCATGTGACTCCGAGCAGGCGCATTGAGGGGCGAGGAATCCAACGTTCACCGAGCCACAGACCAACGATGCCAAGGATCAGCAGACCCGGAGCTGCAATCTGCGGAGGCAACGCGGTCCCCACATATGCAGCCAAGGCGGAATAGGCCACGACCATCGCCACGAGCAAGCCCTGTCCAAGCCGGCGTTCACCTTCCACGGCGATTCCCGTCACGACGTCCTCCGAAGGACCGTCATCTGCGGAGGGCGCTCCGAACGGCGAGTACACGTCGCCAATCGCAGCATCGATGTCCTCCGGTTCAGGCTGAACGTCCTCCTCGGGGGACGACTCATCGTCCACGTTCAACGCGAATCCGGAGAGGTCCAACCCTCCGGCTCGTTGGAAGGCCCGCTCACGAAGGAGGTCGTCCTCCTGCGGTTCTTCCATGCCCCGGTCTTGATGTTCGGAACTTCAAGGCTCGGGGCGTGTGCTGATGCTTGTGCTGAAAGAAGGGCCCGGATGGTGTGTTGAAGCGGTGTTGCTGCGCACACCGACTCCTATTGACCGCAAGTCCCTAAGAGGGTCGGTTGAACCGCGCGTTATGCCCGCCGCACATGGCAGCATCAGCGGCGACCTTAGCCAACATGGCCTCGCGCCTCAAGGCGACGTCCATTGGAACCTGAATGCAGCGCAGCTCATCGAACTCGCCGTCGAACGTGGCGAGGGTGTGTTCTCCGCCCACCGGGCGCTGGTAACCGAAACGGGCGAGCGCACCGGCCGCTCACCAAACGACAAATTCATCGTCGAAGAATCAAGCACGAGCGAGGACATCAATTGGGGCGATGTCAACGTCTCTACCGATTTGGCCACCTTCACTGCGCTTCGAGCCAAGGTCGTTGCCTACCTCGAAGCACGCGACGCCTTGTTCGTACAGGACCTGTATTGCGGTGCAGAATCAAGCGAAGCCCTTCCTATCCGCGTGGTGACCCACAACGCTTGGCACAGCGCCTTTGCCCGGAACATGTTTGTGCGCCCAAATCAGGATGAATTGGCCAATCATGAGCCTCAGTTTACCGTACTGCACGCACCTCACTTCGAGGCCGTCCCTGAAGTGGACGGTGTGAATTCTCACGTTTTTGTCATTGTCAATTACGCCGCCAAAGAAGTGATCATCGGCGGAAGCCGATACGCTGGTGAAATCAAGAAGTCGATTTTCTCTGTGATGAACCTCATCCTGCCGAAGAAGGGTATCCTTCCAATGCACTGTTCAGCCAACACAAACGGTGAGAACACGGCCATTTTCTTCGGGCTCTCTGGCACCGGAAAGACCACGCTTTCCGCAGATCCCAAGCGCGCCCTCGTCGGTGATGACGAGCACGGTTGGGGCGCCAACGGCGTCTTCAACTTCGAAGGAGGGTGCTACGCCAAGCTGATCGATCTCTCCGAAGAAGACGAGCCGGCCATCTTCGGCACCACCCGNCGNTTNGGCACNGTGCTGGAAAACATCGTCCTCGATGANGGCGGCGTGCCCGACTTTGCTGACACGAGCAANACGCAGAACACCCGTGGNTCCTACCCGATCGAATTCATCGACAACCGCACCCACGACTCNAANGGCGGTCACCCGCAAAACGTCATTTTCCTGACCTGCGACGCCTTCGGCGTNCTTCCGCCCATCTCTCGGCTCACNCCAGAACANGCCGCCTACCACTTCATCTCNGGNTACACCGCGAANGTGGCCGGAACTGAGGTGGGCGTCAAAGAACCACAAGCCACCTTCTCCGCGTGCTTTGGTGAACCGTTCATGCCCATGCACCCCGGCGTTTACGCCGACCTCCTTTCGTCCAAGATGGCCGAACACGGTGCCACCGCCTGGCTCATCAACACGGGTTGGTCGGGCGGTGCGTACGGCGTCGGTCAGCGGATGAAGATNCGCTACACCCGCGCCATGCTCAACGCGGCGCTTGACGGTGACCTTGATGACGTGGTGTACGTCACCGACGGCCGCTTTGGTTTCGAAGTCCCGACGTCATGCCCCGGGGTTCCAGAAGACGTGCTGCAGCCCCGCGAAACGTGGGCCGANGGGGCAACATATGATGCGACTGCGGACCGTTTGGCNCGGATGTTCAACGACAACTTTGCCCGCTACGCAGAAGGCGTGAGCGATGACGTGAACGCAGCCGCGCCGTCCCCTCTTGCTTGAAGACGGAAGGCTTCAAACCAATGCGCCGTTAATCGGCCATATGGATGGATTTGTCACCCCACTCGACCGTCTTTCCGAGATTTGCTGGAGGCTAGGCTACGTTGCCGATCGCAACCTCGCAGNGCACGACATCGAGGAATGGATGTTCCGCAANGAAGAGGACAGCCTCATTGTGACCATCGCGAACCACATCTTCGAGGCGTATGCCATCGGTGAATCTGAAGAAATCGTCATTCTGAGAATGGTCCTTCCAATCCATCCTATGGTCCGTAAAACGTTCATGAACATCGATGAGGACGCGGCTGACGCCATCTCATTTGATTTCTTTACCAACGCCATCCATGGCTCGGANCGTACTGGTTTCCTGCCGGACCCTATTGCAGCCACCACCATTGACGCCGCGGATGCCCTTGTTGTTCGGCAAAAATTACTCCTCCCACACGCCAACCATGTCGTCATGCAACGGGTCATGGACGCGATTCAGGAACTCCTTTCGCGTTTCAAATACCTCGAACGAGAACTCTTCAGGGCCTTCATGGCAGCCTGCACGCACCTCCCTGAAGACGATGAAAACACCACCGAGGATGAAGACGAAGATCTTGGATTCGATGGATTCACCGATTTCAAACCGGGATGGCAACACCGACTGAGTTGATGCTTAGAGCAAAGCTGCAAGGTCCAAGCCGTTGGTCAGCATACGGATGAGGAACAACAGCACGCCACCGAAAAGCACGGCTCGAACAGGAGCAGGCATGCCTTCCGCGTCCTTCACCGTGTACAAGAGCAAACCAGCAACAACGGCCAGTTGACCCACCGTGGCGAAGAACAGCGAAAAAGCACCGTAGACGGCTTGGCGACGGTCGTACTTGTCCTGGTCTTGTGCAAGATCATCGGAAGCTTNCTGCAGATCTTCGAAGGTTGCGTCGTCGTCCAATGGGTAGTCCAACTCAGAGGGCGGATCAGCAAGGTTCGCAAAGAGCACCAAGAGGGCCGTGAAAAGAAGCAGTCCAAATCCGGCCATCACGATCATGTGGGTCAGCGGCGGCCATTCACGCGGCTCTTTGGCGACAGGAACTGGCACCTGAACCACGGTCGCGCCCTGCACCGGCACCATGCCCGCTTGCATCATGACCTGTTGTCCGCCAAGGTTGGTCATCATGGGCTGAACCGCAGCGGCGGGAACGGGCTGCACNACGGCTTGGGCNACCGGTTCNGTCGCNGGAACCANGCCTTCGGCGGGAGCNGGCGTTGGCATCGCCCCGGCGACGGGTGGCATCGGCAAGCCTGGCGCGACCGCACCACCGGCTTGCGCCGGAGGACCCGGCATCGGCGGGGCCACAACAGGAGCAGGGGCCGTATCGAACTCGTCCCAAGGATCGTCATCAGGAGGNGGGAGNGGAGCAGGCGGGGGCATCATCTGAACGGAATTCGTTCAGATGTCCTATCATCCTTGCTCGGACTTCACTCGCTCTCTCCGGCCATCTTCGCGTACTTCGCGTCTTCCTCAGCAGCGATGCGCGCCCCTTCTTCAACGTCCACGAACCACGTCAAAATCACGCCAAGCACGATAAGGAGCATAATCGACAAAATGGCTGTCCGAGCATCGGCGATGCCGCTGACACCAAAGTACAACGCTGGCCCAATGAATGATGCTGCACGCCCAAAGAAGCCAATGAAACCGAAGAATTCAGCGCTACGCGACTCTGGCACCATCTGACAGAACAGCGACCGGGCCATTCCCTGGGAGCCTCCTAGGAGGAACCCGGCCCCGATGCCAATGAACATCCACTGGATGGAAATGCCCATGTTCAACGGTTCCCAAATCAACTGTCGGGCTTTCTGTGGAATGAAATCAACAGGCCCATCCCCAAGGCTCGTCGGGTGATTTTCACCCGCATAGAATCCAGCCATGCTGCCGTTTTGTACGCTCAAACTGAACCGTGAATCAGCAAGATGGTCCAGAAGTTCCGCGAGTTGGGCCGCGCTTAACACCCTGGGTTCACCTGTGAACTCATTGCGATCACGGTCGGCATTGTACTCCTCAAACGGGAGCAGCCCTTCAGTGGTTTCACGGAATTCTTGGTCTGAACCGAGTGGCGCCATCATGAAATCCGTCGCGTTGACGATGTGGTATGTGCCGTCCTCCTGAAATTCTACTTGGAAATCATGTTCGTCATGGGCATCGAGTGGGAGGGGTGCGAAGGCGATGGCCATCAACACCACGAAAATCCAGAGCGTGCACGTGATCATCACGGTGGTCTTGGTCGAGGTCCACTTTGCCACCTTGATGAAAAAGGCGGCTGAAGGGAAGGCCACGAACTGCACCAACAGAATCACGGCCATGTTGGCCACAAGCGGCACGCCGAGCACACCGGCACCATAGGCACCGGCCAAACCGGTGACAGCGTTGATGCCGTCGATGAAGAGCAGGTAAGCCAGAAGGTAGAGTCCGAGGATGCGATAGGTGCCAAAGAAATCTCCAATGGTCCCTTTGACTTCAGAGATGGCCAATTTAGTGGCCGAGGCGAGGGTAAGTTTCTCTTCGAGTTCGATGACGATGGGCGGCTCAGGGACCCGGTTGAAGGTGTACGTCGCGAAACCGAAGTACCACAGACCGGTGGTGGACAGCGCAAACGCGGTCGCCCAATCGGCGTATCCGGTGCCAATCACCAAACCAAGATGCGTGGCGAGGAGAAGGCCCCCGCCGATGTAGCCGTACATGTAGGCGCCCGTGGAAATGCGGTCAAGCTCTTCCTCGTCTTTGCAAATGTGGGGCAACAGGACGTTGTAGTACACGTTGCTGACGTTGGTGCCGATGTTGGCGATGAGGTACATGATCGCCAGCCAAGCCCACCGGATTTCGATCGGGAGGAACAGCGCGAGCCCAAGCAAAACCGTCGCGCTGCAGGCGATGATCGTCGCCCATCGAAGCATGAGTTGTTTGATTGGAATGCGGTCTGCGATGACCCCCAATCCTGGAGAGATGATTGCAACAAATAGCGCCGCGGAAGCCGTCACCAGCGCAAAAATCCCGTCTGCAGTTTGGGTCATCCCAAGGAAGGACATTTCCTGCCCGTTGGCCGCGATGAAAAGGTAGGCGAACCATGCCGGCAACACTGCCACGACGACCGAAGTCTCGAAGCCGGACTTTGCCCAGTCGTACATCATGTAACCGCGATGGGCGCGAGTACGCTCCTCATCGGTCATCGTAGCCGCTGTGGCTCCCATTGGTTGGGCATCCATGCTCCGCATCTGAGCACAGAGGTGATGACTGTTTTCCCGTTCCTGCTGCAGCAGCGGCGAAGGTCGGCCCATTGATGCGGGCCGGGACCATGTTTTTCCGTAGTGGTGTGTAAAATACACCATGCGCGCGTTGCTGGTGGAAGGTGGGGGCGTCCGCGCGGCGTTCGCGGCCGGCGTGCTGGACGCACTCCTCGAAGAAGAAGAGCCCTTCGATATGGTGGCAGGAACCTCTGCAGGCGGCCTTCTTGCCGCAGCCTACCTCGCAGGACAACGTGGCCGTTCCCTACGGGTGCTGCGCCACCCCGAGTGCCGAGCAGCATTCGGTCGTATCAGCGATTTTCTGCGAGGTGGGGACCTGATCGATCTGGAATTGTTGCATGAAGCAGCAGAACGGCTTGAGCCGTTGGACGCCCGCAAGGTGATGGCGCATCCTGCTCGGTTTTTGTTGACCGTCACGGACGTCGCCACCGGATCGGGGCATCTGATTGAACCAAGCGCAGAGGAGTTGGTGGACGCGCTCAAAGCGACGTCGGCGCTGCCCATCGCCGTACGCTCACCGGTCGAGGTCCGTGGTATGTCGTGCCTCGACGGTGGCATCACCATTCCAATTCCCGTGCAGGAGGTGATCGGCCTTGGTGCCACAGAACTTGTGGTGGTGCGCACCCGCCCGCNTGCGTACCGGAACAGCGGTCGTTCCGGTCGCCTCGCTGCACCNTGGTTCGACCGAAAACAACCGACGATGGCCAAGGCTTTGCGTCAGCGTGGTGNAGCCTACAACGCCATGGTGGACCTTCTTGAGAATCCCCCCGCTGGCNTCTCTGTTCAACAAATNCAGCCTCGACGAACCCCCGCTTGCCGACGGACGGGGGGTACCGACGTGGACATCGTCCGGGACCATTTGATGGGAGTTGATGCAGGCCAAATTTGGCGTTCGCGGCGCCGTGTCGAATCCGAAGCGACATTCNCGCTTGAGGAATCCACCTAAGCAGGANTCCTGAATCTCATCGAATGAAATACCCTACGGCATGTTCAGGAGGCATGCCGACGGCGCGCATGGGCAGCGAGGGCCATCCTCGCCGATGGCTCATCCTCGCCATCATGAGCATGAGCCTGATTGTGGTCATGCTCAACAACGTGACCCTGAACGTGGCCTTGGCTGAACTGTCGAAAGACCTTGGAGCCGACAACGCCGAATTGCAATGGATCCTGGACGCTTACGCCTTGGTCTTTGGCGGATCGCTCCTCATGATGGGAGCGCTTGGCGACCGATATGGTCGCCGGTCCACACTCCAAATCGGACTGGTGATCATTGGTTCATTTTCCGCGTGGATCGCGCTGACCAGCAACGTCACCACCAACGACGTGATTGCAGCTCGAGCGGTGATGGGGCTTGGCGCGGCCTGTGTGATGCCCGCCACACTTTCCGTCGTGGTCACCTCGTTTCCAAAGGAAGAGCGCCCCCGGGCCATCGGCATCTGGGCGGCGGCGGCTGGCGTCGGGGCTCCAATTGGGTTGTTTGTCGGAGGGTGGGCTGTACAGTACGTCGATTGGCAAGCAGTCTTCTTGGTCAACGTCCCAATTGCTGTGCTTTGCCTTGGCTTCACCTTCGCCGTGGTTCCAGAATCCAGAGACGAGCAAAAGACGCCTCTCGACCCGGTTGGAGGTTTGCTTTCGCTGGCCGGTTTGAGCGTCATGCTCTACACCATCATCGAAGCCCCCCTCCATGGGTGGACGTCGACATGGACGCTGGTGGGCGCGGTATGTGCCGGGGCGTTGTTGGCGCTGTTCGGACTGTGGGAACGGCAGCGCAACCATCCCATGCTGCCCATGTCTTTCTTCCGTGAGCCAGGATTCGTGACGGGTTTGTTGGCGGTAACGTTGGCGTACTACGTGATGTTCACCTTCATGTTCACGCAAATGCTNCATTTCCAAATTGTCCGAGGCGATGAGGCTCTCGCTTCTGCCGTTCGCGTCTTGCCACTTCCGCTTGCCCTAATGCCGGCTGCGGCCAACAGCGACCGTCTGGTCGCGCGGTACGGACGTTCGCGGGTTGTGGGAAGTGGCCTGATGCTGATCACCTTCGGCATGCTGCTGTTTGGCACCGTGGTGGGCATTGGCACCGACTACTGGGTAATCGCAACGGTGTTTCTGGTGCTTGGACTTGGCATGGGACTCACCATGGCTCCATCCACTGGATTGGTNATGGAATCCGTCCCGGACGACAANGCNGGCGTGGGNAGTGCAACCAACGATTCAAGCCGCGAGATTGGGGGTGCCTTGGGCATCGCCGTGGGTGGTTCCTTGTTGAACGAGTANTACCAACGATCCTTCACAATGCCCGCTGGACTTGACGAGGGCATGCTTTCTGCAGACCCGACAACGTCCTATCCTGCCGCCGTTCAAATGGGCGCTGAATTGTTGGCACAAGGCCAACCGATTGGAGCTGCGCTCATCGAAGCCGCCAACGAGGCATTTGTGATAGGGATGACCACTTCTGCGACCGCGTCATCNGTCATTTCCTTCCTGGCTGCAATCATCGTGTTTCGGTTCATGCCAAAGGGGAAGCCTCGGTATGCAGACGATGACGAGTGACNCCTCAAAGCACGTCTAAAGGTGACGTTTGAGACGTGAAGCGTACGATGTTTCCGTCATTGCTTACGAGGAACTTTTCGAAATTCCAGCGTACGTCTCCATGGTGTCCNTCCGCGTCGGCGACGGCGCAAAGGGCTGCGTAAATCGGNTGGCGGCCAGGCCCGTTGACTTCGAGTTTAGCCGACAGGGGGAAGGTCACGCCGTACCGCTCTTCTGTGAAGGCGCANATCTCCTCGTGCGTGCCNGGTTCCTGAGCNCCGAACTGATTGCACGGCANACCAACGACGGTNATGCCGTCGTGGTCTGTGTGGAGGCGCTGCAGGTCAGCGTATTGCGGCGTAAGNCCGCAGGCGCTGGCCACGTTGACCACCAAGACGCGCCCCTCGCCTGCGAGGGTGCGAAGAGTGGAGGTTGAGCCGTCGATCATGTCGAGGGCGTAGTCAAGGAAGTCACCCATAGTTGTCTGAAATGCCACCTCCATTTCAACCGCTTGTTTCTGCGCGCGAAGCCTCAAAGAGCCCCTCCTCGTCGAAGTACCATGCAAGTCCGCATGGAAACCAGCGCCGGTGACATCCTCCTAGAGCTCTACCACGGAAACGCACCGGATACGGTTGCAAACTTCGTNAAACTCGTCGGCGACGGATACTACGACGGCCTTCACTTCCACCGCGTCATTGCTGATTTCATGTTGCAGGGTGGTTGCCCTCACTCCAAGGACCCCATGTCCCGCCGCGCAGGCACCGGTGGCCCCGGTTGGCAGATTCCCTGCGAACCTTCTGCCCTCGCCCTGAAGCACGACCGCCCCGGCATCCTGTCGATGGCCAACGCTGGCCGTGACACCGGGGGATCTCAATTCTTCATCACCACCATCGCGACGCCGTGGCTCAACGGCAACCACGCCGTGTTTGGTGAGGTCAGCGAAGGCATGGACGTCGTCAAGGCCATCGAAGCGTGCCAAAAGATGCCGGGCGACCGACCCAGCACCCCGCAGAAGATCATCCGCTGCACCCTCATCGAGTGAGGCGGTCGCGTGGCCCTGTTGGCGCTGCATGGCGGCGCAGGTGGCGATGGGCCGTGGCGTGGGATGACTCCGATGGACCCGCAACGCGTGGCGTGCATGCAGGCCATCTTGGAAGACCTCGGACCTCGCCTTGAGTCCGGTGAACTCGATGCGTTGACCGCGGTGCGGCTCGCCGTCGAAGCCCTCGAAGACGAACCGGGGTTCAACGCAGGCATCGGCTCCGTGTTGGACGCAAACGGGCGTGTTTCGATGGACGCATCCATCATGCGGGGCGACGACGGTGCTGCCGGTTCAGTGGTCGGAGTCACCAACCTTCGACATCCCATTCGTGCGGCTTGTGGCCTTCTTGAGCAAGGATGGCCGACCATGATGGCCGGGTTTGGTGCAGAAGAATGGGCGGCCGCTCAAGGCTACGAAACGGTGGCCTCAGAGGCATTGGTGACCGCCCTTCGCACCGCACAATGGCGGAAATGGCGGGACGCTCGTTTGCGCCCCGGGGCCACCGACGAAGACGATGCGGCCTTGGACCATGACCTCGGTGAGGAGGTCGACGGGGCNGGCACCGTCGGGGCCGTGGCGCTCGATGCTCGCGGGAAGGTGGCGGCGGCCACCTCAACTGGTGGCATGACGGGCAAGCCGCCCGGACGCGTGGGCGACACACCGATCATCGGCGCCGGCACTTGGGCCGACCCTCGCGTNGCCGTGTCATGCACCGGGGTTGGCGAAGCGTACCTCCGCGCCTGCGCAGCGCACGAGGTCGGCGTCGGGATGCGGACCGAAGGCGCCAGTCTTGCGGAAGTGTGCGAGCACGTGCTCGATGTGGTTGAACCGCTTGGTGGGCGCGGCGGACTGATCGCGGTCAGTGCGGACGGTCAACTCGCCTTGCCCTTTCGGGTCACGCTGATGTACCGTGGCGTATGGCANAACGGCANCATCAGCACCGGCATCGGTCCAGANTCTTCCGAAGGACAGCCATGAAAGAACCCATGCGCTTCATAATCCGGTGGTCAGACACAGCGGTGTGAAGCGGAGCAAGGCGCCGTTGCTCGAGGCCGTGTTCGAACGCACGGCCACGATGATGTCCGAGGCATTGGAGCGCGGCACGTTGGCTTGGCCGCTGCCGGCTCCGCCCCTCATTGACCCTGATTTTCCACCCATATGGCCAAACGCTCCTGCGGACGTAACCACGTCGGCCTTGTCCCTCCTCCAAGCGGACCGAGGGACGTTTGAGCGCCATCTGGACGAGGTCGTCGAACTGGTTGTTCCACACCGCATGAGCCTCTCCGACGATCCGTACGAGGTTCATGGCCGCTGGCTCGCCAAGCGAACAGCCAACATCGCCGGCCGTATCGTCTACCGGCTGACCACCGCTTGGTTGGCCCAAGCCTTGGACAGAGAAGCTCCCAACACGGACCGCTGGTGGCTTGCCGTGTCGTTACTGAACGGCCTAGCCCAAGCCGCTCACGGCCAGGCCGTGCACGAAGGTTACCATCTTCTGGAGTCGATTGCATTGGCCCAACGCCCCGGAATCTGGCACACTCAGCCCGACGTCGGCCCACAACACATGGGCTGGAACCCCCATGCCGTGGTGCCTCGCAACACGGAAGTGGAAGCCCACACCGCGGGAACCGAAGCGGCCGCTTGGGTCCTCACTCGCTTGGAGCAAGGCGACCTTGACCGACGGCTTTTGCTGATCCGTTGGGTGCAGCTTTTGTTGGAGCGCCCGGGTTTGGTCGAGCCGCTCGGGCTAATTGACATCCTGCTGCGTCGTGCTGCTGACCCCGAAGCAGAAGTGGCTGCAAACGTGTGCACCTGCCTTGCTCGATTGGTGGAACGTGATGCTGACCGTGGCCTCGAAGTCATCCACCGCCTGCACAAGCGTGACGACCTGCGGGTCAGGCGGGGCCTCGCGGACGTGCTCACCCGCCTCTTCCGTCGCGTCACAACCCACGCCGTCCCGTTGCTCAACGATATGATGCAGGACGATGATGAGAGCGTCTTAGCTGCAGCAAGTGCGACCATGCATGACCTTCGTTTCCTTGATCAAGACGTTTGGGTGGCCACCATGATGGACGCCCTTGACCATCCCGCCCCTGTGGTNCGACGCAACGTTGTGATTGGCCTTCGAGACTACATCAGTGCCCGTCCGGAAGACGATGTTGGACTGTTGCCAAAAGCATGGTCCGACGGCGATGAAGTCGTGAGAACACGGTTGCGCGAACTCCTGTTGCGGATGGACGAAGTGAATCCAGAGCACCTTGCCCGCGTGTGGAAACGCGTCGGCGAGGGACGGGGCCTCCTGCTCAAGGCCATCGAAGCACGTCGGCCAGAACGAGGGAACGAATGGCGTGCGTGGCTGGAGAACGATGGCCCCCTCCCCGAG
Organism: Methanobacteriota archaeon; assembly: GCA_002723635.1. Classification (GTDB taxonomy): domain Archaea; phylum Thermoplasmatota; class Poseidoniia; order Poseidoniales; family Poseidoniaceae; genus MGIIa-L3. Next base: position 8,021 of record PBMM01000013.1, on the reverse strand, counting down.
GCGCTTTTGTCGGAACCCGTAGCTCCAACGCCTCCAAGCAAAGANGCNGCAGACCTTCCGGGNCTCGACGAGGCACTCGAGGTCCTCGATGACGACCTTGGTTTCCTCGACTGAGCCTCATTCCTCTTCGCTCAGCGGACCGATAACGGCGCCGACGTAGAGTCCGTTCAGCACGGTCAGCAACCCAATGAGCGAGAGCACCAGACCTGCGGTATCCGGCATCCACGCGTCCACCTCTTCGCGTCCTGCGAGGTAGGACAGGAGCAGGAAGAGCACACCTGCTCCGACGACNTTTGGCCACGAACCTGCGGGATCTTTCCAGAGGTCCGACGTTGGGAGCAGCCCAGGAGTGGAGAAGGTCCGTCGGTACCACGCCACATAGAGGCAACCAAAACCAGCGAGGCCAAGGAAGCCGGTCCCCATCGCGCCGTTGCCCCACGGTCCAGAAGGAACGAGGTCGAGAAATGTCTGGGCCACAAGCAGGATCCCTGCGATGCCCCAAGCCTCCCAGCGAACTTCGGCCACGGTCTGGGTTCTGGCCGATGCTTGAAAGGCTGTCCGACGACATCAGCCCTCATGCCTCCAGTCGAGGACGCGCTCATCGTCGCGGGCGGGCTTGGCACGCGTATGTTTCCCGTGAGCGCGATGCTGGCCAAAGAAGCGCTCCCTCTGGTGGACGTTCCNCTGCTGACGCACCTCATCCAAGAAGCCGTGCATGCTGGTGCAACACGTGTGCATTTGATCTCCCGCGCTGGCAAAGACCTCAGTGCTTGGATTGAGGGCCGAAGTGAAATGGCCACGCTGCGCCCAGAAGTGCACCCGCAGCATCTCAATCCAGGGCAGGACGTGACCCTGTTTGTGCATGAGCAGCNNGAGCAACACGGGCTGGGCGACGCCATCGCTTGTGCACTGCATGCTGTCCAAGGCCCATTTTTGGTGCTGCTCGGAGACAACCTTCTGATGACATCACATAACGGAACGGACGTGGTGGCTCCCTCAGATGCCTCACGCCAACTTGTGGAAGCCTACGAGCGAACTGGCCGGCCTGTTGCGGGCCTGATGCGCGTCAGTCCTGAGGAAGCCACCTCCTTCGGAATGGTTCGAATGGACGACGATCGAATCGCCGAAGTGGTAGAGAAGCCTGCGTTCGGTGAAGCCCCCTCTGACCTTGCGCTCTGCGGCCGTTACCTATGGACGGAGGACGCGCAAGCCTTGCTCCAACGGTACGATGTGGCAACGCACGGCGAGATGCAAAGCATCCGCGTCCAAGAGCATTGGATGAACGAGGGCGGCATGATTGGTGTGGTCCACGACGGCGCCGTGTGGTACGACGCCGGACGCCCATTGCCGTGGCTCAAGGCGCAAATCGATCACGCGCTGCGCCGAGACGACCTCGCTGCAGACCTCGAAGCATGGCTCAAGTCTAGGCTCGATTAAGGACGCAAGCCTACCTTCGGCCGGAGCGCCAGAAGGACATCGGGTCAGGCGCTTCACCCAGAGCATGTCGCCCTGCAAGATGGTCAGCTCGCTCATTCCACCTGTGCCCGCGATGCGCTCGCACGTGATCCCATTCGACCTCACGCTGAGCCTTCACTTCACGCCACAATTCCTGCACGCGTTGCACAAGAGCCCGGTTGGCCTTGGGTTTCCATGAACCGTCGGCCAAATTTCCTGCATAGATGGAATCGGCTCGAATCAGGGCGGTGTCCATCGTGTCCTGCATCAGCAGCCATCGGAGGGCGTGAGCAAAAGCGGAGAGCTCCGCCGTGTTATTCGAACCAACTTCGGCTCCAAGAAAACCTTCGGCCCCGGCTTCCGTCACGACTGGTCCGGCCTCCTCATGCACCACTTCACCCGAACCTCGACCATGCAGCACGTCCCTTTCGACGACCACAAAAGCCCAGGACGCAGGGGTTGAAGCGTCGACATCCCGGTTGCCAGGGCAGGACCCGTCGACGTAAATCGTCCAGTCTGGTGCGGCGTCCTCTGACGCCACTCGCTCACTCACCGATCATTGCGGCGTACGCTGCCGCGTCCATCAGGCCGTCCAAAGCGGCCATGTCGTCAAGGCGCATTCGCACAATCCAGCCGTCACCATAGGGGTCGCTGTTCATGAGTTCAGGCGCGTCTTCGAGNGCGTCGTTGACGGCCACAATTTCGCCCGCCAAGGGGGCGAAAATTGGAGAAGCCGACTTGACGGACTCCACCACAGCAAATTCGCCCATGTCGTCCATGGCGTCACCTTCGGAGGGGAGCTCGATGTAGACGATGTCGGTCAACGCATCTTGTGCGTGATCGGTGATGCCAATGGCGACAAGGTCGCCCTCAACGCGCAGCCATTCGTGTTCCGGCGTGTATCGCAAGCCCTCTGGAATCTCGCTCATGGACTCCCGTCAGCCTCGGTGGTTCAAGAACGCACCGTCGCCATCAAGCTTCTTCGTCAAGAGCGCTGCGCAAAGCGTCANCCTCCAACCGAGCCCAAGCGCGGCTGCTCCGTTCATCCTGTTCGAGGTCGGCCATTTCCTGCTTCACACGCCCAGACATGGCTTCGTCGCCCTCGTTTGGAAAGAGGGCGGACAACTGGGGCGAGCCTTGGCCAAGGGCAATGCCAGCGGCGACCAGCACCGCACCGAGCAGAACAATCAGGGTTCCCGAACCCGACGCTTCCAGCGTCGTTCGACCCGTCTGGAGGCCAAAAGCCCAGGCGAGCAGCACCGTCAAACCACCTCCGATGAGCAGGCGTTGAGCCATCAACGCCGGAGGGAGCATGATGCGCTGAAAGGCCTCACCGTCTTGAACGTGGTGCGCTCAGTAGGTCTCACGCATCAACTTGTGAATCTTGTAGGGCAACAGGGCTCGGTTGACCGGCGTCACTTCGAGAATGCGGCCGTCGTCGCGGCGGCGGATGTCTTGGAGCAGGGGGTGTCGGCTCTTTTTGTGAAGCGTCAAGAGCGTGGGCTTGTCGACTTCGAGAACTTCTCGAACGGCCGCCACATAGGCTTCGGATTCTACGGTGAATTTGCCAATCTCATCAATCACGATGACCTCTGCATCTTCTCTTGCCCTTCGAAGGGCAGGAATCGCGACACGCTCGAGTTCGGCCAGGTCGAGTCCAAGCCCGAGGACACGGAGGCGATCCTCATTGCTTCGGTGAGCGATGATGCCTTCGTCACCGGTGACGATGTCGATGATTTTGTAGCCCTGGCGCTCGCTTCCTTCGAGGATTGGTTCCATGCGCAAGCCCGCGGTGATGAGGGTGTTTGGGTCACCGCCACGCATCCGTAGCTCCCGAACGCGCTCGTCGGCAATCATGTCGAGCACTTTGCTCATGACGGCTGATTTGCCTGAGCGTGGCAAGCCGGTAATGCCGATTTTCGGGTGAAGTCCCATGATGACGTCCTCCCAATTCGAGCGTTCCAAACATCGAGCCAACCCGTATAAAGCCTGCTCCTTACGATGTCGAAATGTCCGGAATCCGGCATTCACGCCGTGTTCTCGTGCAGCGAGGCCATCCAATTCAGCCCGGATTCGACCCATGTGAAGGCGTCGTTAAGGACGTCCGTGCTGACTTCAAGCGCCTCGCACATTTGCCGAAGAAGGCGAACTTCCTCGTCGTCATAATCTCCGTCCACTGCAGCCACATAAGCCGCGAGGAAAAGCACCGCTCGCGCGTGTTTCCCATCTATTTCAGCCAGGGAAGCAGACCAGAGTGGAGGATCCGTGAGTTGGTTGCGAAGCCCCGCACGGGCTTCGGGATGCAGCATGACTGCTCCCATGATGGACTCGACGCATGCGGCTTCTTCTGCCACAATTGCTCCATCGGCNGCCGCAACGGCCACCAATACCTCCACCAATGCATGCCGTTGTTCGACAGGAAGGTCGAGGGCCGTCCCCAACAGCACGTGATCACGCCAAGTCGTTCAGAAGAGCGTAGCCTTCGTTCATCCAAGCGTACCCTTCTTCGGTCCACTTGAGCAAGCGGTCCACGGCACCTTCAGCAAGGCCCAGGTAGTTTGCGATATCGTTGAGGGCTTCAAGTTCGTCCTCGTCGACGTTTCCGTCCGCGGCGGCCATCAGCACCGAGTCACGGAGCGCGAGGCGCCCGGCTTCGGGACCGAGCTCCTGCATACACTCCTCGAGGGNCGGGGGCACTTTGAGTGCAGAACGAATGGATTTGCGTTGGTTGGGCGACAAAAGGGCCGTACCGAGCCGCTGTTCAAACATGGCCATTTCNTCCACGGTGAGTTCATTGTCGACGCGGGTCATGAACGCCAACACCTTGGCGTAGGCAAACCGCTCCTCTTGGGGAAGCTTGTGCAGGGTGTCAGGCAGCATGGGGTGGAGGCTGCAACGCCCCTCAAGAACCCAACGGCGAAGCCGCCGCTTGCAGCACGAACACGACGGGTCCGAACCAGCGCCGAAGACGCCGCATGGTTCAGCACGAGGGTCAAAGAGGGGTGAGGGGTTTCAGATAACCATGCATCCCTCACTGAACGTTCACGGGCAACCGCTGGAACCGTGCTCGACCGATCCCCTGACAGGATGGTACCGGGACGGGTGCTGCAACACCGATGAACACGACAGGGGGCTTCACACCGTGTGCTGCATCGTCAACGAAGCCTTCCTGCATTTTGCCAAAGATGCTGGAAATGACTTGATGACGGCCGCCCCTCAATTCAATTTCCCTGGGCTCAAACCGGGTGACCAATGGTGTGTGTGTGCGGCCACGTGGCGTGCTGCAGCCGAAGCGGGTTCAGCCTGTCCGGTTGACCTTGAGGCCACTCATCAACGGACGCTTACCGTGGTGCCGATGGAACTGCTCGAGCTCCATGCCGTGTGATCAATCGTCGTTGGTGACAACGTCCGAGGGCTTGCCCGTCAGGGTCGTCCGAAGCCGTGCGTTGTCCTGCTGCATGGCGTCCATGATGTCGTACTTCACGCCGAGCGAATCGGCGAGCACCCCGAGCGCAAGGCTGTCTTTCGGGAGGCATTTTCCGCCAAAACCACGGTAAAGCCCGAAAATCGGATCCAGATGAGACGGACCGATGGGCTGCGCTTGGGGTGAGGTGATGATGTCCCGAATGGCGTACCAGTCTTCACCAAGTCCTTGGCAGATGTCGTAGAGTTGGTTGGCAAAGGTGACCTTGAGCGCATAGAACGTGTTCTTGGTGTACTTCACCAATTCCGCCTGTGTGGGAGTCACCTGGAAGGTTTGGTCGGTCCTGAGAACGCCGGCTTGACGGTGCTGTTGGAACACCAGTTCAGCCACGTCCGCGTGGTGGGTTCCGCACACAAGAATGTCCTGATTCGCGAAGTCATGCAGCCGTTGCCGCTCCACCAAAAATTCCGGAGAATAGGCCAACTTGAGGTGAGGGTAACGCTCGTGCCAAGCTTGCGTGGTTCCCGGGACCACGGTGGACTTGATCACCGCCGTGAAACCTTCCGGCAGGACGTTGAGGATGCCCTCCACGATGCTCGTGTCGCAGGCACCTGTCTCGGGATGGGGTGGAGTAGGGACAGCGATGTAGGCCATGTCAACATGGTCGATGACGTCGCTGAGTTCTGTTCCACGTGCTGGGTCGTGGATGTAGAGGTCGTGAGCGTCTGCGAAACAATGCTCAATGGCTCCACCGACCATACCCGCGCCAATGATGCCGACCTTCACGCTCAATCCCTCCCGGGCTCTGGCCTGTGTGGATTTGCGTTCAATCGTCCGTTCTTCGCCATGATACTTGCTTGAAGCAGCGTGGCTGGTGTGCCACAGTCGATCCAAGTTTCTTCACCGACGTTCAACAACGTCGCATCGCCGTTTTGGATGTACATTCGGTTGACGTCGGAAATCGAGAAGGCGTCGCCCTGGTCAGCCACGGCTTCATCCATGAAATCCCAGAACCGTTCGTCATAGAGGTAAATCCCCCCGATCGCGAGATTCGAAGGCGGGTTTTCTGGCTTCTCGACGATGTCCACCACATGGCCCTCTTCGTCCAACACAGCCACGCCAAAGGCTGAGGGATCTGGCTCTTCGCGAGCAAGCAGCACGGCACCGGGAGGTGCTTCCGCATCACGGAAAGCGGAAACATGGGCCTCGAGTTCGACGGTGGTGATGTTGTCGGAGAAATAGATGAGTACTCGCGTCCCTTCGTTGTGAGGCCTCGCCAAACTCAGCGCGTGGGCCACGCCGAGGGGCTCCTCTTCCATCACGTAATGAATGCGTTCTCCAGGCAACCCAGTTCCCACATGCTGCGCAATCTGCCCAATGAANCGGTTGGCGATGATCGTGATGTCCTGNATNCCNGCACGCCGAATGGTGCCCAGGGCATAATCGATGACCGGNCGNTCATNGATTGGAAGCAGGGTTTTCTGAGTGTACTTNGTNAACGGCGCCAAACGGCTNCCGTGGCCGCCNGCAACGAGGATGGCCTTGACGTTCACGTCCCTCCTATCCACCTGCTGTTCAAGGCTCCTCCGGTTTCGACGGGCGGTTGAGGTGGTGGAAGGTTTCCTCTGGCCCCGGCCGGGTCAGCCTGTTTGCAGCGATGAGGTCACCAAGGCGCTCGAACCCGGCCTCGGTCAAGTCGCTGTCAGCAGCCTCACTGGCTGCCCAACGCGCAGCGGCAACCTCGTCGTGGCGGAGGTTCGCCTCGGCGAGAAGCAATTCTGCGGGGCGCAGCGGACCTTCGAGGCCCTCATAGGCACGTCCTGCCTCCACCGCATCCCTGCGTTCACCGCCACCAAGAACGGCCTCTGAGCGACCTCCTGTCCACCCGGACGGGTCACCGCCCCGGCGGCCGTCAGAAGGTTGGAGGTGGGATGTGTCCTCCTCAAACTCGCCCCTGACCATGTTGGAAGCAACGTACAGCGCCTGCAACCCAGCTGTTCCGAGAACCAAACTGATCCAAGGCAAGTATGCATTACCGTTGAGACCCGGCATAAACCATGGAAGGAGAGACGAAGCGAGAAGGCCACCTGCGATACACATCGCGACAAAGGGGCTTCGAGCGACAGGTTGCATGCTTTCACCGCTGATCCAAGAAACGGTTCAGGCGAGCCAACAATTCCTCCGTCGAGATGGCCTCTTCTTCCCAGCCCAAGCGCTGCCGGCTTGATTCAGCGGCGACACGGAAGGTTTCGCGCATCCGTTCCAATGAGAATTGAAAGAGCACACCGAGAAGAAGCACAGCACCGATGCCGTAGCGGAGCTCAATGCTTCCAATCAACCCTGAAACGATGACGATGACAGCGATGCCAAGGGACGTCCGGCTGCGTAGTTTGGCTTCGCCCTCGACAGCGGATTTCCAACGCTCAGCGGCCTCGCGGCGGGACATGGACACGGGGGCCACTCACCCAACGCACGGCACAAACACGTCGTCATCAATTTCGAGCAGGAGCTCGGTCGTTAACAGGTGGTCGAGGGCCTCGTCAATTTCATCGGGTGACACGCCAAGGTTGAGCATGCCTTCGAAAATTTGGCTCAGAGTGGCCACGCCTTCGTGTTCACGACAGACGTCATCGACCACGCCGAGCATAGCGCTGGCACAGACGGCGAGCAGCGGGTCGTCGGTGGCCTCGCCAGGCAAGAGGTCGATGTACAGGTGGGCAGGGTGGAAGTCTTCGACCTCTTGGGCTCCTTGTGCTCGCGCCTCAGAGGATCGCCGGCCAAGAGCGCTGAACGCAGCATCGTTGACCGGTTCGAAGCAATCGAAGAGGTTCCTTTGCACGCCCTGACCGGGTTCCGTTTCCTCAGCCATACGCCGCTGCACGGCTTCAAGCCGGTGAAGGCGCTGTTCCAAACGCAACCGCTCCCGCGTCAAATCCGCTTCAACAAGGTCCAGGTGTTGTTCGGCGGCCTCCTCAAGCCACGCCTCAAATGTCCATTCGGGATCCATCCCCGCCATGGTGTCGATGAGTCGGGCGACGGCGCCGTTCTTGGCGTCAGCGGGGAGGGGGTTCCGTCCTTCACGCTCCGTCGTCATGGTCAAGACAAGTCTTCGTGGCGGACTATGAAGTATGGGACTGAGGGC
>PBMM01000012.1 GCA_002723635.1 Methanobacteriota archaeon | reverse complement strand
CCCTTGGAGTTGAACGGTTTAAGAAGTCTCGATACCATTCGCATTCATGGCAAAGAAGGGCGGAGGCGGCAGAGCTGGTGGCGGGAAGAGCAGAGGAAGTCCTCGAAATGCACCCAGTAAAACTGGAAACCCCTCAGGAAGAGGCAGGGGAAACAACCCCTCCAGGAAGAAGTGAAATTGATTTTTCACCGACCACGCATGAGGAACTTATGCGCTGGTCTCCTCTGATTGAGCGCAAGCCTTCATTCACGATGCCGACATCCATTCTGCATGAGTTTCTGGCAGCACCGGTGGGCGACCGAACAAATCGGTTGGCACCGCGAGGTTCACAACGACATGATGGTCGAATACTGGCCCGCCATCGGCGCCCCTGAGGGCTGCGAGGTGCTCGTTCCGCTGTGCGGCAAATCCCTTGACATGCACTGGTTGGCCGAACGAGGCCATGCCGTGGTCGGACTCGAATTGGTCGAGCAGGGCGTGAAGGCCTTCTTCGCCGAGGCTGGCCTTTCCCCTGACCGCAAGGAACAGGGTGACCATGTGCGCTACAGCCGCGGACCGTTTACCCTGTTTCAAGGCGATGCGCTCGGGCTTGCACCGGGCACGGTGCAGGCCGAGGCGTGGTACGACCGCGCGGCGATGATCGCCCTGCCCGACGAGATGCGCACGGCGTACGTCGAGCAACTGCGTCAGCAGACCAAGCCCGGAGCGGTCGGCTTGCTCATCACCTACGCCTACCCTCAGGAAGAGATGGACGGGCCGCCCTTTGCCTTGATTGACGAGGACGTGCGTCGCCATTTTGCCGAAGGCTTCGAGGTTGACCAACTCGCGAAAATCGACCTTGAGGACGAACGGGACCGTGGGTTGTCGTGGATCACCTCCTCTGTGTTCAAAATCACTCGAACGTGAAATCGTCTGGGTAATTTCCCTGCGAGGCAAGCAAAGCCCTATGTTTACCGCATCGAGGGGGGGTCATGGGCAAGCGGGGGGTCCTGCTGATGAACGTCGGTACGCCCGAGGCTCCGACGGTCGATGCGGTGCGCACCTACCTTCGTGAATTTCTGCTCGATCCTGACGTCATCGATCTGCCCGCACCTCTTCGGCACCTTCTGGTCCGAGGCATCATCCTGCGCACGCGTCCAAAGCGTATCGCGCCGGCCTACGAGAAAATTTGGATGGACGAGGGAGCACCTTTGCGCGTCCATTCGGATCGGATGGTTGCGGCGTTGCAAGAACGCGACCCCTCCCTGGCCGTGGCTCATGCGTTCCGGTACGGGGTGCCCACTATGGAGCAAGGCCTCGAGGCTCTGCGTGGCGAAGGCGTGGAGGAATTGCTGCTCGCCCCGATGTTCCCGCAGCACGCCGAGGCAACAACGGGAAGCGCCATGCGACGGGCAGAGGAAGTTCTGGCCGAAATGTCATGGACGCCCAAAATCCATCGTTTGACTCACTTCGAAACCGAACCGGAGTACGTGCAACCCTTGGCAGCAAGCCTTCTGGAAGCCGTTGACGACGGTGCGCACATTCTGTTTTCTTACCACGGATTGCCACTCTCGCACGTTCGAAGAGCTGATTCCACGCGTTCGCATTGTCAGAAAGTGGACAATTGTTGCACCACGTCGTGCTCGGCCAACACCATGTGCTATGCCCACCATTGCAACATGACGACGACGGCCGTGGTTGAGGCGCTGGGCCTTCCCGACGACCGTTGGTCCCTGTCCTACCAGAGCCGCATCGGGCCTGTCAAGTGGCTGAGTCCGGCCTCAACCGACGCGGTGGTCGACCTTGCAAAGCGTGGCGTGACCAACATCGCCGTGGTTGCTCCAGCCTTTGTGGTGGACGGGCTTGAGACCTTGGAGGAGCTTGAAATCGAACTCCGCGAGATCTTCCTCGAAGCGGGAGGGAAGGAGTTCCGTGTGGTGCCCTGCCTCAATGATGAGCCGACCTGGGTTGAGGGCGTGCATTCCCTCATCAAGCGGGCTTTTGTTGCACGAGATCGACCAAGCGCTCCGCTTCCGAAATCACGTGCGTGATGGCCACGCCGGTCGCGCTCCAACCAATCCATGACCATGGTTCGGCATGCTCCGCGACGCGCTGCATATGTCCAGGGCCAACATGGGGTACGTGGCGCGTGCCGAGAATCTCAAACATGGCTGGCTCAGCAGAGCAGAGCATCGTTCGCAAGGCAGCCCTGATGCTCGCCTCTTCGCCGTTCCATCGTGCATGAGGCACCATCAGGCGGAAGAGACGATGGCCAGCCGGCGCACGCTGACCGTGGTGAACGTCGCTTTCGTGCAGGATGCCGCTGATGGGTGAATCCAGATCAGGACACAGCGTGCCGTACCCGATGGGGACGGAGGCAACGTCGTCGTTCGAATACCCGACCGCCACCACGGTCAATGCAGGCCCACGCTCGTCGTTCTCGCGCGGGGCAGCCCAGAGCACGGAGGGCAGGGAAACGCCTGCATGTTCAGCAGCCGCTTGTGGCGTGGAGACGTTCACGTTGAAGCGCAAGTCAACCGACGGGTCGTTGTTCAGAGCAGCGAGCAAGGCCTCAACCAAGGCTTCCATGCCTTGGTCCAAGGAGCCCATCTCACCACGCTTTGGGGTCCAACCGGGGTAGGTGGTTCGGATGGCCCGAGCCAACGCTCGTCGGCTCATTGGAGGATCCTCTCCGTACCTTGCCATGGCTGGCATCAGGAGGTCCGCATCGACGTCAGCGGCTGGGGCGTTGACGATGCCGTGCGTCATGGCGTCCGCCAACCACGGGACAGGGAGCGCTTCAGCCATCGAACGTCCGCCCTGTCGAGCCGTTCGGATTCCACGCCACAAGCGTCGAAGGCCGGCTTTCAGCACCGTGCTTGGACCCAGCCGCATCCGTCGGTCGTTGTGTTTGATCCAACGGTGCTTTGCTTCCGGCTGGGACCGATGCCAGGTCGTCATCAGGCCAAGGTCATCGATGAGCCGCCAGACGGCGGGGTGTGGGCGGGATGCGTTGACAGCGAGTTCGCCAACCCATCCGTCCTTACGCCACGTACGAATCACGCCACCGGCACGGTCGCTGCGTTCGAGCAGTGTCACGCGCACATCCGGCCGTGCTTCACGCAAGCGGTAGGCGGCCGTCAGACCTGACAAACCTGCGCCAACGACGACGACGTGGCCTTCATCGGCCAGTGCAGGGTTGACGAGCAAGGGTCGGCGTAGTTCCTGTCCGTGCCGGACCCACGCCTGCCTCATTCCTTCCTGCATGGCTTACACCCAATCGCGTGGGGTTTGGAGGACCTCGAGCAGTTCTGCTTCAGGCGAGCCGGCTTTGGGCGTGTGGGCGTATTCCCAGCGAGCCGTCAACGGGAGGGACATGAGAATGCTCTCCACGCGTCCGTTGGTGTTCAAGCCGAACGTGGTGCCACGGTCGTAGACGAGGTTGAACTCGACGTACCGGCCACGACGCAACTGCTGCCAATCACGCTGNTCGTCNGTGTAGGGCANGTCCTTNCGNCGNTCAANNATCGGNAGNTANGANGGAAGGAANGCGCCTGCACATGCTTCGACGAANGCGAAGCANTCCTCCTTNGGAGCGTCGTTCACGTCGTCGAAGAACAGGCCNCCAACGCCACGTCGTTCGCCTCGGTGGCGGATGTGGAAGTAGTCGTCGCACCATGCTTTGAATCGGGCATGATCGGCCACCTCGTGCGCATCACAGACCGCTTTGTAGGTGGCATGAAAGTGAGCTGCGTCCTCTTCGAACAGGTAACTTGGGGTCAAATCTGCGCCGCCTCCGAACCACCACGAGCCGGGACGTTGGCCGTCCCCTCGCTCGAAATAGCGGTAATTTGCGTGAACGGTCGGCGCCATTGGGTTCCATGGATGGAGCACGAGGCTCAGTCCTGTGGCGAAGAAATCCAAGTCCTCCTCCTCGCCCAAGGATTGCCCTCCACCCATGGCACGAGCGGCTTCAGGTCGTAGGGTGCCGTGGACCACGCTGACGTTGACACCTGCCTTCTCGAACACCTTTCCTTCGCTGAAGACGCGGCTGCGACCACCGCCGCCCTCCTCTCGCGTCCACACGTCTTCACGCGGATCACCGCCGTCGATTTCCTTCAGGGCTGCACAAATCCTGTCCTGTTCGTGGTGAACAAGGTCGATCATGCGCTGGCGCATCATTGCCCCTCCACGGTACGGAGAACGGCCTCAACGCATTCGATGCGGGCACTTGGCGCAAAGCCATGCCCGAGGTTGAAGATGTATCCTGGTGCGTCGCCTGCGGCCTCAAGCACCGTCTCGGCCGCGCTCACGGCCGCCTCAGGTGAGCCGTGCATGAAGGTCGGGTCCAGGTTGCCTTGGAGGGCCAGGCGTTCACCATGCGCTTCCCGGTAGGCGCGGAGGTTGTCGCGCCAGTCAAGGGACAAGGCGTCGATGTCGAGCTCCATGATGGCGCCGTGCAAGTGGCCTGAGGCTTTGGCGTAGTGAATCAAGGGCGTGCGCTTGGGGCATCGTTGCCGGAACACTTCGATGGCCCTGGCCGTGGCGGGAAGCGCGAAGCGACGGTAGGTGGGTTCGTCAAGTAGGCCTGCCCACGTGTCGAACAACTGAACGGCGTGCGCTCCACCGTGGACCACTTGGTCGGCCAACAGGTTGCCAACGATGTCACCCAGACGCATGAAGAGCCGCATGGCGGCTTCCGGATCTGCGTGCACTTTCGCACGGGTGTTGACGAATTCCTTGTCGCCCGTGCCGCCCGCAATTAGGTAGAGTCCTACGGTCCATGGGCACCCGGCGAAACCGAGCCGCGCAACGTCCCTGGGCAACACGTCCGGTAGGGCCGCCAGAGCATCAGCGGCCCATGGTGCGTGCGTGCGCGCCTCAAATTCAGGCCACGCCTCGACGTCGTCGAAGTTGAAGGGCGTGATGCGAATACCGCCGCCGTATTCGACGTCGTAGCCAAGGGCAGGAAGCGGGGTCAGGATGTCGCTGAACACGATGGCGGCGTCCAGTTGTGGGTACCGCTCAATCGGTTGCACCGTGATGGTGGTGCACAGGTCGAGGTTTTTGCAGCGTTCCCAGAAATCGGCCTGCTCTGCCAATGCACGGTATTCGGGCAAATGCCGGCCTGCTTGGCGCATGAACCAGACCGGGGGGCGGTCGACGGGCTGGTGGTTCAAGGCAGCGAGCACGCGTTCTCGGCCGTTCATTGGGCCACCTCTAACACGGTCAGGACGTCGTCCAATGCGGCCACGAATCCCTCGATGTGATGCGCTTCATGCGCGGTGGAGAGAAAGCCCACTTCGTAGGCGGACGGCGCCAGCATGTAGCCGCGTTCAAGCAGGCCTTGGTGGACATCGGCATACAGGGTGCCCGCCGTGCTTGGAATGAGGTCTGAGCGGCGAGGCGGTGCGTCAGAACCGGGCGAGAACCAGAACAGACTGGCTTGCCGGACCAAGCGCATGGGGTGGCCGTGCCGGGCCAGCATAGGAGTAACGAGGTCTTCCATCAAAGTCCCGAGTTTCTCGAGGTGGGCGTGTGCCTCATCGTCCAGCAGGTCCAGCGTTGCGCAACCGGCGGCCATGGCCAAGGGATTGCCTGAGAGCGTCCCGGCTTGATAGACCGGGCCGAGCGGAGCGAGGTGTTCCATGATGTGGGCAGGTCCGCCATAGGCTCCCACCGGCAACCCTCCACCGATGACCTTCCCAAGGGCAACGAGGTCAGGCGTTACGCCAACGTGCCCGGTGATGCCGCCCTCGACGAAACGGAAGCCGGTGATCACTTCGTCGAAAATGAGCAAGGCACCATGCTCGTCGCAGCGCTTGCGAAGGTGCTGGAGGAAGGCCTCGCGCTGCACCAACAAGCCGTTGTTCGCCGGCATCGGTTCGATGACGACTGCGGCCATGTCCTCGCCATGTTCAGCAAAGATGTGGTCGACCATGTCTTCGTCGTCCAACGACGCGACCACAGTGGTCGCGACCGTGGACGCCGGGATTCCGGGGCTGCTGGCGATGCCGAAGGTTGCAAGGCCGCTTCCGGCGTTGACCATCAGCGCATCAACGTGACCGTGGTAGCATCCTTCGAACTTCAGCACAGTATCCCGGCCCGTGCAACCGCGCGCAAGTCGGATGGCGCTCATCACGGCTTCCGTGCCGGACGACACGAAGCGAACGAGGTCCATCATCGGGAAGATGGCTTTCACTTTCTTTGCAAGGCGGATTTCGCCGGTGTGCGGCGCACCGTATGAGGTGCCTCGCGCCATGGTTTGCGCGACCTCGCTCAATACGGTGGGATGTGCGTGGCCGTGAATCAATGGCCCCCACGACTGAACAAAGTCCACGAGGCTGTTGTCATCGGCGTCTGTGATCATCGCGCCTTGAGCATCCTTGACGTAAATTGGGTCGCCATGCACTGATTTGAATGCCCTAACGGGCGAATTCACACCGCCGACCAAATGTTGGCTTGCTTCGGCGTGCAAAGCGGAGGAAACGTCACGGTTCATGCCCTGCCCCCAACCAGCCTTCTGTGAAAATCTCCCGGGCGTGGTACGTAACTATGACGTCAGCGCCAGCACGGCGGAAACTGCGCATGATCTCTTCGACCACGTCACGGCGACTGTCTTGATTCGGATGCTGAGCATGCACCATAGCGTATTCGCCGCTCACGTTGTAGACTGCGATGGGGCGGTGGGTGGCCGCCTGAACGGCAGCTACGACGTCGAGATACGCGAGGGCCGGTTTGACCATGAGCACGTCCGCGCCCTCTTCTTCGTCGAGTCTCGCTTCCATTACGGCCTCCTTGACAGGAGCACGTGGATCCATCTGGTGGCTTCGGCGATCCCCTTCTCGAGGGGACGAACCCGCTGCATCCCGGAACGGCCCATAGAACGCAGAGGCGAATTTCACGGCATAGGACAACAGGCCCGTCCCGTGATGTCCTGCATCCTCTAGTGCAGCCCTGATGGCGTAAACGCGGCCGTCCATCATGTCAGAGGCACCGACATAGTCCGCTCCTGCTTCAGCCGCAATCACGGCCATATCAGCGAGAGACGTTACGGTCCGGTCGTTGAGGATGGTTCCTTCGTGGACGTGACCGCAATGCCCGTGGTCGGTGACGGTGCACATGCATACGTCCGCCATGAGCACCACCGTGTCTCCATGATCTTCACGTAGGGCGCGAAGTGCACGGATCATTGGCCCATCGTCCCTCAAACCAAGGTTGCCTTCGGAATCTTTGTCGTGTTCAGCATAGACCGGGAAAAGCATGTGGCCAAGCAGTCCCATCGCCACGTCTTCGGCGATTCGTTGGCGAAGCACGTCCACGGATTGGCGATGTATACCAGGGAGGCTCGCGATTGGCTCATCGACGCCTTCGCCGTCCACCACAAAGTGAGGCTGGACTAGCCCAGAGGCCAAAGCATCGCCATAGAGCAAGGCTCGACGTCCGGATGTCCATCGGTTGATGCGCATCCTCACGTCCATTCTTGTCCCTCCGTGTGGGTTTTCCACCATGTACGAAGCGCTTCAGCGCTCGGCCCATGCAGGCGATGGACGGTGGTGTCTTGGAATTCGGGGTGATCGAGTAAAGCGCGTTCTGAGGCTTCTCCCATGCACAGCACATGGCCGGGAACGGCATGTCCGCAGCTGTGCCATGCGCGAATGGCGCTCGGAGATGTGACCAACAGCACATCGTCGTCTTCGACTTCTATCGGGTCCACGGATGCAGGCATGGTGCGGTATGCGGTCCAAGCTTGCACCTTTCGCCCGGCGGCCTTGAGTTTCTCGAGCAATGCTGGGCGGGCTTGATCAGATCTGGGGAGAAGAAGGGGGATTTCAGGGTCCAAGGCCTTCAGCAAGGCTGCAGCAAATTCTGCTCCGTCTTCAGCTTCGGCACAGAACGCCACGGTATGTCCACGCTCCAACGCAGCCAGTGCTGTGCCACGGCCCAANGCGGCCCAAGGCAGGCGGGCGAGGTCTGGGCACACGTCCAATTCCTCGATGACCATGCGAGCAGCGGAAGGGGAGGAAAGGAGCAGCCAAGGCCACGAACTGCGTGGCGTTCCTTCTGGAACCACGTTGGTCGGCCAGTGGTCTCGGAGCACCTCAAAATCCAACACACGTTGGTGAATGACGTTGACGTTGTCCAGTGCTGCTTCATCGGTCAGGCGACTTGAGGAGGCCGTGGTGATAAGCCGGCGGCCCAGCACAGGTTCTGGCGGTGTGATTTCCGTCCATGAAGGAGGCTCAAAGGATTCGGCCGATCCCGTCCAACGGTGAACCGCTGGAGCCCGACGCCGCGCTACGTGCACCCTCCACGACGGATCAGCGACCGCCACGTAGGCGCTGTCGTCAATCACGTGAGCCGCCACGGGCGCAAGGCAACCTCCGCCAAGTTCGGCCAACACGCGGCGTTCATCGCGCACGGCTCGGGAGGTCGGTCGGTGGTCGAGTAATTCTCGCAGGGTCTCCAAATCGTGCATAGAGTCCCGAGCCGCGTGAACAGCAATGGCGCCTTGACCCGGGGCACACGGCCATGAAGAGAGGTCCAAGCGAAGGGCGCTAAGGGACAGGTGATGCGATTCCAAAGCGCTATTTTCGGCCAGACGACGGAGTCCTGCTTCGGCCAACAACACGGCGTCAGCCCGCCCCTCCAACAGGCGATTGAGTCGGGTTTCTACCGCGCCACGGACCGCGATGGGCAGAAGATCTGGGCGCAGGTGCAGCGCCATGGCTTGGCGTCGCACAGAGACAGTGCCGATATGAGCGTTGGGCGGAAGGTGGGCTAATGCCTCAATTGGTGACGTAACNGCGAGTTTGTCGTCCAACAAAGCCTCGAGCGTGGGNATGCCTTCTCGTTCGGTGGCGAACAGAAGGAGATCATGAGGGGGAGATCGTTCCAGAAGGCCAAGCTGCAGAATGCTTTCAGCTAAATCCGTTGGAACGTCCTTGCTGGAGTGGACGGTCAAATCCACTTCGCCATTGAGCAGACGAGCATCCAAACCCGTCACGAATTGGCCCACGTGGGTGCTGAGATCGCCCCCAAGCGACTGGTCTCCACGGGTTTGCAAGGGCACGATGCGCGCATCCATGCCACCTGCCTTGAGCCGGTCAATCACCGCATCGGCTTGGATGCGTGCCAAGGGAGAGGCGCGGGTGCCGACCAAGAGGGTCATGGCCGAACCTCGCTCGGGGGAAGGTGCGTGTGCAGGTCTCCAATAACCCGCACGAGGTCGTCTTCAACCCGTTCTAGAAGAGCGGGTGAAATCGGTCGCGTCGTAGATCGAATGCGCTCACGCACGTCGTCCAACGTGGCCTGACCGTGCACCTTACACATCCAGGTCGCCAATTCACGCCCAAAGGCCTCCAAGGTAGCGTTCTGTGGGGGTACGTTCAGAGGAGATTCGGACCATTCCTTGGCCAGCGTGGCCAAGGTGTGGTGTACCAAACTTCGGAAATCAGATTGGGACGCGGCCGTCAATTGCAAGTCCAACTGGGCCTCAATCTTGGCCAATTCGAGTTTGGCTTTTGCGAGCAGGGCAGGTCGGTCGATGGCTGCTTCAAGCCCGTGNGCTTGCCGAATCCAATGGTTCATGCCCTGCAGGACCTGACCCGCGTGCAACCCGCCTTCATCGATGGAAGGAGGCCATGAGAAATCCATCACAGTGAGNGGTGCTTGCGTTGGAAGGGGGTGCTCTGGGCCGTAGGCCGGTTTGGCCACTCGCAGCGTAGAGATCACCAGAGAGGCGGGAGGAGGCGCGTTTGTCCACTGATCGAAATCAATGAAATTCACACGTTCAGCGAGGTTCCCCAATCGGTCTCGAGCACGCTCAGGTTGACGGCTGACCACCGTGACGCCCACGTCCCGTTCCAGGAGAGCCTCGACCGCTTTCCGACCCATGTCTCCAGAACCCAGAACAACACAACTCAGGACGGTTTCTTCGTTCACCATTTCGTCAAGTGACCAGGTGGCAAGATTGAGCATGGACGTTGTGGTTCGTGTGAAACCGAGCTGTTTTCTCACCAAGCGGCTTGCCCACACGACCTGTTCCAAAAGTCGNACAAGTTCAGAATCTACATCCTCCGATTGGCGGTGGCGCTCAATTGCGGTGCGCATCTGNCCAAGCACTTGCAGTTCTCCCAATACGAACGCATCCAACCCGCTGGTGACCATGACCAAGTGTTCCCATGCGTCTTTGCCTGAGAATTCGCTGACCGAATCCAGCACAATGCCAGTCGTTTGTTCGACCGAAGCTCTGAGTTGTTCGATGTCTTCAGCCATGCCGGCGTACATCACACGGTTGCACGTGGAAATCTCAAACACGCCTCGACCATGAGCAGAGGCAAGATCGCTGAGGAAGGTTTCACGCTCAAGCGGCTCGAGGGCTTCCGTGGTCAGGGTCTTGATGGTCTCGAGGGTTGATGCGGACATGCGCAGGGTCAACACGGACAATCTTTCGAGCGGCGTGACGGGAGCAAAAGACGTGGCCACGTCAGCAATGTTGCTCCGGCCTCGTGGGAACGGCATGGCCTTACCCTGTGGTGGGCCTACGGGTGACACACTTGAATTATCTCATTGGGCCTGCTATGGAGAAACAAACTCGAAGGATGTGAGAAAAGCCGCGTGTTCAGCTTGAACAGGAGAGCATCGAGCATCCGGGCCGGGTCATGGCCCATTCCGGGCGCGGCCCAGACCACCACGCGTCCTCGTCCTCAGGCAGCCGCTCAAAGGGCCGCATCAAGCGCATGGCCAAGGCCTCNGCTTTGGTCCAGTCCCCGCGCTCTGCATCGTCAATAGCGAGCTGCAGCACCCAATTGCGGGGCGTGAAGACCGGCACGGTGCGTTGCATGGTGGTCGTGTCAGGCGTACCGCCGACCCGCTCTAACCAGCGTCCAATCCAAGCATCGATCGCAGAAAGGTCAGGTTCAGTTGCGTAGATGAGCCCTGCATCACGCAGGCCTTCGGCCGTGGTCACGCCCTCCGCCAAGTGCCTCAGCATGGGGACGTGGTCGATTTGTGAGGCGTGCATGACGTGTTGGAGGTCGCGAACGAGCGCCTCGTCTNCCTCAGACCAGGTGTTCAAACCGAGGCGCTCGACCCATGCCTGCCGCCGCGCGTTGCGGTAAGCATCTCGGTAGGCGTCGAGGACGCCGTGGAGCGGTTCAGGGTCGTTCATGGCCAAGGCGACGGCTTCCAATAGACGCGCCACGTTCCATCCTACGACGTCNGGCTGGGCAGCGAAGCGGTAGCGGCGCCCGGGTAAATCGGTGGTGTTTGGCGTCCACGAGGGGTCGTGCGCTTCCAGCCAACCAAAGGGACCGTAATCGATCGTCAAGCCGTGAATGGACATGTTGTCGGTGTTCATCACGCCATGAACGAAGCCATGCCTCATCCAACCGCTGACCATCGTCGCGCTTCGCTCGGCCACGTCGGTCAGCCACGCCACGATTCCTGCGTCGTCGTTGACGTGATGGTCGGGCTCATGCGTGGTCACCACGTGGTGCATCAAGGCACGAAGGACGTCCTCATCACCGTCTGCAGCAAGCATTTGGAAGGAGCCGAAGCGCACAAAGGAAAGAGCGGTCCGCGCCACGATGGCGCCCGGTTCCATGGCCGGTCGTCCGTCGTAGAACATGTCCCGGCGGACGTCTTCACCTGTCGTGCACAGCGACAGAGCACGGGACGTGGGCACGCCGAGGTGATGCATGGCCTCGCTGCAAAGGTACTCTCGCAGGGAAGAGCGCAAGACGGCTCGTCCGTCGCCNCGGCGCGAATAGGGGGTGCGCCCAGCGCCNTTGAGCTGGACTTCCGTNAGCCCNGAAGCCGCGNTGACGTGCCCAAGGGTCAGCGCCCTTCCGTCACCAAGTTGGTGGGCCCAGTTGCCGAATTGGTGGCCGCCGTAGCGGTGGGCGTGAGGGTCCATGCCNTCGATCAACCGNTGTCCAGACCACANCGCTGCATCCGCCTCGAGGTCNCCCAAGGANGCCGCNAGGCCTNCGTTCCACAGCCTNAGNTCNGGTTTGGGCATCNCCGTNGCNCTGCACCGTGACCAGCAGGCNCCGGGGACGTGACGCGGGTTNCCACCCGAGACAGGATCGCCAGGNGTGGCGCGCAGCAAGGGTGCGGACCAGCCCATGGACTGCACCCCTGCCGGCCTCACATCAACCTCGCCGTCGGCAAGGAGAACTGATCAAGCGTACTTTTCCCACGTCGAGCCGGTCCACCACAAGGTGCTGCCGTCTTCCATGGTTCGCCANGTGTAGCCGTTCATGTCCGTCCACTGTTGGACCACGCCAACGTCAGGAGACGCCGTTTGTTGCGTGGCTTGTACTGCAGGCTGAGCGGCCGCCGNGGTGGTCGTNGGGGCGTAGGTGGTGGTTTGTGCGGNTTGTGTGGTGGCCNTCATGCTGCCCATCGGCTGCATGTTGTCGATGATGCCGCTGCTGGCGAGGTTGACCGCGGCGGAGTTGCGTTGGCGCAAGAAGAGCAGCACGCCAACGGCGGCCACAACCACAAGTGCGCCCACGGCGATTAGCACGGTTCCGATGTTCCCGCCGTCGCCGTCGCTGAGTCCTTCGCTGTCGGAGTCCGTGGTGTCTTCCACCTCATCAGCAGGAGGCATGAGCACCATGTCGATGACGTGAATCACTCCGTTGGAAGCCTTGACGTCCGCCAGCGTGATGTTCGCGCCGTTGAGGATGGCGCCGTTTCCGACCGTGGTGTTGTCGCCGTTGACCATGGCGATGGGCAAGCCGTTGCTGAGGTCTGCGGCCATCACGGATCCGGCATGCACGTGATACAGCAGGATGTCCGTCAAGGTCGCCTTGCCTTCGGGGGTGTCAAGCGCGGCCAGATCAATGCCGGCGGCAGCGAAGGCTTCGTCGGTTGGGGCGAAGACCGTGAACGGNCCTTCACCTTGCAAGGTCGCTACCAACTCGGCTTGGACAAGGGCGGCCACCAAGGAGGTGTGAATGCCCGTGCAGCCNGCCGTTCGCGCNATGTCGTTGTGCGCGTCGGTCGGCGTGAGCACCTTGTCGATGACGTGAATGATGCCGTTGCTGGTGTTCACGTCAGCGGTGGTCACTGTGGCGTCGTTGACCATCACGGTCTCGCCCACAGTGAAGGCGAGCGGCTGTCCATTGACCGCATCAGCCGACATGCATTCGGTCACCGCGCTGGAGGGCACGGCGCCCGCCACCACGTGGTACAGCAAGATGTCGGACAGCGTCTGNTTGCCTTCAGCGGTGTCAAGGGCAGCGAGATCGATGCCTGCGTCCGCGAAGGCCTGATCGGTCGGCGCGAAGAGCGTGAACGGACCGGCGCTCTGCAGCGTTTCGAGCAATTCCGCCTGGATGACTGCGGCGACGAGGCTGGAGTGCACTCCGGTGCACTGGGCGGTTCGAGGCAGATCGTTTGGCGTGTCCGTCGGCGTCAGCACCTTGTCAATGACGTGAATGATGCCGTTGCTGGTGGTCACATCGGCAGTAGTCACGTTGGCGTCGTTGACCATCACGCCGTCGCCGACGGTGAACGCCAAGGGTTGGCCGTTGACCGCGTCAGCGGTCATGCATTCGGTGACGTTGGCCGCGGGCACGTTGGCGCCGACCACGTGGTAAAGCAAAATGTCGGACAACGTCTGCTTGCCTTCTGGCGTGTCGAGCGCAGCCAGGTCAATGCCAGCGTCTGCGAAGGCCTGGTCCGTCGGTGCAAACACCGTGAACGGGCCGTCGCCTTGGAGGGTTTCGAGCAACTCTGCTTGGATGACGGCGGCCACAAGGCTGTCGTGAACTGTGGTGCACTGGGCCGTGCGTGGAATGTCGTTGGGGGTGGCCGTCGGCGTCAGCACCTTGTCGATGANGTGGATGATGCCGTTGCTGGTGGGCACGTCCGTGGCGGTCACGGTCGCACCGTTGACCATCACGCNGTCNCCGACGGTGAAGCTGAGCGGGTGCCCGTTGACCGTCGTGGCAGACATGCAGTCGGTCACGTTGGCAGCGGGCACGCTGGCGCCGACAACGTGGTAGAGCAAGATGTCGGACAACGCCTGCTTGCCTTCTGGCGTATCAAGCGCAGCCAAATCGATGCCGGCGTCCGTGAAGGCCTGGTCCGTCGGTGCAAACACCGTGAACGGACCGTCGCCCTGAAGGGTTTCGAGCAATCCTGCTTGCACCACGGCCGAGACCAGCGAGGTGTGGTTGCCGGTGCATGAGGCCGTTCGTGGGATGTCGTTTGGCGTGTCCGTTGGCATCAGCACCTTGTCGATGACGTGGATGATGCCGTTGCTGGTGGACACGTCGGGCATGGTGACGTTCGCGTCGTTGACCATCACGCCACCGTTCACGGTGAAGGCGAGCGGCTGGCCATTGACGGCGTCCGCTGACATGCACTCTGTCACGGCGGACGAGGGCACGATTCCCGCCACAACGTGGTACAGCAGGATGTCGGACAGCGTCTGCTTGCCTTCGGGCGTGTTGAGCGCAGCCAGGTCAATGCCTGCGTCGGCAAAGGCCTGATCGGTCGGAGCGAAGAGCGTGAACGGTCCGGCGCCCTGCAGTGTTTCGAGCAGTTCAGCCTGAACGACGGCCGCCACGAGGCTGTTGTGGATGGTTGTGCATTGAGCGGTCCGGGGCAGGTCGTTCGGTGTGTCCGTTGGCGTGAGGACCTTGTCAATGACGTGAATCACGCCGTTGCTGGTGGCCACGTCGGGCATGGTGACGTTCGCGTCGTTGACCATCACGCCCCCGCTGACGGTGAAGGCGAGCGTTTGTCCATTGGCCGCGGATGCGGTCATGCACTCGGTCACGTTGGCCGAGGGAACGTCAGCCTCGACGACGTGATACAGCAGAATGTCAGCCAAGGTGGCTTTGCCCTCGGGCGTGTTGAGGTTCGCGAGGTCGATGCCTGCGTCGGCAAAGGCCTGATCGGTGGGTGCGAAGACCGTGAAGGGCCCGTCGCCCTGGAGGGTCTCGAGCAATTCTGCTTGGATGACGGCAGCCACAAGGCTGTCGTGAACCGTGGTGCACTGGGCCGTGCGTGGAATGTCGTTGGGGGTGTCCGTCGGCATCAGCACCTTGTCGATGACGTGGATCANNCCGTTGCTGGAGATGACGTCGGTAAGGACCACGTTCGCGTCGTTGACCATCACGCCACCGTTCACGGTGAACGAAAGCGGCTGGCCGTTGACGGCGTCCGCGGTCATGCACTCCGTCACGTTAGCAGCAGGCACATCGGCACCGACCACGTGGTAGAGCAGGATGTCGGAGAGCGTGGCCTTTCCTTCAGGTGTGGCAAAATCGGCCAAGTCAATGCCAGCGTCGGTGAACGCTTGGTCTGTGGGTGCGAACACCGTGAACGGTCCGGNCCCCTGCAGCGTGGGCAGAAGTTCTGCTTGGACCACAGCAGCGACGAGGCTGTCGTGGATGCCCGTGCTTTGAGCGGTAGCGGGGATGTCGACCGGCGGAAGCATGACCTTGTCAATAACGTGGATGATGCCGTTGGAGGCGATGACATCGGGAGTGGTGACGTTGGCGTTGGAGACGGTCACGCCGTTTGCGTCGACGCCAAACTGAACCCGATCTCCGTTCACCGTCGTGGCGAACATGCCGTCGGAGAGCGCGCTTGAGGGCACCGAACCGGCCACCACGTGGTGGAGCAGGATGGCGGTGAGGGTCGCGTTTTCTTCGGGCGTGTCGAAGGTACTCAAATCGATGCCCGCTTCCGCAAAGGCCGTGTCCGTCGGAGCAAACACGGTGAATGGCCCTGCGCCTTGCAAGGTGGTCACCAAGTCCGCATGGGTCAAGGCGGCCACAAGAGAATCGTGGACGCCAGTGGCCACCGCGTTTGAGGGGATGTCTTGGCTGGAGTCAGCGCTGGCTTGCAGTGGCAGGGTTGATGCCATCAGGAGAACGATCAGGACATACGCGGCAGATTTCTTCATGTCACCGTTGTCACGCAATGTGAGTTATAATCAGGTGTTTCTCACACAACGGCGCAGGAAACGAATTTTCACAATGAGGAACAGGTGCGACGTAGCCTAGTTTTAGACTCAAAGTGAGGAATAATTCCTGTCCTTATAGCACGTCATACCATTGTCTCTTCATGGCTTCAATGATGCTTGGATGGACCCTCGACGACGTAATGACCGCCCTCGGGCTAGGGAACATGAAACACCTGCATCACTTGCGCCCTAAGGCTCAGAAGGCCGAACTCGCCAAGACCGTGGACGCTATCCTGAATCTGGTCACGCTGGGGGACGACCTGCAGATTTGGCTCATGAGTCAGCAGGACTCGTACATCGAGCTGCAGGATCCAATCGTCATCGGAGCCCCCATCGTGTTCGGCGGCAAGGTGCCTGAGGTGCTGTGGTACCTCGCGCCCAACGAGCACGTTGAGGGCATGCCTTCGCCCAGCATGCTTGCAAGCCTTCATTCCTTCATGCTGAGCGTTGCATCACACGATGAGGGGGCATTGCCGGCACCCACCGTTCATCTCTCTGGTTGGCATGCCGAAGCAGAACCTCTTGCAGGATTAGTGGTGCAGCATGGTGAATAACGCACTTCGGCGTTGTCTTATTATGTTCTCAAGATGTGGGCTTTCGTATGGACCCGACGTTGGACGCGTCGACACTTGTCCTGAACATTCTGCTCTACGTTTTGTTGCCGCTTTGGGTTGTGGCTGGGGGCGTTGATTGGTTCTGCCACCGAGCCACCAACATCGAATCCACCGCAGGTCTCCGAGAAGCTCTGGTCCACGCCATCATGGGCGTGCAGGTGGGCATCCCCATCCTCTTGGGTCTCCTGTTCGAAGTCAATGTACTGGTGCTAATTTTGTGCATCCTCGCCTTCATCGCGCACGAGATTGTGGCACACTACGACGTGAAATATGCTCAAGATTTGCGTGAAATCAGCATTTGGGAAGTGCATGCACACAGCTACCTAGCGACCCTTCCGTTCTTCATTCTCTTGCTCATCGTGGTTCGACGTTGGCAGACGTTTATCGATTTCATCACCCTCAATTGGGCAGGGAGCATGGGGCTTGAGTGGCGCAAAGAATCCCTCGGATTGAACGGCAACTTCGCGGTCAGCTACATGGCGGTCATGTTGGTGTTTGGCGTCATGCCCTACCTGTTGGAAATTCACCGTTGTTGGAAGTGGGAGCGTGACAACGGCGTATCCTCTCTCCCGTGGAGGAATTCAGCATGAACACGGTCTACATCACNTCCACAGGCTGGCACNTGCCNGGGCCNGCNATCACCAACGATCAGGTTGAGACCGTGCTGGGGGCTGTGAACGGACAACCCTCAGGTCTCCGTGGTCAAATCCAGAAAGCCAACGGTATCCAAACNCGCCACTACGGGATTGATGCCAACCAAAGGACCACCGTTTCAAACACTGAAATGGCGGTGCAGGCCGCTCAGGAATGCATGGACCGCGCCTTCCGACCCATCCATCAAGTGGGTATGCTGGCCGTCGCCTCCACTCAGGGCGATCACCCCGTCCCGGGCTTGGCTTCCTTCGTTCAGGCAGGGCTCGGCATGGCTGAGGTGGAAATTCTCACTGCTCAGTCCATTTGTTCCTCATCGATGATGGCGTTGAAAGGCGCATGGCTTGCTTTGCGGTGCGATGAACACGACGCTGCGCTGGTTGTCGCCACAGAGATGCCATCTCGTTTGCTCAAGCGTCAACGCTACGAGGCAGCGACAGAATCCACCTTCGCCAAGAAAACCGTGGATTTCAACACAGAATTCCTTCGTTGGATGCTGTCCGACGGCGCCGGAGCCTTGCTGTTGGAAACATCACCACGCCCCAAGGGCTTGTCCTTCCGTATCGATTGGATGAAGGGTTGGTCTCACGCGCACGCTTTGCCGACCTGCATGAGCGTGGGTTCCAGCGGTAAGGCNGACGAGGAGCGCACCTGGCAGGACTACGACACNTATGCAGATGCGGAACGAGAAGGGGCCCTGTTGCTGCGCCAAGAGGTGCGCCTCCTCGACCATATCGTTCGCCTGGGCGTTGACGGCTACGTGCGGCTTGTGCAAGAAGGCCTCAACGTGCCTTCTGAGGTGGACTACTTCCTCTGCCACTATTCTTCGCATCACTTCCGACCAAAGATCCTTGACATGCTCGATGCCGCAGGCGTGGGCATTCCAGAAGAAAAATGGTGGACGAACCTGTACTCACGAGGCAACACGGGCGCCGCCTCGCTGTTTATCATGCTCGACGAATTCGTGAGAACGCAGAACCCTCAGGTGGGAGAACGCATCCTGTGCTTTGTTCCTGAGAGCGGTCGCTTCAACACGACATACATGCATCTGACGGTGGTAGATCACAATGGACGGTAACATTACAATTGACGGAATCCCGGTTCAGCAAGCTGCTGAAGCCATTGGCGCGAACGACGTTCCTGAGTTGAAGGAACATGCCCAAGACGCCTTGCGGCGCTTGTTGCGTGTGTGGATTGGCTTCGAGCGCGACCTTGTGACCGTGCCGATTCTNCGCCGTCTC
Organism: Methanobacteriota archaeon; assembly: GCA_002723635.1. Taxonomy (GTDB): domain Archaea; phylum Thermoplasmatota; class Poseidoniia; order Poseidoniales; family Poseidoniaceae; genus MGIIa-L3. The sequence goes on along the minus strand of PBMM01000012.1, from coordinate 1,737 downwards.
GACTTGGGGACGTACACGCTGGCAGACCACCGTCGTCTCCTCGTGAACCTGCGTCAGCAGGTGGTGGAAGGCTCTCGGTGGATTGCTCGGGCCGCCTCCTCGATGGACCGTGATCACAGCGAGATGCGCTCGCTCATCCTCCGTCATGCGGTGGACGAACACCGGGACTACACCATGCTGGAACAGGACTACGTCAACGCAGGAGGGGATATTGAGACCATCCTCAGCCGTGGNAAAAACGTGGGCAGTGAAGCCTTCCACGCCTTTATGATGCAACGCGCAAGCCAACCGAATCCTGTGGACATGCTTGGCGCGATGTGGATCATCGAAGGCCTCGGTGAGCGTATGGCCATCGGTTGGGCCACGCGGATGGAAGAGCTCTGTGAGCGTGAGGGCATCACGCGGTTCATGACTTATCACGGCGCCAACGACGACGANCATATGCAGCGTTTCTACACCATGCTCGATGAGGTGTGCACCGACANGCTGGTGGTCGAACGAATCGAAATGACCGCCAAGGTGGTCGCCCGTTTGTATCGGNTGCAGNTGGAGGAGATGGGTGATGAGTAGTACCGCTCGTATGGAGCGGCGGCGGCGCAAAGCCATGGCCAGAAACCATGGCAAAATGCCAGCGAGCATCCTTGATGCCATGGCCGGCGATGAGGCCATGCCTCTGGATCCCATTGCGAAGAAATACTGGACCAAGGACCTTCAAAATCCGCTTCGCCGTATCGTGCTCCCGACGCTGAAAATCATCCTGACCATCACCCTGCACATCACCTACTACCTCAAGCGACTTTCACCCATTCAGTGGAGGGCGCATGGCTTCCTACAATGGCAAATTTGCTTCTTCATGAAATGGTTCGTCCGGCCTGAAGCTAACGTCCTCATCTTGCGTCATTTTTGGGCGGAGTCCAATCTGCTGAATTTCGTCATCGACAACGCTGGTCAGGACGAAGTCGACCCGGTCCTCATCCATCCGAAGATGATCAGGGACCTCATGGTCCAGACCTTCGTTCATCACGACCAGGGTGTGTTGATGACGATGCGAGACCTCACCGAGCCGGATCGTTCCCGCTGGCCTGTACCCAAGGACGAATTGTCTTGGGAAAATTGGAAGCCTGTGCGCCTCGATTACGGTGTGGACCGCAAGAAGTGGACGCAATTTCTGGATTTTGAGACGGCGCATGAACTGTTCAAGACCACCTTTTGCTTCTGGTTGACCGCCCCAGAATACGAGGCGGCCATCAACTCCTTCCAATTCGATCATTCCATTGGCCTGCTCATTGACGAGATCGTTGGTGCAAGCCACTTTGCAGACATTGCCTACAACAGATTCCCGATGATTTTGGTCGGCCCTACCGGTCTCAGTTACCGGTTCCTAATGCACGGTTTCTTCGTGGAGCACACGCACGGACACCTCGAGCGTATACGTGTTGAGCTTGGTTTGGAGAACTGAACATGGAAATCTCTGCACAGCAGTGGATGGGCGTGCTCCTGCTCACGTGGTATTTCGCAGTGGGATTTGGCATCACTGTGGCCTACCATCGCGTGTTGACTCACCGTTCGGCCAACTTGCGTAAGCCGCTGCTCTATGCTCTGGTGTTGGCCGCCCTCCCTGCCGGACCACCGGCGGAGTGGGTCGGAAATCACCGTCTCCACCATACCGACTCGGACGGACCCAACGACCCTCACAGCCCGCTGCACGACGGGTTTTGGTACGCGCACTGTGGGTGG
>PBMM01000011.1 GCA_002723635.1 Methanobacteriota archaeon | reverse complement strand
AAGACGTCGCTCACCGGGAAGTCGGCTGGAGCGGTGAAGGCCTTCCTCGCGGACATCTGCGTCCGTGCCGTGAACGCCGTCGGCCGAGTGGAAGACGACGAGCGGCTCGTGGACCTTGACGACATCAAGGTGGAGAAGCGCCAAGGCGGTTCCATCCGGGACAGCACCCTGGTTGACGGCATTATCCTCGACAAGGAACGCGTGCACGCCGGGATGCCTCGTGTGGTGTCCGATGGCCGCATCGCGCTGATCAACTCCGCCATCGAGGTCAAGAAGACCGAGGTGGATGCGAAAATCCAGATCACAGACCCGAACCAGTTGGCTGCTTTCCTTGAAGAAGAGCAGAACTACATCCGTGGCTTGGTGGAAACCATCTGCGCCACCGGCGCAAACGTCGTGGTCTGCCAGAAGGGCATCGACGACCTCGCTCAGCACTACTTGGCCAAGGCTGGCGTTTTCGCCATCCGTCGTGCCAAGAAGTCCGACATGGAAGCCTTGGCCAAGGCCACCGGTGGTCGTGTGGTCACCACCATCGACGACTTGAGCGACGCTGACCTTGGGCACGCCGCCCGCGTCGAAGAGCGCAAGATCGGTGAATCCGACATGACTTTCCTGACCGGCTGCCCCGAAGCCAAGTCCGTTTCCGTGCTGTTGCGCGGCGGCACCGAACACGTGGTGGACGAAATCCGCCGCGCGTTCGACGACGCCGTAGGCGTCGTGGCCGTGGCGTGGGAGGACGGCGCAGTTCTGACCGGAGGTGGTTCGGTTTTGGCGTCCCTGTCCCGTGAGCTGCGCACCTATGCTGAGGGCGTTGGAGGCCGCGAACAGATGGCCATCGAGGCCTTTGCCTCGGCCCTTGAGATCGTCCCAAGGACGCTGGCTGAAAACGCAGGCCTTGACCCGGTCACGACCATCATCGACCTTCGAAAGGCTCACGCTGATGGTCAAGTGCATGCAGGCATCAACGTCTACGAAGGCGGCGTCGCCGACATGTTGGCAGGGCACGTCCTCGAACCGGTGCGTGTGGTCGAACAGGCCATTCAATCTGCGACCGAAACCGCGACCATGATCCTGCGTATCGACGACGTCATCTCTTCGAAGGGCGTTATCCCCTCCGAAGGCGACGGCATGGACGACTTCGGAATGTGATGTTTCATCCTCGCCGTATCACATTCACGTGATGGAGTGGAAGGAACCTTGAAAGGCTCCTCGCGGGTGGCAATAATCACTCACGTCGAGTGGAAGCGGGGATGAATATGTCCGGCGTCTCTGGCAATCCTCAACTCGCCATTTTCTTTGGTTCTCAAACCGGGAACGCCGAAGAATTGGCAGAAAAAACGGCAAAGATGTCCAAGGGCATGGGATTCGCACCAGTCATCCATGACATGGACGGATTCAATCCAGCTCAGTTTGCAGATTACAAGCGTGTGCTCATCATCACGTCCACGTGGGGAGAGGGCGACATGCCCGACAACGCCGAGGACCTTTGGATGGCCACCAACGAGACCAACCCTCCTCTCGCAGGCGTGAGTTTCTCCGTGTGCGCCATCGGCGACACGTCTTACGACGAATTCTGTAAAGCCGGCATTGACTGGGATCAGAAATTCGCTCAGCTGGGCGCCACGCGTGTGCACGACATCCAACTCTGCGACGTCGATTACGAACCGGTGTGGAAGTCCTGGGCAGATTCGGTGTTGCCGGTCATGCAAACCGTCGACGGCGGGGAATACGACGAGAGCACAGCGGCTCCATCCGACGCCGTGGTTGACGACACCTCCTCCACCACACAAGTGAACAGTGAGGGCGCCTCTGAGGCGCTGAACGCGGTCTTTGCCGGCGATCGGTCGATCAACATCCTCTTTGGCTCTCAGACCGGGAACGCCGCAGGCCTTGCCGAAAAGACGGCCAAACTCGCCGCTAACTTTGGTCTCCAGCCCACCGTGGTGGACATGGACGGTTTCGACCCCGCAAAGCTGGCGGCCATGAAGCGCGTGATGATCATCACCTCCACCTGGGGCGAGGGCGAAATGCCCGACAACGCCGACGCCATGTGGAACGCCATCAACGCCAACGGTCCCGCCCTTGCTTCCCTGCATTATTCGGTGTGTGCCATCGGCGATACTTCCTACGACGAGTTCTGCAAAGCTGGCCATGATTGGAACAACAAGCTTGCCGCGCTTGGCGGAAAGCAGGCGCACCCCATTCAGGAGTGCGACGTTGATTTCGAGCCGCCTTGGAAGGTATGGGTCGAAGAAGCCCTGCCCCTCCTCGCTTGCGTCGATGATTCCGGCACCCTGCAAGTCGAACTCCTTGACGAAATGAAGGCCTACGGGACCGGAGATGAAGAGACGGTCGTTGACGGCGACTTTGCTCCCGCCACTGTGGTCGCTGATGAGATGTCCATCACGCTTCGCCTCTTCCGCTACGACCCGGTTGCGGCCTCTTCAGGCTTCGATACTCTGTCATGCGCCCTGCCTGGCCATGCCAGTCTGCAGGATCTGCTCGAAGCGGTGCAAGGTGACTTGGACGGCAGCTTGGCGTTCCGCCGTGGCGATGGATGCGGCACCCCAACGACCGCCATTCGTGCCAACGGGCGCATCGTTCTCGCCGACGTTGCTCGGCTTGATGGCCTCGTGAACGAGGGTGGCACGCTTCTGCTCGAGCCCCTGCCTGGTCTTCCCGTCGTCCGCGATCTCATCGTTGATACCTCCCGCCTTGAACGCAAGCGCAGCGAGGCTAAGCCATGGATGCGAGCTGACCCCCGTTCTGGTGAACGGTTGTCCAACGGCTCGACCATGGGCACCATGAATCTGGGCGAAGCAACCGCCCTCCACTGCCGCTTCGATGCCGTCTCCGACCTTGCCGCACACGGCATGTCGGACACCACTCCGTTCGACGACACCTACGTCGGGCCAGGCGTACTGACCAGGCTCTGGCAGCGTGCCAGCGACCCTCGCTGCGGGGAAGAACAACGCCGTGAGCTCATGAACACCCTCCAGCAGGATGGCGGCATGTGGTCGGAAACCGACCTCTCATCAATCAGTCGCCAAGGCGAGGACGGACGTCTGATTTCCGAAGCGATGCTCGACGCTCGCGGGCGCCTCCTCCACGAGTTCCGTTTCGCGGGCCGCGCCGGCCGGCAGGTCAAGTGGTACGGGCGTTCTGTCAAGTTGTCCGGCAAGCTCAACGAAACCACCCTTTACCGTCAGGTCCTCGGACCACTCGGCCTCGTCTCAAACATCTTTTCTGGCGTTTCCGCGCGGATGGTGTTTGGATTCACACGAACGGGTGGGCCGCCCATCCGTAGCCTGCAGGCCCTCCTTCTCCCTCCAGCTGGCGTCGGGAAGATTCCGAACATGTTCAACTCAAAGGTGGTTGATCACCATGAGGTCGTGAGTCTCTTCAACGAACTCGACCAAAGGTTCTGAGGTGGAACGATGCAAGTGGCGTACTACCCCGGAAACGTCGCCCGTGGAGCGATGATGGAGGTTGAGGATTGCATCCAACCACTGTGCAAATCTCTGGGCATCACTTTGGTTGAGATCCCAAAGGCCACGTCAGACGGTGGAAACATCATCCGTCAAGCATCGACTCGGTTGCAGCACGCGCTTGCGGCTCGAAACCTCGCCCTCGCTGAGCAAAAAGGCCTCGACATCATGACGTCGTGTGCAACTTCACACAGCATTCATTGTGATACAGCCACCACCATGGCCAAGGATGCAGTGCTCGCTGCCCAACTCAACAACCTGATTGCTCGAAGCTCAGGCATCGAGTACATGGGTGAGTCAAAATCACGCCACTTGCTTCACGTTCTGGTCGAAGACATCGGTCTTGACAAAATCAATGCAGCCGTCGTCAATCCTCTGGACATGAACATCGCAGGATACTACGGCCCCTACATGCAACAAGATGGGTTTTGCAGCGAAGATGATGCGTTCAACCCACACTACCTCGAAGACTTGATCGCTGCTCTTGGTGGAACGCCAGTGGACTACGAATCAAAGTGCCAGAGCGTCGGTGCACCAAGCCTTCTGACGAATGAAAAGGTTGCAATGAAAATGACGGCCGCCGTGCTTTCAGACGCGAAGCAATCCGGTGCAGAACTGATGGTCAGTGCATGCACCATCTCCCATGCAAATCTCGATTCCTACCAGGTCAAGGCAGGAAAGATGACTGGAAAGGACACGACCATGCCGATTGTTCATCTCGCGGAACTCGTCGCTTTTTCATTCGGATATTTCCCCGATCGTCTCGCCCAACTCATCACCCGCGTGAAGGTCATTGGCGGTTGAAACCGTCACTTCGGGTTTCGTTCCTTCATCCGTGCAAGGCACGGTGGACTTCCGCAGCACGTCCCGGTCCAATTCCCGAAGATTCAGCCAATTCCTCCGGGCTGGCGTTCGCCACGGCTGCAATTGAATCGAAACCATCGGCCAATGCCGCTGCAGAAGCAGGTCCGATTCCCTCGACGGCTTCCAACATCGAGGCGCGTCGTCGTCGGGCTGCAGCGTCCCACTTTCCACTCATCGCACTACCCTGGTCTTCTTCCTCAAGGGCATGCTGTGCCGCTTGGAGAGCCCGTTGTGCTTCGTCCGCGGGTCGGCCGACGTGGGCGCTTTCCAAGGCATCAAGCCACGCCAATTCACGGCGCGCAGCAAGGGCAAGGAAGGCGGCGGATTCGTCAGCGTTCCGAACGCAAATGACCGACAATCCAAGGTCGAACGCCATCCAAGCTAGGGCTCCGTGCACTGCGTTCGGGTGGGTGCTCCCCTCCAGTCCTTCTCCCGTTTCCAGCAACAACCCAGCCCGTGGCGCTGCGGCGGCAAGGCGTCGCACTTGGCTCAGCAAACGACCGTCACGAATCGAAGCGTGCAGATCTTTGGCCGTCTTGCGCTCCAACAGCAAGCGTGGACCGATTCGCACGTCTCCGGTCACCAGATGACGAAACACCGGGCGTATGCCTCGGGCACGCAGGCCTGCGGCCAACGTTGAGGAAGCTTCTCGCCGGTCAAGGACGATCTCCATGTGACCTTGGGCGTCCAAGCCCGTTGACGTGCTACGACCGTCAAACACCACGGTGCCGTCGACGTGTTTTGCTTTTGGCCGGTCTGCAACGTTCGGTTCCTCAGGGGGCTTTTCCCAGCCAAAGAGGGAGGATTGGTCGGGATGGCGTCGTTCCTCTGGTCGAACGCTGCCAGGTTGATGCACCGGTTTTGTGGCCGTGGGTTGTTCTTCCTTAGTCGCCGGTGCCTGTTGAGGCCTCAACCGTTCCCGTTCCAACGCAAGGAACTCGGATGCAGCCATGTTGATGCCATCGTTGTCGACCTTGAAGCATGCCAGGGTATCTCCTTTGATTCCGAAGTCGTTGAGCTTGCGCGTCCGTCCCATCCTTCGGAGGTGCTCCATCATTCGTCGTTCACGGCTCGCTGATGCTCGGAGCATGTGGGCGTCTCGCGTGCCTTCTGCCACGAGCATCACGACTTCGCCGTCGGCGTGCCTTCCTGTTCGTCCTCTTCGTTGAATGGCCCGCACTGCGCTCGCGACCGGTTCGTAGAACACGACCAAATCGGCCGAAGGGATGTCGAGCCCTTCCTCGCCAACGGATGTNGCGATCAACACGTTGGCTTCTCCACGTCGGAATGCGTCNATTTGGGCGACTTGCTCTTTCTGGGTCATGCCTCGGCGTTCCCCTGCCTTGGACTGGCCTACAAAGGGGAGGGGGGACAGGTGCTCGCTCAACGACAAACGTTCGACGAGACGGTCGACGGTGTCACGGTACTCGGTAAACACGAGGGTCTTGGTGTCCTTTTTCTCGCGATGACGCGCATCAAGCAGTCGTTCAACGGCATGGGGCTTGGGGTGAAGTTCAGCAGTGACCTCCAAACTGTCTCGAAGTTGGCGAACTGCGGGTCGGTCAAGGAGCCGTCCAGCTTTTTTCCGGTCTTCCCCGGTCTTCGCCGCCTGGCGATCGAGGAAAGCCTTGGCCACCTCCATACCTTGGCAGCGTAACAGGTCGAGGAGAAGGTGGAGCCGGCGAAGGTCTGAGACCGCACGTGCCGCCTCGTATCCTCGGCGATCCCTTCGGGCGATGGAGGCCGATGCTTTCCGTTGTGCGTTGTCGAGCATCGCTGCCGTGAGGTGCGACGCGTCGGCAAGGTACCCTTGTCNGCGAAGGCGATCGGCCACGGCCCGTTCCTCCTCCGCCAGCGGGGCGATGAGGTGCAACAAGGTGTCAGGAAGCGCCAGATGTTCGCTGGCCACGGACAAATCTACGGCATAAGGGGACAATCCCGGATCTTCNCGGGCGTGNACGCTCCAGCGCTCAATCCCTAGGCGCTTTTCCACCTCGAGGATGACCTCGCGGCTTGTTCCTGGGCTTGCAGTGGCTCCGAGAACCACAGCGTTTGGAGCGCTGCTTTGCACAAGGTCCGCCACCTGGGCGTAGGCGTGCTGGCCGCGTGCATGGTGGGCTTCGTCCACCACGACCAACGAGAGCTCGCTCAGGTCGATGGCGCCTGACATGGCGTCGTTACGGACCACTTGGGCCGTCGCCAGGACGATGGTCCCATTGGCCCAGAGGTCGGGTCGCTTGGCAGGGGCCGTTTGACCGGTGAACATCACCACGTCGTTTTCATCGATTACAACATGGGTGAGGAGCATGCGTTGNTGCTGGGCCAACAAGGCGACGGTCGGGGCCAACAGCAGGATCTTGCCGCCGCGTTCCAAATGATGGGCGATGACCATCCATTCGACGGCAGATTTCCCAAAACCGGTGGGCATGACCACCATGGTCGATCCCAACACAGCAGACCTGACGGCTTCCAATTGGTAGCCTCGTGCCTCGACGCCATCCGTCAGCCGGGGATGGGTGACGGAAGGCATGNTGGTCCACGTATGTCGAAGGGAAATAAAGGTCGTCGGGTTTGACGAGTGAAGGTTGTTTATGCCGTAAGGATTGAAGACTGGCGTAACGAAGACGTGCACGGCGGCCTACGTTTCGCATACCGAACCGCTCATATAGGGAAGGGCGGTCGGCGGAATGCTCCAAGGTGGGCAGCCAGACACATCGGGCCATCCCTCGAGGATCCCGGCGGTCGGGTCTCGCGTTCGTCGAGACCCGAACACGTGTCACGGCCGCCCGAAGCCGAACGAGCCCTCGTACGCCCCTCGGGGCCTCTACGTTGCACCATACACCAGGAGGACCACCCCATGGCCAAGCGAAACCACCCACGCCGCGGTAGCATGGCGTTTAGCCCGCGAAAGCGCTCTTCGCGCCACTTTGCTCACGTGAACGCATGGCCTGAGAGCGACGCTTCAGAAGTTCGCGTGCAGGGCTTTGCCGGTTGGAAAGCCGGCATGACGCACATTCTCTCTCGTGACCTCAACCCACGATCCACCACCGCTGGACAAGAAGTCCGCGTCCCTGTGACCGTGGTCGAAGTCCCCAAGATGCGCATCCTTGGCGTGCGTGGATACACCATGACCCCCTANGGCAAGCAAGCCGCGGGCGAAGCATGGTTGTCCAGCGAAGACATCAAGGAAGCCTTCCCNGAAGTGTTTGAGCGCATTTCCTCGCGCAAGGTCCACGACACCGACGCGCACTTTTCTAGCCTCGAAGAGGCGGACCTCTGCGAGGTTCGGCTCATTGTCGCCACCCAGCCTGCCAACGTCTCCGGCACCCCGAGCAAGGTCCCCGAAGTCATGGAGATCGGCCTTTCTGGCGGCAGCCCGTCGGACCGCTTGGCNTACGCCAAGGAACACATGGGCGAAGAATACAGCTTTGCCGACTGCTACGATGAGGGTTCCCTCACCGACGTGGTCGCTGTGACCAAGGGCTACGGATGGCAGGGTGTCATCCGCCGATTTGGTGGTAAGCTCCAATCTCACAAGAACTCAAAGAAGCGCCGTCAGCACGGCAACATGGGTGACTTCGGTACCGGATACGTCCGGAAGACCATCCGTCAGGGCGGTCAGACCGGATACCACCAGCGCACCGAGTACAACAAGCGCATCCTTCGCATCTCCAACCCGGACGAGCACCCCATCACCCCCGCCGGTGGTTTCCTCCACTACGGAAACGTGGGCTCTGACTACGTCCTCGTTAAGGGCAGCCTGCCCGGCCCGGCGAAGCGCCTTATTCGCTTCCGTGACGCCAGCCGTGCCGACAACATGCAGGTCCACGACTACGAAATCACCTACGTGAGCACCGCGTCAAAGCAGGGGGCCTGAACATGAAGGTCAAGGTCATGGACATCACGACAACCGTCACCCAAGGCGAGGTCGAAGCCGGCCGACTCCACTCCGACATCGAAGTGGACGTCAGCGAAGGCAAGTCGATCACCCTCCCCTCGAACTTCGAGGCCTCCGTTCGTACGGACCTCATCAAGCTCGCCGTGGCGTCTTCGCGCGCAAACCGCCGCCAAGCCTACGGTTCCCGTGCCCACCAGGGCAAGCGCCGCCCGATGGCTGGTATGAAGCACTCCGTTGAATGGTGGGGCAAGGGCCGTGGTGTGTCCCGTATCATGCGCCGCACNGGTTCCCGCCGTGGTGCCCAGAACCCTCACACGCTCGGTGGACGCCGCGCACACGGCCCCAAGGTCGAGCGCGACTGGTCCCGCAAGCTGAACCAAAAGGAGCGTCGCCTCGCACGCGACGCTGCACTGGCCGCGACCACCGACGTCGCGACCGTTGTCTCCCGCGGCCACCGCCTTGGTGACGACGTGTCCAGCCTTCCAATCGTCCTCGGTTCCTACACCGAAGTCGTCGACGGTGACAGCACCTCCTACGACATTGAGACCTTCAACCACGGNCANGCCACGCGCAAGGCCAAGGCNATGTTCGAGGCCCTTGGCCTCGGCGAAGACCTGCGCCGCGCCCGTGATGGCCGCAAGATCCGTGCCGGAAAGGGCACCATGCGCGGTCGCGTTCACAAGACGCCCAAGTCTGTGCTGCTCGTTGTGGCCCGCAAGGAAGGACTCGCACACGCCGTGCGAAACCTGCCCGGTGTCGACGTCGTGGCGGTCAAGGACCTCTGCGCGGAAGACCTCGCCCCCGGTGGGGCGGTCGGTCGCCTGACGGTGTTTACCAANAGTGCCGTGGAGGCCATGAACTGAGGTGAGATCATGGATGCATACGACGTCATCATTATGCCTTGGCTGACCGAGAAGTCGATGGAAGCTCGCTCCATGGAGCAGCGCCTCGAATTCATCGTCGACAAGCGCGCAACCAAGACCCAGATCGCTCGTGCGGTCGAGACCATCTTCGAAGTCGAGGTGGCCAAGGTCAACACACGAATCACCAAGCACGGCAAGCACGCCTCGGTGCGCTTGGCCGAAGGATACGACGCGGAAGATGCCGCCATGCGCCTGGGTGCGTTCTGATTTGGAGGGATGAAACATGGGTAAGCGAATTCGTGCACAGCGCAAGGGGTCCTCTCCTCGCTACAAGGTCTCCAGCCACCGGTTCCCCGGGAAGAACTTCATGCCACGNGATAACGACGTGGTCGGAGAGGTCATCGATCTCATCCACAGCCCGGTCCACACCGCGCCTCTGGCCAAGATCAAGCTCCCCGACGGCGACACCACCATGGTCGTCGCGACCGAAGGTGTGTCCATCGGTTCCTCGGTGGCCATCGGTGACAACGTTACCCTGAAGCCAGGGAACATCACCAATTTGGCGAACATTCCCGAAGGCACCGCGGTCAACAACGTGGAACTTCGGCCCGGCGACGGTGGAAAGATTGCACGNTCCGGCGGCAACTCGGCCATCGTNGAAGGTGCCGTGGGTGACAAAATCCGCGTCCGCCTCCCCTCCGGCTCTCTGAAGATGCTCCCCGGCACCTGCCGCGCCACCATCGGCGTCCTCGCCGGCCACGGCCGCAGCGACATGCCGTTGCGCACCGCCGGTGCAGCTTACTACAAGGCCAAGGCCCGTGGTAAGCTCTACCCACACGTGAGCGGTGTAGCCATGAACCCCGTGGACCANCCNCACGGTGGTGGAAACCATCAGGCCGTCCACGGTCCCAACTCCGTCGCCCGCGGCACCCCTCCTGGTGCCAAGGTCGGTTTGATCGCCCCACGCCGCACGGGCCGAGGTCGCGGCAAGTCGAAGCAAGGTGAGTGAGCATGGCGAAGAAGAAGAAGTCATTCATGACGCCCAAGGCGTCCCGTCGCAAGGCGCGCAAGCGTTTGGCGACCACCACGTCCCGTTCCAAGAAGGAATTCACGTACCGTGGATACACCGTCGCGGAACTGAAGGAAATGCCGCTTTGGCCCTCTGAGGAATCCGAGAGCATGTCGGTCATCGAACTCCTTCCTGCCCGTGCTCGCCGCAGCATCGCTCGTGGCCTCTCCGAAGAGAACGAGCGTCTCTTTGATCGCATTCGCCGGACCACCGGCCGCACCGTGCGCACGCACCGCCGTGACATGGTCATCCTCCCCGAATTCGTCGGCAAGCGCATCGCCGTGCACAACGGCCAAGCCTTCGTCGAGATCGACGTTCGTCCCGAAATGATCGGGCACTACCTCGGTGAATTCGCCATGACCCGCCGAAGCGTCGCTCACAGCGGCCCTGGTGTGGGTGCAACCCGGTCGTCCAAGCACGTGCCGCTGAAGTGAGGTGAGATGAATGGGCAAGAATGCACGAACCATGAACCGGCGTGACAAGCGCCGCCAACTCCCTCAGAAGGGGTTCACACAACCTCTCCAAGGCAACCGCCTCTCCGTCGCACGTGCCACCAACGTGGACGTTCACGTGAAGGCCTGCTTCGAAATCTGCCGCACCATTCGTGGCATGACCGCTGGAGCGGCCGTCCGCAAGCTCGAGAAGGTCCTGCTCATCGATTCGGACCGACCCGACATTCGCGCCAAGGCCGAGGCCATCCCGTACCGTCTTGGTTCTGGCAACAAGAAGCGCAAGCGATCTGGCCCTTCCATGGTCGGTCACCGCAAGGGCGGCATGGGACCCGGTCGTTACCCTGTCAAGGCTTCCCGCGTGGTCATCAAGCTGCTCAACAGCGCGATGGACAACGCTCGCCACCAGCACGAAGACATCGATGCTGAAGACATGATCATCAGCCACATCGCTGCCCACCGTGGCACGATCAAGCGTGGCTTCATGCCCCGGGCTCGTGGCCGTGCCACGCCTAAGAACCACTACCAGGTGAACCTCGAGGTCTTCCTCGAGGCTCCAGATTCCTATGACGCGGAGGACGACGAGTTCTGAGGTGAAGATGATGAGCAAGGAAAACAGCATCCGACGCATCGTCAACAGGAACGTTGACCGTCTCTTGGTCAAGGAATTCCTGATGAAGAACACCAAGAAGGCCGGATTTGGCGGCCTCGACATCGTTCGCACCCCAGCCGGGACCAAGGTCACCGTGACCGCCGAGCGTGTGGGCATGGTCATTGGCCGCCGTGGGAAGATCATCAACGAACTTCAACGCCGCTTGAACGACGAATTCACCCTGCCTTCGCCCAAGCTCGACGTGGTCGAGGTCGAAACCCCGGCCCTGAACGCTCAGGTCATGGCCGAGAAGATCGCTTCCGCCATGGAGCGCGGTTGGTACTACCGCCGCGCAGGCCACTCCGCTGCCCAGAACATCATGGACGCAGGCGCTCGCGGTGTCATCATCACCTTGGCCGGGAAGTTGACCGGGTCGCGCAACCGCACCCAGAAGTTCATCCTCGGCCACGTGAAGTATTGCGGTGAAACCGCAGAGCGCTACATGGACAAGGGCTACTCGGTCTGCGTGAAGAAACTCGGCACCATCGGTGTGACCGTCGAAATCATGCGACCCGGTACTCGCTTGCCACACGAAATCAGCATCTTCAGCGATGAAGAGTTGGCCAACCGTGCGGCTGCTGCAGCCGAGGCCCAACCCGAGGAGGTGACGGAGTGACCTACGTCAGCAACCGTGACATTTCCTCGATGAGCCTCGATGCCTTGCAGGCCCGCCTCGTGGAACTGCAGGAAGAGATGCTTCAGCTCAACGCCGAAAAGGCGCTTGGCGGCACCCCTGCCAACATGGGGGCGTACAAAGCCACGAGCCGCAGCATCGCGCGGATCAAGACCCACCTCGCCCAGCGAGCCGAGTGAATTCAAGGAGACGACAACAAATGGCCGCCATCTGCAGTGTTTGTGGGCTCCCCAACGAGCTCTGCATCTGCCAGGAAATCGCCAAGGAACAACAACGCGCAATTCTAAGCACGGACAAGCGGAGGTACGGCAAGATTGTGACAAAGGTGGAAGGGCTCGATGACGGCGCCATTGACATCAACAAACTCGCAAAGTTGCTCAAGAACAAGTGTGCTGCTGGCGGTACGGTAAAGGGACGCACGATTGAACTTCAAGGGGACCACAAGAAGAAGGCGGCTCAGGTGCTTCGAAACAACGGATACAATGTGGAGGTGCGATGAAATGGACGTTCGAAACCTCCCCTGGATTGGCGCCGGTTTGACCGTCGTCGACGCTGCTGACCCTTCTTTGGTTGGCCGTCAAGGGATCGTCGTTGACGAAACCCGCCACACCATCCATCTCCTCGAGGGCGAGCGCGCCCTCACGCTCGGCAAGGCCGGGCTTTCCTTTTCCATCGACGGTTTCACGACCGTCATCGACGGTTCGCTGATGCGGCAGCGGCCCGAAGACAGGACCAACCGCAACTACCCGAAGGTGTGAACATGCGAGACATTGGAATCGACGTCAAGGCCCCCACCGATGAGTGGGACGGGGACGAGAATTGTCCCTTCTACGGCAGCCTCCGCTTGCGCGGCCAGGTGCTTGAAGGCACCATCGCCAGCGTGGGTATGCAAAGCACGATCACCCTGCAACGTGACAACGTCCGTTACATGCAGAAGTACGAGCGTTTTGAGAAGCGCACCAGCAAGATGAGCGCTCACCTCCCTTCCTGCATTGGAAAGGTCGAGGTCGGTGACATCGTCAAGGTCATGGAATGCCGCCCGCTTTCGAAGTCGGTCGCCTTCTGTGTCATCGAAGTTACGGCTGGAGGTGAGGCCTGATGAAGGGCATCGCCGGCCGTCAGACCCGTGGTCTACCCACCGCGGCACGCCTCCACGTTGCCGACAACACCGGGGCCAAGATTGTCCAGATCATCAACGTCCTGAAACTCGGTGGTACCATGCGTCGGTACCCCTCTGCGGGTGTCGGGCACCTTACGAAGGTCTCTGTCAAGAAGGGAACGCCGCAAACCCGCCGACAAATGTTCAATGCCGTCATCGTACGGCAACGCCGCCCCTTCCGCCGTGCTGACGGCAGCTGGGTGCAGTTCGCTGACAACGCATGCGTGATCGTCAACGAGCGTGGCGACGTCCAAGGTTCTGACATCAAGGGCCCCGTTGCTCGCGAAGCAGCTGAGCGCTGGCCCAGGATCGCCGCCACGGCGAAGCAGATTGTGTGAGGTGAGAAGATGGTGAAGAGCAGCAAGCCAGGCAAGCAGCGCAAGGCACAGTTCCACGCGCCCCCGCACATCAAGCGACGCAACGTTGCGGCCCGCCTCATGTTGGCGAACCCCGACGAGCGCCTCGCTCACCTCCGGACCACCACGGTTCGCGTTGGCGACACCGTCCGCGTGGTTCGAGGCGACATGGCTCACGGTGGCAAGCGCCACGGTGGCAAGCGCAAGGACAGCACCACCGAAGGCGTCGTGCTGACCGTCGATTCGAACACCGGCCGACTCACCATCGAAGGCGTCACCGTCGCCAAGTCCGACAACCGCGAAGAAGCGGTTCCCGTGCACGCCTCCAACGTCGTCATCACCCGTCTGGATGAATCCGACAAGCTGCGAATGCAGAAACTCACGGAGAACAGGAGCTGAACATCATGGCAAGTCCAAACCACCTGAAGCGCCTCGTCATGCCCCGTAGCTGGCCCCTTCCCCGGAAGACCAGCATCTGGGTGTCCAAGCCCAAGCCCGGTGCGCATTCCCTCGAATTGGGGATGCCCCTCAACATGATCATCCGCGACGTCCTCGGACTTGCGACCACCAACCGCGAAGTTCGCGCCATCGTCAATCAAGGCCTCGTGAAGGTCGACGGTCGCGTGTGCCGTGAAACCCGTCGTAGCGTTGGTCTGATGGACGTCCTGACCCTCGGTGAGGACAACTACCGCTGCATCCTCGACCACAATGGTCGCCTCCGCTACCGTCCCATTCCCGCCGCTGACGCAGCGTGGAAGGTTTGCCGGGTCGAAGGAAAGACCACCGTCAAGGGGGGCAAGACGCAAGTCAACCTCCACGACGGTCGCAACATTCTCGTTGATGACGCAAGCCAATATGCGACCCATGACGCTGTGCGTATTTCCCTCCCCGATCAAGAGGTCCTCGAGCACATCGTGTTCGCAGAAGGCACCCGCTGCTACCTCATTGGTGGTGTGCACGTGGGCAGCTTCGCCGATGTGAAGGAATACATCGTCAAGCGCTCCAGCATGCCCAACGAAGTTCAGTTCGAAGACTTCGGCACCACCGTTGGCAACGTGTTTGCCGTCGGTTCCGCCGACTTGCCGACCACGGAGGTGGCTGCGTGAGCGANTCCGTCAACCCCATGATGCAACCTCGCATCACCAAGGTCTCCGTGAACATCGGTGTCGGCGAAGGTGGCGAACGCCTCCTCAACGCTGAGAAGGTCCTGGAGATTGTCACCGGCGTTCGCCCACAGCGCACGCTCGGACGGATTCAGAACCGTGACCTCAAGGTGCGCCAAGGTGCGCCCATTGGGTGCAAGGTGACGATGCGTGACCAAGAGCGCATCATGGCCTTCCTCAAGGACGCCTTTTGGGTCCGTGAGAAGACCATCCCTTCGTGGAACTTCGACCGTTCCGGCAACCTCTCCTTCGGCATCCGTGACTACACGGATTTCCCCGAGCAAAAGTANGACCCGGAGATCGGCATCTTCGGGATGGACATCACCGTGGTGCTTGAGCGNCCGGGTCACCGCGTTTCTCGCCGNCGACGCCANAAGGCGAAGGTCGGCNAACNNCACCGCGTCACNGCGGACGAGGCCCGTGCCTGGTTCAAGGAGACGTTCGAGTTGACCATCATGGAGGAGTGATTAGGATGGCACGAGATCATGGAGAACGCATTGGTCGAACNAACGGTTGCCGCCGCTGCGGCCGCCGTCGCGGTCTGATTCGCCGACACGGGCTGCGCCTTTGCCGCCAGTGTTTCCGAGACGTGGGGCCAGAAATTGGCTTCAGGAAGTTGAACTGAGGAGGGGATGAGAGATGCAATTCGATCCACTAAACGACGCGCTGGTCAAGATTCACAACGCTGAACAGGCCGGCAAAATGACCGTTGACCTTTCCCCGGCTTCCAAGCTGCTTGGCAACGTCCTTACCATCATGCAAAAGGCCGGCTACGTCGGTCAATACGAGCGTGAAGAAGACGGCCGTGGTGGCCACTTTGCCGTGCAATTGCGCGGAGCTATCAACCGCTGTGGTACCGTCAAGCCCCGTCACAGCGTGCGCCGCCAAGAGTACGAGCAGTGGGAGTCCCGCTACCTGCCCGCGCAGGACTTCGGGCTTCTGATTCTCTCGACCAGCTCCGGTGTGATGAACCACTACGACGCCAAGGACGCCCGCATCGGCGGAAAACTCCTGGCCTTTGTGTACTGAGGTGATAGCATGGCGAAGATTGACCGAATCGAACACACCATCGAGCTCCCCGAAGGCGTCAGCGCCTCCATTGCGGATGGCGTGCTGACCGTGAAGGGACCGAAGGGTGAAGTCTCGCGTGAATTCCAGAGCAGCCGTCTCGTCCTTTTGCAGGACGGCGCCGGGCTCATGGTTCGCGTCGACCTGCCCCGCCGTAAAGAGAAGGCCTTGGCCGGCACCTGGAACGCTCACATCCGCAACATGGTGAAGGGCGTGTCTACTGGCTTCTCCTACACCCTGCGTTGTTTCTACTCTCACTTCCCCATGACCATGAAGGTCGAAGGATCTGAGTTCGTGGTGAACAATTACTTCGGTGAGCGTGTGCCTCGCCGGGCCGACATCCTGAGCGGCGTTGACGTGCGTGTCGAGAACAAGACCGATGTCATCGTCAGCGGCATCGACAAGGAAGCGGTCGGTCAGACCGCCGCCAACATCGAGCGAAGCACCACGGTGAAGAACCGTGATCGTCGCGTGTTCCAAGACGGTATTTACCGCGTGTCCAAGGAGTGATCAAGATGTCTGACGATTTCAGCAGCATGACCGTCGCGCAGCTCAAGGAGCTGCTCAAGGAACGCGACCTCCCCGTGTCGGGCAACAAGAAGGATCTCATCGCTCGCCTCGAAGGCGCCGATGAGGCTCCCGTCCAAGAGGAGTCGTCCGAAGAAGCCCCTGAAGGCAAGGATGACGCTTGGGAGGACGACGACGACTGGGACAGCGACGGTGAGGACGACTTCCACACCGCACGCCAGAAGCCAGTGCTCGACGACGCCACCCGCGAAGCCCTCGCGCTCCGTGCGGCCCAGAAGGCCAAGACGCCCAGCTTCCGTCGAACCGAATGGTTCCGCTACTCTCGCCTCTCCCGCTCCGGATGGCGCAAGCCCAAAGGAATGGACAACAAGCAACGTCGGAACTACAAGTACCGAGGCTCGCTTGTCCGTGTCGGACACGGAAAGGTCGCTGCCGCCCGTGGACTCCACCCCAGCGGCTTCGCCGAGGTCATGGTGCACAACGTCGCCGACCTCGATGCCATCGACCCCGCCGTTGAGGCTGCCCGCATCGGCTCCGCCGTCGGCGGCCGTAAGCGTGCCACCATTCACGCCCGTGCTGANGAACTCGGCATTCGCGTGCTCAACCGTCGGAGGGATGCCTGATGCAGTTGACCAACCAGAAGCGCCTCGCAGCTAAGATCCTCGGATGTGGCGTCCACCGCGTGTGGATTAACTCCGACTACATCGACATGGTCGCCAGCGCTGTTCAGACCGAAGACATTCGTGAGTTCATCGATCAAGGCATCATCAAGGCCAAGCCAGTCAAGGGAACCTCCCGTGCCCGCGCTCGTGTTCGCCTCGAACAGAAGCGTAAGGGACGCCGCAAGGGTCAGGGTAAGCGCCAAGGTACCGCAAACGCGCGAAATCCGCGCAAGTCCCGCTGGATGCGCACCATCCGTGCTCAGCGCCGCGTGCTCAAGGGCCTCCGCACTGACGGAACCCTCGACGCCAACGGCTACCGCCACTACTACCTCAAGGCGAAGGGCGGTTCTTACCGTTCCATCGCCCACATGCGCACCCAGATGGGTGTCGAAGGCGTCCAATTCAAGGAGAGTGAAGCCTGATGCAGCACACCCGTCGCCGTACCATTTTCCGCCGCCGCCTTTCGGCCACCACCGACTACCGCCGCCGGCTCCGTTTGCTCAAGAGCGGCATGCCCCGAGCCGTTGTTCGTGTGTCCAACACCAGGACCACCGCTCAGATCACGACTTACCGTGCCGACGGTGACATCGTCGTCGCCACCGTGACCGGTGGCGACCTCAGTTCCCGCTACGGTTGGCCCGCTGATTTCTCAAAGAAGTCCGTGCCCGCATCGTACCTCGTTGGCTTTGCTCTTGGCAAGGCGGCGCTAGCCGCTGGCCACAACGAAGCCGTCCTCGACATCGGACTTGCCGCCAGCACCCCAGGTAACCGCGTCTACGCCGCCCTCCGTGGCATGGTCGACGCCGGTCTTGAGGTGCCTCACGGCGAAGACGTGCTTCCCGACGATGAGCGAATCAACGGTGCTCACATCGATGAATCCATCGCGGACAAGGTCGAAGCCTGCCGCACCACCATTGAGGAGGCGTACTGAACATGAGCGAAGAGATCCCCATCCCGAACATGGCCCCCGGCCTCGTGCAGGCCTTCGCCCCCCAGGAAGAAACTCCTCAGGACGGCCCTCGCCGTCGCCGCCGCCGCGGTCCTGACCCCCTGCTCGCACTTCGTGAGTGGCAACCCAAAACCCGTCTTGGTCAGAAGGTCATGGCCGGTGAAATCATCTCCTACGAGCAAGCCCTTGCCAGCCGCCTTCCGATCCGTGAGGTCCAGGTCGTTGACGCTCTGCTCCCCGGCCTTGAGGACGACGTCATCAAGGTGAACATGGTTCAGCGCATGACCGACTCCGGTCGTCGTGTGCGGTTCAACGTCATGGCTTGCGTCGGCAACAAGGACGGCTACGTCGGTCTTGGCATGGCCAAGGCCAAGGAAGTGCCCAAGGCCATCGAGAAGGCCATCACCGCCGCCAAACTCAACCTCATCCGTGTCCAGCGTGGCAACGGTTCGTGGGAGTCTTCGGCCGGCCCCGGTACTTCGGTGCCGTTCAAGGTCAAGGGGCGATCCGCCTCGACCCGTGTGACGCTCATGCCGGCTGCAGCTGGCAAGGGGCTCGTCATTGGCGAAACCGGTAAGCGCGTTCTGCAACTTGCTGGCGTGACTGACGTGTTGTCTCGCACCAGCGGACAGACCCGCACCACAATCAACTACGCCGCCGCGACCTTCAACGCGCTCAAGGCGCTGAACACCACGCGCGTCACCGAAGAGCAGCGCCAAAATCTCCACATCACTTACGGGAGGTCGATTTGATGAGTTGGATTGTTGTTCGAGTTCGAAGCGACGTGAAGGTCGAGCGGTCCATCCGTGAAACCATGCACCATCTGAACCTCACCCGCGTCAACCACGCGGTGATTATTCCCAAGAACGATCAGTACCGTGGGATGCTCCAGAAAGCCAAGGACTACATCACCTGGGGCGAAGCAGATCTCGACACCGTCGATGCCATGCTCCGACACCGTGGTCGTCTTGTTGGCGGTGCACCGTTGACCGACGAGGCTGTCGCCGAAGGCGGCGTTCACGCCGACATCGGCGCTCTCGCCACGGCCATCGCGTCCGGCGATGGCACGGTCAAGGATGTCCCCAACCTGAAGCGCGTCTTCCGCCTTCACCCGCCCCGCGGGTCGAAGGGCTGGGGCGGCATCAAGCGATCCCACGTCAACGGTGGAGCCCTCGGCCCCCGTGGCGATGCAATCGGTGCGCTCATCGAGCGCATGGTAGAACAATGAGGTGAGATGATGGGACAACGATCACAGAAGCATCGAGGACGCTGCCGTACCAACGGACGCGGCCACAAGGCCGGCCGTGGTGCTGGAAAGCGTGGCGGCCGCGGGAACGCTGGAATGAACAAGCATCGCGTGATGACCCGCATCAAGTACATGCCCAATCACTGGGGTATGCACGGATTCAACCGCGACCCTTCCCTTCGCAACGTTAGCGTGACGGTCAACGTCGGCCAACTCGAGGCGATGGCCGAAGGAGCCGACAGCATCGACTTGACCGAGCTTGGCATCGACAAGCTCCTCGGCTCTGGCCGGATTTCTTCCTCCCTCACCGTGACGGTGGAGAGTGCCTCGGCGAAGGCCGTGGAAAAAATCGAAGCCGCCGGCGGCACCGTCGAAACGGACGGCGACGACGACTGGGACGATGAAGCCTGATTTGGAGGTCCATGCGCACTGAACGTTCAAGAGCGCATGACCTTGCATAGCAACACGAGGATGAGACCATGAAGCAACGTCCCATTCCCGCCGGATACATTTCTTCGGCCGTGCTTTACTTTGCCATGCTCATTTGGTGGCAGTGGGAAGCCCTCAACGGAACGGGTCAGCCTCAGGAGGCTGCTCTGTTCGGTATCGGCCTTGCCGTGGTTTACCTGCTCTACCTTCTCGCCTGTTTCATGGTCGAGATGCCCGAGTCGCTCAAGACGGTCCCAATCGTCGGTCGTTACGGGAAGATGCTGGGTTGGCTGGCGCTGATCGGCATCGGCACTTGGTACACGCGCCCAGAGGCCTGGGGCGGATACGACCCCGCCGTTGGGTTCGTGTTTGTCGGCGTTTACATCCTCGGTTTCGGCGCTGCAGCGACCATCACTTGTTTCCTCTACGAAGGCGACAAGAGCAGCCGTTTGTACGCGCTGCATCGTTTCGTCGATGTGTATCCTGCCATTGAGAAACCCGATCATCACGTTCGCTTCCGCGACAAGATCACCACCACCTTCCTGGTGTTGTGCATCTACTTCGCCATGACCAACGTGTTGCTGTTCGGTCTCTCTGGTCAAGCGCTTGACTTGTTTAGCGGATTCCGTTCAATCATGGCCGGTGCATCCGGTTCGATCATGCACCTTGGCATCGGTCCAATCGTGACTGGCTCGATTATCATGCAGTTGTTTGCAGGTGCCAAGATCATCCGTCTCGACCTGACGAACAGCGAAGACAAGGCGATGTACCAAGGCGTGCAGAAACTCCTCGTCCTCATCATGATCCCCATCGAGTCTATTCCCCAGACCTACGGGTTCCTCGACCCGGCGGAATTCCTCATCGATGCCTACGGTCTTGGATGGGCCAACGCCGTGATTGTAGCCCAATTGTTTGCGGGCTCTTACCTTGTGTTCCTGCTTGACGAATTGGTCAGCAAATGGGGCATTGGGTCGGGTATCTCGCTTTTCATCGCCGCCGGTGTGGCGCAGTCCACCTTCGTCGGTACCCTTTCACCGCTCGCCACCACAACAGGCGTGCCCTACTCCATTCAGAACCCACCGTCGGGAACCCTGCCGATGATTTTCTACATGTTTAGACAGTCCACAAATTACGAAATGATCCAAGCCAACGGTTTCGAAATCATGCTGCTCACGCACGTGAATCCGGTAGCTGCTCTGGTTTCGTCAATCATCGTGTTCCTGGTGGTGGCTTACGCAGAGTCCAGCAAATTGGAGTTGCCCCTGACCCACGGAAAGGTTCGTGGGCATCGTGGAAAATACCCCATCCGATTGGTCTACGCCTCGAACATTCCGGTCATTTTGATGGCGGCCCTTCTCGCCAACATCAACATGTTCACCTTGCTCTTTTGGAGCCATCCGACCCTCAGCCAGACGCCGATCCTCGGCCAAAACGGTTGGGCGTCAGCGTCAGCGTTCATCGGCACCTACGAGCCCGGTCAAACCACCGCTTCCGGCGGGTTTGCGTGGTACGCCAGCATGGTCAACGGCGTGAACGATTGGCTCATACCGCTGCTCAATCAGCAAGGGGACGTGTTTGGACACTCCCTCTCTCAAATCATGGTGCACGTCTTCTTCTACGTGGCCCTGATGACGGTGGGTTCGATGGTCTTCGCGAAGTTCTGGATTGACACCACCAACATGGGTACCAAAGATGTAGCTAAGCAAATCGAAAG
>PBMM01000010.1 GCA_002723635.1 Methanobacteriota archaeon | reverse complement strand
CCAGGACCGCTTTCTTCGCTTCCTTTCGACCCGCTTCGGCTTCCTGGTTGGCTCGTCGGTCCAAGCCTTGCCTTTTCTGTTGGCGTACCACCTGATGGCGTGGGACGGGGTGGTCATCGCTTGGGTGGCCGGCGTCCTGTACTACAACGCCGGTGACGCGGTCAACTCTGTGGGCCACCTGTGGGGCAAGCGGGACTTTGACGGCGCGGGTGAGGCCCGAAATAACCTGCTCGTGGCGCTTGTTTCGCTTGGGGAAGGCTGGCATGCAGGCCACCACGCCTTCCCCCGATCCGCTCGTCACGGCCTGCTGAAAGGGCAGGTTGACCTGTCCTACCTGCTGCTTCGCATTCTCGCCTCTGTCGGCTTGGCTTCGGACATTTACCTGCCGGGCGACGAAGCGGTCTCGCAACGTCGTCACCGATGACGTCGTAGGTCTGAAGGCCAAGACGTGTTGGCACTCGGTTCAAATGGGGTGGTTCTGTTGTCGCGTCATGGGGCCCTTTGCGCGCATCGGCTGGTGGCGCTCCACCCGGGCCGCTCGTCGCGAGCATATGCCCCAGCGTGAGGTTCGCTCTTGGAGGGCGGAGCACGCGGTGGGCGCGGCTGCGAAGCGGGTGAAGAGCACCCGGCATGTGCATCTTGCCATCCGCATTCCCGACCCAGATCGACCACGCGGCTCCGGTGAGGTCGACGTCATCGCCATCACCGACCGGGCCGTGATTTTGCTTGAAGTGAAGAATTGGGGCGGTGACGTCCATTTGCGCAACAACGACCTCGTGCAACAACGCTTGTTGGACAAGGGCGAGCCGCCTAAGCCGGTCATCGAAAAACTGCGGGCCAAAGTGCGGATGCTGCAACGCTGTTCCTTGTCCATCGACCAGATTGAGATGCTCGAAGTCCTCCCTATCGTGGTGCTGGCCAATCCGAAGGGGAACCTCAGCGAGGAGGTTTTGGCGCACCCAGAGGTGTCGACGGTGGCGGACCTTCCTGCCAAGATTGAATCTCTCTTGGCCACACGGGAGCCCGCAAGCGATGAGGAAATAACCCGACAAGACGCCTTGCTGCGACGGTTCGGTACGTGGGACGTGCTGACCTTTGACGGCGGCCAGCGTCACACGGGGGATTTCATCGACGAGGATCTTCCAGAAGGATGGGCCCGTGCGGACCACTCGTCCGTTGAGATCGCCGTGGAAGGCGGGTTGCTCTCCACCTTGTTTCGCGGCCCTCGCCTTACCGTCACGTTCCACCGGCGGGACGGCTCGAAGGTCACTGAGGACATGACGCCAGGCCTGACTGTTCGGCACACTCAACCTTGGGACGACTCAGGCATCGACGGCAAGGGCACGTACCCCATCGAGCACGTGCGAAAGGTGCTTTTCGGCAATGAAGCAAAGTTTCGGTGGGAAGATGTGACGCCAGCATCCGATGGCGGAACCACAGAGGCCGTTGACCCGCTCGCTTCTTTCGAGGTTGGAGGAACGTACACAGGAACGGTGGTCAAACACCTGTACCGCAAGGACGGAGGGCCCTTTTACGGCTTTCTTGTTGCGTTGGTTGAGCGTGAGGTCACCGGCATGGTTCACATCTCAAAGATGGACGGGATGAGCATGGACCACATCGAGATGTTCCATGCTACGGGCAAGCCTATCGACGTCAAGATCGTCAGCATTGATGGTCCGAAGAAAATCGACCTCGACTTTGCATGACCATGGCGAGCGAAGGCCATTCACCATCATCCGATGGCTTTCCTTGCAGCGACCACGCTGTTGATGATTTCTGTTCGCATGCTCTCCGCCGTGATGCGATTCTTGAACGAGACGTACATCAGGTGATGGGGTTCATTCGTTTCCAGCATCATGCCGTTTGGATCGAGGTCGACCATGTTTACTGACTCCACGTCAATGCCGCGATGGCCTTTGACGATGGTCACCATGGCGTCGACATGGTCGTCGTTCATGTGTTCGATGGCTCCAGGGGCGGCTTCTGCAAGTTCTGCATCAGAAACGGCTTCCATGTACTTGCGACCGGGGATCCAACATATACGACCAAAGCCCGCAATGTAGCGGATGCGTTCGATGGTGCTCATTCTGTAGAAACTGAAGTTGTGGACCTTCACGTACGACTCGGCCGCAGGCACCCGTTCCACGTATCGAGCCAACAAATGCTCGTATTCTTCAGGCGTGACGCGGTCAATCCGCTCTTCGGGCAAGTCAACTTCTTTCCCTTCCACGGCAACATGGCGCATCTCCCCAAGAAGGGAAGCACGCCAGCTTGATTGGGGATCCCCTTTGGCCTCAGGGTCCGAAATGAACAGGGATGCCCGTGGGTCTGCGTCGATGTTGCGTGTGTGCGCGGCGATACTCGCCACCAAAATGAACGGACGGCCGTTTCCATCAAGCGCAAACGGGACAATCGAACCGATCGGGAATCCCTTGATGCCTGGTTTCACAGCCAACGTTGAGAGAGTCGCCGCGCGTGTTTCATGCAACCAAACTGCAACGTTGGATGCGGGGTCTTCTCCGTCATGGGCTTCGCGATGGGCGTCCGCCTCAGCGGTGGCATCGGTGTTTTGGTCATCGGTCTCTTGGCTCATTGTGCATCATCCTCGGTCTTTTCTTTTTGCAGCGACGGTTTTACTTCGTCGTGCACGTGAATCCTCAGTCGGCCATCCGTCGGTGCCACATCAACCGTGCAGTTGACCATGAAAACCTTGGCCAAATTTTCTTTCGTGAGCACATCGTACGGTGAGCCTACGGCCTCGACCTTTCCTTCATGGAGAAGCACAACACGATTGGCAAAACCCGCAGCGATGTTGAGGTCGTGCATCACGATGACTGCTCCACGCTTTTGATCGGTATCGACCACGCTGCGAATGCGCTTCATCACCCCAATTTGATTGTTGAGATCGAGGTCGCTTGTGGGTTCATCGAGCAGCAGCACGCCAGCCTCCTGCGCCATGGCCTTTGCCAAGATCACCTGCTGACGTTCACCGCCGGAGAGTTCCGTGAACCGGCGGAAGGCGAATTCACTGAGCCCAAGCATCTCGAGGGTATCCGTGGCGACCTGGACATCGTAATCGCTCAATCGCCACGTCACGTGTGGCCGGCGACCCAACAAGACGACGTCAATTACCCGCATCGGGAAGGCGCTTGTGATGCTTTGTGGAACGTAGGCTGTGCGTTTTGCGCGTTCCGTAAGCCCCATCATTTCCAAGGCATCTCCGCCGACGAGCACTTCGCCTCCTTTCGGGGTGAGCAGGCCGTTTAGCATCCGCAAAAGTGTGGTTTTACCCGCACCGTTTCGACCGAGCAAGGCGACGACTTCGCCGCTGTGGACCTCGAGGTCAACCCCTTCCAACACCGGACGATCGCCCCACGCAAAGCGCAGGTTCGTCGCTTGAAGGAGCATATNGGTCACAGGCTTTTCCTCCGAAGCATCAACAGGTAGAGGAAAAATGGTCCTCCCAAGATGGAGAGCATTATGCCGACTGGGAGTACGATCGGTGCGAACAGGGTCCGGCCGATGGTGTCTGCAACGAGGAGGACCGCTGCGCCCATGACTGCCGAGGTGGGGATCAAGACACGGTAGTCGTTGCCGACCAAAATCCGTGANATGTGCGGAGCAACCAATCCAAGGAATCCAATGATGCCCGTGAAGGCAATGACCACAGCCGTCATGGTTGCAGAAAGGATGAGGATGGACCGGCGGGTTTTCCGAGGATCGACACCAGTCGACGCGGCAAAATCGTCGCCACCCACCGCGAGGGTGTTCAGATCCCACGCCGCCACAATGCCAAATGGCATGAAGGAAAGGATAGCAGANCCGATTAAGATCGCTTGTGCGAGATTAGGTCGCGACAAACTGCCGAAACTCCAGTGCGTGAGTTGGGAGATTTCCGCATCGGTCGCGAAGTATGTCATGGTCTGGATGATGGCTCCAGCGATGAACGTGATCGCAATGCCGACCAAAATGTAGGATTCACTGGTGACGGTTGACATGTCGCCNAGCTTGACGATGATGGCGACCACAAGCATGGCGAAGATGAATGCGTTTCCAAGNATAGCAAATTCCGCCAATCCAAAAATCGTGATATCAAGCACGATGGCAAGAGCAGCCCCAAGGCCAGCCCCCGATGCGACGCCCAAGGTGAGGGGCGAAACAAGCGGGTTNCCGAGGACCCCTTGCATCATCGTGCCTGCCATCGCAAGTGCGGCCCCTCCCACCAGCGCGATGAGCACACGTGGTAGCCGCAAATTGACCAGGATTTCCATTTGGAGCCCTTCAGCCGATTGGAATCCGAAAAGAATCCCAAGCGTGGACCGCATGGAGAGGTTTTCAGATGATCCAAACCCCATCGCAAGGATTGCGCCAACGGCCGTCATGACCGATGCNATCAGAAGAAAGAGCATGCGTTGCCGCTGCCCGTGAAGATAGGCTTCGGCCACATCTTCCACGTTACTCACCTGTCATCTTGCATAGGAATGTGCCGTCGCGATCGACTGCAAAATGGTCGGCGTAAAAGCTGTCCAACAGGGCAGCTCCAGTCCCTTCATCGAAGCGTTCTGGGTGGAATTGCTCAGCGATGAAGGGCAGCCCGTGAATCATCATTGGGCCGGCAAAGGAGCCCGAAAAAATCAGCATGCGTTCCTCTTCGATGGCCTGCATGGAGTCGAAGCCAGGACGGCTCTGGATGAGGTTGAAATGTTCGCCGCACCCGCCCTTCGGGTCGTCCATGTTGAAACCGAGCTCAAACGTGATGCCGTCAAACATCAGCACCTCGGGGTCGGCATCGAGGATGGCTTCCATGTCGACGTGTGTGGTGTGACCAGGTAGGTCGCTGAACACGTTTGTTCCTCCTGCGATTCGTATGATGTCGTCCCATTGGGATGAACCAGTCAACACCACTGGGTCACGGGTCAAGGAAGCGTGGTGTTCCATCACCACTGCAGGCCGTTCGGAATCTTCGAGACCTTCCAAAGCCACGGCCATGTCGGCTTCGATGTCGTCGAATTCCTGCATCAGCTCCTCATAACTGTCCATCCTATCGAGCATGATGGCCAGCTGTTTGAATTCTTCCCGCAGCGCATCGTACTTGTAGAAATCAAATGCGACAACGTCGATTCCCATTGGGGCCAATCGCTCTCGTATNGCTGCCGTATCAACCATGCCGTTGGTTGCAAACACCACATACACGTCGGGTCGGACGTCGAGCAAGGCCTCGAAGTCGATTTCTGAATGCGCGGAAAACTGGACCCACGGTCGGTCCACCAATTCGGGCCACAAGGCCTCGTCATCAAAATCTCCGCTCACTCCAACCACGGAGCTCATGTCCGCATCGAGCATCCGCATCGCGGTTGCTCCAAAGGTATTGGAGAGCACAATTCGATCCGGTGGTGCATCGAACGCATGCACCTCGCCGGTCGTGTCTGTAATGACGATTGTGCCCTCTTCTTCTGCATTTCGGGAGTCGCTAAAGACGTTGAGCATCGCGTACCCGAGGACGAGTAGCACCACGATTTGTATCGCAGCCAATGCCTTGCGAGGTTCAGGTCCACTCAATCAGGTCGCCCCCTGAGAAGAAGTTGCAGACCAATGGCCACGAAGACGAGCACGCATGCTGCCAACAGCCACGGGTTGTTTTCCCCAATGCTGCGGCTTGAAGCCCCTTCGCCTTCCTCGACCAGCACGACAACAGAGTCTGACCAGTCTGAGGTGGTGCCGTCTGCCTCGATGGCCTTGACCCGGAACCGGTGGCGCCCGTTCTCATTGACCTCCACAGACCATGTGAGGTCCACGAGGTCGCTTGTGGTCTCCGATGCCCCACTGGGCTTTTCATGCAAGAGCATGTACTCGACACCGCGCTCATGCGTCCATGCGAGATCAACCGTATCGCCTCGCGTGGCGGTGCCCGTGGAATTTGCGAGGGTTGGTGGTAGGCTTTCGTAGGCCACCTCCAGCACCAATTCTTCGGCGTCCAACTGGCGCCCATCGTCCATGATTGCGCGCAGCTGGAACGCGTAATTTCCATCATTGAGGTCTGTGACCGTCGCGTTTGTGGCGTTTCCAGTGTAGACCTCGACGCCGTTTTGGAGCAGTACGTACTCCGTCGCGCCGGGGAAGGCCCCCCACTGAACGGTCGTTTCNTTGGTCGTGATCTGGCCAGACTCTGTG
This sequence comes from Methanobacteriota archaeon, assembly GCA_002723635.1. Lineage (GTDB taxonomy): Archaea > Thermoplasmatota > Poseidoniia > Poseidoniales > Poseidoniaceae > MGIIa-L3. The sequence continues at coordinate 13,315 of PBMM01000010.1, read as the reverse complement.
ATGAACACAGGCTCCGTNGGTACNTCGTAGCTGACCAGAACCCTTTCGACCATTTCCGAGTGGGTGCCGGGTAGTCGGTCGACCACTTTGACATGGTTTCGCACGGTCGCGTTGTAGTACAATTCCCACGACACGACGCCGTCGTTGATGTCGGTGATGGTGTACTTGGTGGTGATGAATGTGCCAGCAGGCGTGGTCACGCTGANGTTGTGTTCAACCAGCACGCTGCTGTTTGTGTCCGTGTATCCGTTTGGATGCCCTGGGACACCGATGATCGTGGTTCGGTTGAACCACAACGAACTTGGGTCTTCCATTAGGGACGTGCTCGCTCCGGTACTGTTGGTAAAACCCCATCCGGAAGAGGCGTCGGTGAATTGGTTGGAACTTGAGGGGTCGTCGGCCCAATAGCTCCGGATGGTCAACAGTGATTGTTGATCGACCCAACGCATCGACCGTTCATCGGGCATGTACCTCGGATCCTCAACGTTCACCACGTAGGCTGGACGTTCCTCGCCAAACGCGTCGGTGATTGTTTCAGAACCCAAGCACGTGTAGGTGCGCCGCAGCACTCCATCTCGCGCGGCCGGGGTGTAGGTTTGGTCAAAGGTCCAACTCATGCCCGCGGTCCAATANCCGTTTTCATCTTGCTCAGGCAAGACCACCATCAAAAGATCCTGATAGGCCGAGGTCGACCCGTTTGGGTTGACGGCTTGTAGGCCAAAGCGGTGTTCTCCATCGGTTTGAGGCGTGAAGGTGAACCCAGTTGAGGGGCCGTCGTACATCGGGANGTCGCCGAGGGTGAGCACGTANCGCGTGGCATGTGGCGCCTGCGTCCANTCGACCCTGAAGGGCTCCATCGGCACAATTGCAGGTACGGTCGTGAAGGACACATTCCCAGGCAGCGTCAGGGTTCGTTCGAGGCTGATGTTCATCCATCCTGAATCCCCGTGGAAAACAGCGCTGTTGTTCGATGCCACCTCCAGCCCCTGCTGGGTGTATGCAAACGTGTGGCTGACGTTGATCTCTAGCCCNTGCATCGTGTAGAAGCCGGTGGCATCCGTGCGTGACGAGTGGTTTCCTGAAACCACGTCGATGTTGGGAACAGGGCCGCCAAGCTGATCATGGACGTAGCCGTAGACTCCGGTAGATCCCTCCGAGATGGGGATGTGGTTTCGCCAAGGCTCGCCTATTTTGCCGCCATCCATCAAGATTGCATGCGATGCTTGCGTGCCGTTATCGAATTGGGCGTGAATTTCCACCATTGTGTCGTGTGGGTAAGGGCCAAATTCAGCCCACCCGTTTGACGCACTCCACGGCGTACTGGGCGTCCGGAGGGTTGCGTTCGCGGCGTTGCTGTTTGCGTCGCTCAACGAAGCCGTCACCACGTTTTGCCCGATCATGAAGTCCACGGTCATGTCGCCCGTCACCATGATTTCACGGTAAACGGCAACGTGGCCGTCGTTCATGAAGTAGGTGCGGAGGGTGTGTCTCCCTGGCGTCACGCCTTCAATGACGTACGCGCCGTTATCGGTCGACACAGACCCTTGGTCGTCAAGCCGGACGTAAGACGTGCTCGCAGGCTGGCCGTTTTCCAACAGTGCGTCACCGGTGATGGTGAAGGTCTCTGTGGTGTCGTTTGCTGCGACTGCTGTGCTGAGCAGCGATCCCAAAAGGACGACCAAGAGCAGGAGCGCGCGCATGGCGCGACGCTCCATTGCTCATGGCCTCCGTGTTGGGACGCGTATTGCGTTGTGGCGCTTTGCCAGCCTCAGCTCATGGCGCCGATGTCGGCGGCCGTGATGCCGTAGTGGGCCCAGACGTGTGCGAGGTGAGGCGCAACNTCGTAGGACGTGCCGAGTTGGGTCGCGTCCTGCANGTTGAGGATCTCGTTGATCTTCTGGGCNCCGTACATGTCCTGGAAGTACATGGCNGCGTAGCCGTCGCACTCGGTNTCGTTGCTGACGTCCGTGGACACTTGGTGGGTCACGGTGTTGTAGCAGGTGTCGTTGGTGCCTGTGCTGTCCATGGATCCGTTGGTCCAGATGAAGGCGTCACAAGCGGCTGCATCGATGTCGCCCATCATGAAGACCTTGTGAACGGCCATGTTGTAGCANCCGTCGGTGNAGGGGGCCGCGTAGGNTTCGATGGCCTTCCAGAAGGCGTAGCCTTCTGCCTGGTACTTGGCACCGGANTCGGCGTTGTCCATCTTGGAGGTGTACTTGAGCGTCGCTTGAGAGTAGGTGATGATGATGTTCTTCATCACGGTCTCAGCGGCNGCGTCGTAGCCAGCTTCGTCGCCNGCCTGGAGGGCGGCGAGTCCGTCGACCATCGCTTGCTCGGTGGCNGTGAAGGTGGCCGCAACGCCGTCAGCGTCAGCCGTGCCGAAGTCGCTAGCGCGCTTCTCCATGACCTTGGCAGGAGAGCAGTCGTAGTGCTCATCCGGTCCGTGGAAGAAGGCCCAGCCTTCGTCCCAGTTGTGAGGTGCACCGGNGTCNTCNTCGATGTTGCCGGCGTCAGCCTTGGCAACAGCGGAGTTGATCTCGTGGATCGTGTAGCCAACCATTCCCATGTTNACGGTCAGCTTGGCGACGCCTTGGTAGCGGACGGTGTCAGAGGTGCCGGCGAAGTCGCCGTCACCGTTGAGCGCGCTCATGATGTGGGCGCCAATGGCGCCGTCCATGCCGTGGTACGTGTCGTAGTTGTGGTTCTTGCCGGTGGCGGCAGCGAACCCAGCGAGCGTGCGGTAGGAACCGTCGTCCTTCTGAGCGTTCTTACCGTTCATGTAGATCTGGGTGGCGGTGTCCCAGTCGTATTCGCTGGCTGCGGTCTTGATGTCGCAGAGGTCCAGCATCAGCGAACGGTGGTTGTCCACGTNNGANGCGTAGGTGTACCCTGCGTCAGCGGTGTCCAAGAACGCAGGCTTGGTTTCCTCAACAGGGGTTTCGGTCGTTTCTTCTTCTTCTGCGACGCAACCCGCAAGGGAAGCCAGGAGCAAAGTCAGGGTCAGGGCAAGTGCACGAAGTGTCTTCGTCATGGACGGGCCGAATCAGCACCCAAATATAACCTTTCGTTTACCCTAAAAACACAAAAACCCCTCTTAGCCCCTTGGTTAAGGGCAGGCGAAANCTTGGGAATTTCGGAATTCCTAAAAAGAGGTCTCGTATCGGATTGCCATGATTCGCGCCGCATTTCCCCCCCTTCACGTTCTTCTGATGTGCCTCGTTATGGTTTCAGCAGGNCTTTCGGGTTGNCTCTCTAACTCNGTAAGCTTCCCNACCTGNGAGGACCAAGACAACTGNTTGACGATNGCCTTNGAGACCAAAGAAGAGTACCAGAACACAGAGGAGAACCCTCAAGAGTTCGCTGATCGTCTTGCTGAACTCCTGGACATGGAGGTTGAGATTTACCCTGTGAGCAGCGCCGCTGGGGCCATCGAGGCCTTGCGCTTTGGGCACGCTGACATCGGATTCATGGACGGCGGAGCGGCATGGCTCAGCTGGCAGACCCATGGTCTCGAAGTGCTNGCTGCNGAACAAAAGGCAGACGGCCGTCCCTTCTACAAGGCCATTGCATGGGTNCACGTGGANTCCGACATCGCTCANGCCGATCTTGACNACGACCCNGACACCGATCCATTCGCCNTGATGGNAGGNAAGGTGTCGTGCCACACCTCTGCCNTNGGCAGTTCTGGAATGNTGCTCCCGATGGGTTTCATGATCAGCAACGGCTACGTCGAAGTGGTCGGTGATCCAGACACCATNGATTCNTTGACCGACACGGTCCGCAACCACTTCTCAGAGGATTCCTCCATCCCCTCCAGCGGCACGCCNTATCACAAGTACATCGGTTCCCTCCGCTGCTTGGCTGAACACAGCACCGGTGACGCCGTCGATTACATCTCCTTTGCAAAGGACCCGACCGTCCCTGATTACTGCGGTGAAACTCCCGAGGATTGGTGCTTTGAAGGCGACTTTGACAGCACCTCCGATTTCCACGGCGTCAATTACAGCGCAAATGGCGGTGACGGTTTCGGCCGCGCTCCCAGCCACCCTGTGATGTTCAACCCCACCTACATGGATGCAGCAAAGGTGGCCGCGTTGCAAGACGCCCTCCGCACCATGAGCCTCGGACCAAGCGAAGGCGGCACCCAATCGGACATTGACATCCTCGATGCCGTCTTCAGCACGCCCGGTTTCACCATCATTGACACCGAGTCACACCTCGGGACCTACGGTGAGTCCATCGAAAACGTGCCAGGGATTGAAGCCTACTTCAACGAGAAGATCGCCAACTGAGCATAGTCATTCGTTGAGGGAGACTCATGCGCCCAATCTTGCTGGGCCTGCTCATTTTGCTGCCCGCGCTCAGCGGTTGCCTGAGCACCGCGGAAGACGAATCACCTCCGGGGTTTGAGTGGCCAGAGCCTGAACCGATCATCGGTTGTGAACTGTCCGCGGGCAGCAACATTAGCTGCGACCAGCGTCTTGAGACGTCGTCTGCTGTGATTGAAATTGCTTCTTTCGGGCCCGACGTTCTCGTCGGCATGTTGGATGGCACCCTCGCGCGCTGGGTTGGAAACGAGGCCCAGGTTTTGGTCAATCTGACGTCCTCTGTCAGCACGTGCCACAACGAGCAGGGGCTGCTCGCCTTCGAGGCCATGGACACCAATGGAAGCGCGAATCAAGCCTTGCTCGCCTACGTTGAGGCAGGACCATGTGACCCCGCGCACGTATCGGATGTGGTGGTCGGTGTCCTCGATCTTGACGAAGGCTTGGACGCTGTTCCTGAGGTTGTGCTCCGGCTCCCACAGGTCAAACGCAACCACAACGGTGCAGACTTGGTTGGGCTTGANGACGGAAGNTTCCTGTTGTCTCTTGGCGATGGCGGTGGTGCCAACGACCCATACGGGCACGGCCAAAACACCACTTCCTTGTTAGGAGGAATCATCCACTTTTCCATCGACAACGGTTCAGCCGTACCTGCAAGCAACGTCTCAGATGGCCGGGATAATTTCCTTCTTCACCACGGCCTTCGGAATCCGTTCAGGATGGCTCAGGATCCGGCTGGCGGTTTGTGGATCGCTGACGTTGGGCAACGGTGCTGGGAGGAAGTGAATTACATTCCGCATTGGAACGTCTCGACCAATTTTGGGTGGAATGAACGCGAAGGCCACATGCCGTTTTCTGCGGACGCGCCTTGTGACACACCGCTCACTGAACCAAGCGAGGGTATGGTCGATCCGGTCTTGACTTACAGCCATGAGGACGGCCGTTGTTCCATTCTTGGCGGCCCGTGGGTGGAGCCGTCCGTGTTGGCGCCAACCGGCGGGTTCCTCTACGGTGATTTTTGTTCAGGCGAAGTCTGGGTGGCCCATGTCGGTGATGCTGGCATCGAATCCACTCTCATCGCATCAACGAATTTGTTCATCGTAGGATTGGCGGTGGCGGACGACGGCGCCATTTTGGTGTCGAGTTGGATGGGTGGCGTTTACGCGCTAAGCGCCGTCTGATGCGCCTGCTTTTCTCGTATCGTCATCAAGAGAACCGCCGCACCGACCACCACCTGCAATGCAGCAAAGAGGGCGTTGTAGGACAGCGCGAAAACCAGCCGCGGGTAGGACGGTGCGAAGGCCAGCGTGGCCAGACATCCGACCATCAGGAGTCCTTGCAAGGTGAGGTAAGGTCGCAGATCAACTCCTGCTTGGCTAAACGCCCAGCAGAGTGATCCGATGACAACCAACAGCGGCGTCACCACCATCATTCCAATCCACTGGTCGGAGGGGTTCCCTCGGGCTCCCACATACCCACCGTTCAGAACCACCGTGCCAGGATCGAGTTCTCTCGGGTAGGGGCACAAACCTTCGTGGCAGGTTTGCACGCCGTCCACTTGACCAAGCATGGTCCACCATGTTGCCACGAGCACCCAAGGGAGCACGGCGTGCGTGACCCAAATGTAGCGTGTGACCTGTTGTCGCTCAATCGTTCTCATCAGCCGCGGGGCCATCACGAGCACGCAAAGGCTGCTCAAGGCAGACCAAGGCCCCCAAATCAGCAGCATATGGCCCGTTAACGCGGCCTCAAACATGCCTTTCGGCAACGTCCCCGAAGACGACGCGTCCAGCACGTCCCTCGCCGCTGTGATGTACACCACCAACAACATGGCCAAGGCCATCCAATCGACGAGGTTGTTCCGCGCAACACGGATCGCCATGACGGCGATCAACATCCCNAGCATGAGTCCGGNTGGNCGCACGTTCATNCGTCCGTGNACGTGCAAGGTCCAAACGCCAGCGGTNAGGGCCATGAGGAGGAGCGAGAACATCCCACGTGCCACGTCCCCGGTCGGATCCATTCGCACCAGTTCAAGCAACAGGTTGCCGTCCAAAATCCGGCGATGAGGAAGCAACACGCCGAGGGCAGCCAAGGCGGTCAAGCCAGCCGTCCAATCGAGGCTTGCAACCGAAAGAGATGCACGGAGGCGTTCCACCACCCTGCCAAGCCCCCAACCGAGGAGGACGGGGAGCACGAACCAGACNCGTAGGCTCCCATAGGATGCGGCAAGAAGCACAAGCACGGCTGCTACGGCAGGCGCCGCAGCATTCCACGAGGGCAAAGGGCGGTTTTGCCCCGCTCTGAACGCCAACATGATCACGCTCCCCATGCATCCCACCACGATGGCTTGGCTTGCATCGCCGAAGATTAGCACGACAGCTACGAGGCCAAACAAGCCCACCGCTTCACGGCGATCAGCCCGAGCATGGTGTTCCGTCCATACTCCGTCAGGCGCCAAAGCCAGNCGTGTCAATCCTGCAGCCGCTACGGCGCCGAGGCCACGTGGAACCATGGCGGACCAACCAAGGGAGGCTTGTGCGGAAAGGAGGACGAGCAAGCCGGCCCCTCCCGCAAGAACACCCCACCATCCACCACCGTATCGCCGGTGTGCCCAACGGGCCGCAAGCCCGAGCAAAACGACCCATGTTAGGGCCGAAAGCGCGACGTCAGACGTTCGGTTGAGGCCTTCGTCGCCTTGAACGCGCGACCATTCGATGGTCGATGCGTTGAGCGGCGGGCCCCCGTCCTGTACTTGGTGGAAGTTGGCACGTTCGACGGCCGCTTGCCAATTCCACGCCTCCAAACGTTCGGATTCTCCCGGCAGGAGCGTCAACGCATCGAGCGGAATTTGCCCNTGAAGTTGGGCAGGGAACGGCAGGTCGAGCAACGCGGGNAGCAGGGCAGCAAGGTCGCGCTGGTGGCCATCGAGGGCCACGCCCTGACGCACTCCTGCGCCGATGAGCACCGCCGCCACTTCTCGCGTCACGGCCTCAGANGAACCATGGCTGCCNGTNGANGTCATTCCGTGATCGGCCGTGACGATGGCCGTCCACCCNGNTGGAAGGGCGTTGAGCACCTCATCGACTTGACCGTCGACGTGGAGCAACTTTTCGTGGTATGTCTCGGTCTCTATGCCCCAATGGTGCCCGACCTTGTCGGTCCCAGAATAATGCAAGGCCACGACGTTGTGGCGCTCCTCCTCAAGCCATTCAAGTCCAAGGGATGTGGTTTCAGCGTCCCCTTCGTAGTAGTCCCCGTTGCCCCCAAAGGTGTTGACGAATTCGATTTCAGGGAACGTATCGTAGAGGTTTCCCATGACGTAGGAGCCGACCATGCCGACGGAATAACGTGGGTCCTCCGCTGCACTCAGCCATGGGTCGGTGCCCCCAGGGTGGCTCAACCTGAAATTTCTGAAGCCATCGACAGGCGCATTTGGAACGCCCGTCATCATCTCGCTGGTTGCTGTGGCCGAGAGGGTGATCGGTCCGGTGGTGAGGGAGAGCAAGGCGCTACTAGTCAAGCGTTNGTGCAACTTTGGCATCTTGTTTTCGTCGAGCATGACGGTTTCACCGACTCCATCGAGGAGGATCAATACCACGCCTTGGCTGAGCGGCTCATGGGCCTCAGGTGGAGGGAAGACCGTGCTTGGTTCCTCAGGATTGCCGTAGACGTAAGGAGCCGTATGGGTCAGCAGTGGTACCAGCAGCAGTGCGATGAGGAGGGCCACAAGGCCACGTTCGTTCACCCTCTCACCTCAGTCCACGTGGTCCGTAGGTGTGGCGTGGGCTGCNATCGCTTGGTCTGGGCTCATGAGGACGGACATCCAACTGGCCTTTGGCACGTCATCGGACTCTGAGAGGAAGGAACGAAGGCGCCTTGAGACTGCTTCAATGCACACCACGACGACGAAGATGACGATGATGAGTGACATCACCGCGTCGTACAGGAGAAATCCAAGGTAGTACTGCAGGTAGTACCCGATGCCGCCTGCTCCCACCAAACCGAGCACACTGCCGTGGCGGACGTTGTACTCGAACATGAACAACACCTGACTGATGAGCCCGTTCGCGGATTCGGGTACGACCACGAAAAGGAAGGTCTGCGTTCGGTTCATCCCCATGGCTCGGGCGGCTTCAAGTGGCCCGTTGGCCAGGCCCTCAAAGGACTCGAACTGGAGCTTGCCAAGGTACCCCACCGTGTAGAAGGCCATGGCGAGGACGCCTGCAAGCGGCCCGAGGCCGACAATGGCCACGAAGAGGATGGCCCAAATGATGCTTGGAAGGCTGCGCATGCCTGCTAGGATCAGGCGGGCAGGGCTTCCCACCCAAACGGGCGAGAGGTTGGTCGCTGCCAAAGGAGCCAATACGATGGCGCCAAGAAAACCGATGACGGTCCCCACGAAGGCCATTTTCAGGGTTTCAACCATTCCAAAGTAGGCTTTGGAACAAAGAAAACCAAACGCTGCTTCACACGGTGGATAATTTCGAGCCTTCAGCACGGCCGTGTCGGGTGGCCAGAGGCTTTCGGTGACCAAGCGACGCAGGTTGTCCCATCCTCCGTCGAAACGTGACCATTGGCCAGCGGCCAAATCATTCAGCGTGACCGCCGTCAGCAGCAACAAGATGAGCGTCAGCAGCCCGATGTTGAGCGTGCCTCGACTCATTCTTCTTCTCCTCCTTTGACGGGGTTCAGTCTGCCACCCTCGACCTGAAGCACCCTGGTGCAGTACTGCATTGCTCGTTCGACGTTGTGCTCGACCACCACCAACGCGGCGTCATTTTCCTCGACAAGCCGGTGGATGGCGCCAAACACCATCTCAACGTTTTCCGCATCGAGTTCACTGAGGAATTCATCGGCGAGGATGATGCGGGGCCTCTGGGCGAGGGTGCGTGCGGTGGCGGTGCGACGTTGTTGACCGCCGGAAAGTCGGCGGACAGGCTCACGGGTTTTATCGGTCAACCCCATGGCCTTGATGGCTTCGTGGATGACGGTGTTTTTCCAGCGTCGAAACGAGACGCCCTCCGGTGGCTTTCGTGCGGTGGAACGCGCACCCAATGCGACGTTGTGTTCCACGGAAGCGTGGCGAACCAAGCCGAGGCGCTGAGGGATGTAACCCAATTCACCACGCTGAACAAGGGAATTTTTGAGCGTGCCTTGGAAGGGGGGCACTAAGCCAGCCAGGGTTCGCAAAATCGTGGTTTTGCCAATCCCCGAAGCTCCGATGATTCCGATGATGTCACCAGGGAAAATGTCCAAATCGATGCCTGAAACCAACGCAGAGCCGTATCCCACGGACAACCCACGAGTGGACAGCATCGCCTCAGCGCCCACGTGCTGACGTTTTTCGCCTACCCTAAAACCCCTTCCTCGTGGTCAAATGGGGTTGTCCACCGGTCACCGTCGCTGACGAGCGGCTTCCACACAAGCGCAGGCTACGGCTACTTGCAGGTTGTAGGACGGCACGAAGCCGTGCATTGGCAGGCGCACCACAGCATCTGCTGCATCAAGGGCCGTGGTGCTGACGCCTTCCGCTTCGGCTCCGACGACCAACATCACGTCACCGGTCAAATCAACGTCAGGCAGATCGGTGTTCCCGACGTCTTCCACAACCACAACGCGATACCCCACCGACTTGGCAGAAGCGATGGCTTCCGCGATGCGGCATTCCACGACAGGAATGAACCTCGTCGCCTGCATGCTGCTGTGACGGAGGTCCTTCCACGCACGACCTAGAATCGGTTGGTCGCTGGCGAGCACCACGCCCGCCGCACCTGCGACTTCTGCGGTGCGCACCGAGAATCCCATGTTTCCAGCATAGGCAACCCCATCGAGGCAAAGCAGCATGCCACCGCGCGCCATGAGTTCGTTGATGTTCGCTGCCTCTGGGTCCCGGCTAACCAAGGTCAGCACGGTTGGAGATGCTTGGCCGCCGGGTTGTGCCATCCTCCACATGTCGCGACCGGTGATTTCGTGAACAGGAACACCTGCTGCACGTGCTTGCTCGCACAGGCGTGCGACCCCCTCGTCGTGGTCCTTCAGAACAAGGATGGCTTTTGCTTGACCTGAAGCAAGCGCCTCTTCCGCGGCCGCAACACCCTGACGCTGCATGGTGGGGCAGCCGACGAAGCGGTCATGAGCCTGATGCTGGGTTGAGCCACCATGGACGCGGATCGTTTGGCGCATGCGAAAGCCCACCCTCCTCGGTTTTTAGCCCGCGTCGAATCCTGCCGAAGCCGGGTACAGGAATGCGACGGCGAAGGCTTGGCTGCGATGCTCACGGGCGAGGCAGACCTCCTCATCATCGACGTGCGTGAGCGGCATGAGTTTGAGGCTGGGCACCTCGCCGGGGCCGTGCACGTTTCCAAAGGCGTCTTGGAACGGGATATCGAGGCCCTCGTGGGCAACGTAGATGCTCGCCTTGTGCTGTATTGCGGGGGCGGGTTTCGCAGTGCGATCGCCGCCGCTTCTCTGGTGGATATGGGATACACCGACGTGTGGTCGGTGTGGGGCGGCTGGCGAGCGATCAAAGCGGCTGGCTTGGTCGAGTAGCCTCAAGAATCGCGAAGATCGGCAAGCGCCACTTCGATGGTTGGAATGGGCACGTCGATGTGATGACGGCTGGTCTTTGGTGGCGTCCGTTCACCGCGCAACGCCAAATCGATGATCTCCTGCTTTGTGATGAGTTCACGTCCACATCCTGGCCAAGTGTCTACTGCAATGCGGGTTTCGTCAAGGTAATCGAACAGCAGAGCGGGCATTCGATCCAAACCCAGCACTTGGCCGACGGTGAACCGATGATGCCCGTCAAGGATGGTGCCCGTGGTGCGATCCACCAACAGGGGCAAGTCCACATGACCTTCTTTTTCGAATTGAGTCCGAAGTTCGTCGACACGGTGAGGCTCCACTTCTTCGTGGGGCTTCAGCCACGCCATGTCCACCAAGACGACCTCCATGCCCCGTCCGGTGTGCGGTTGGCCTCATCAATTTGCCCACTTGCAGGCCACCATCCTGCGGACCCGGTAAGTCTCCTTTCTCCGTCGGAACCGCCTTCTTTGGGCGTCAATTCATCCATAAATGGGGACGTCCAACACCCGAACGAACGCCAACGTTGAGGCTCAAACCCCCGGGGGAGGGCTGATAAAGGGGTGGAAGGTCGGCAACTCGCTGAGGTGTCCATATGACCAAGGGACTCTACCACCACGTCCGCGCGACCTGGCAGCAGCCGAAGGATGCTCTGCCCCACATGTACCGGCAGACGCGCATGGCCCAATGGCGCCGTGCTCCTGTCTTCGATCGTGTCGAAAAGCCCACGCGCATCGACGCCGCCCGCCGCCTTGGTTACAAGGCCAAGCAAGGCGTTGTTGTTGTCCGCACCCGCGTCCGCCGCGGTGGCCTGCGCAAGGGCAAGGTGCACATGAAGCGCAAGCCCTCCAAGGCTGGTGTGCGAAAGATCACCATGGGCAAGAACATCCAGCGCATCGCCGAAGAGCGCTGCGCTCGTCACTACCCCAACTTGGAAGTGCTCAACTCCTACTGGGTCGGCCAAGATGGCAAGCACAAGTACTACGAGGTCATCCTCATCGACACGCACCACCCGGCGATCATCGCCGACAAGCAACTCGGTGTGTTCTCTCAGGCGAACGGCCACAACAGCCACCGCGGCCGTGCGGCCCGTGGTCTCACCTCCGCCGGCAAGCGCGGACGCGGTCTGGTCCGCAGCAAGGGCAAGGGCGCTGAGAAGCTCCGCCCCTCGCTCAAGGCGAACCTCAACCGCGGCAAGTGAACGTCGTCTTCTCGACGTTGGGTTCAAGGTTGGACCCCCCTGTTCATCGACGAGGGAGGGTCATGGACGTCACCGCCGTGCGTGGGAAGGAAGTCTACCTCCCCGATGGACGCCGCTTGGGGCGCGTGCATGACGCCGTCATCGATTTGGAAGGGATGGCGTGCTCTCATCTCTTCGTGACGGAAACGCCGGCTGAATTGGTTGAGCAGAGCATCGACGTCGCGGTCCCGTGGCGCTGGATCCGCGGCGTTGGAGACGTCGTCGTCTTGCGGTGGTTCCCTGAAACGCCAATTCCCCTTCCTTGAGGTGTTTCGATGTTGGACCTCCACGTGCTTGGTACGGCTTCGGCTCGCCCGACCACCAAGCGTGCTGTCAGCGGTTCGGTGCTCGCTTGCCCCGACGGTTTGGTCATCCTTGATCCCGGTGAAGGCTTCCAGGACCGCTTCACGGTGGCCCGCCGTCACCTCAAGACTGAGCCGGGTACGCCCAGGCTTCGCAGCCGTCGCGTCGCGGCGATTCTGTTGACCCATGGGCACCTCGACCACACGTGGGGGCTACTTCCGTGGTTGCAAACGTCCGGGTTGGACGGTCGTGAGGAGCCGTTGACTGTCGCAGGGCCGGTCGGTACCACGACCTTCGAACACGTGCTAGAGCATGGTTTCGAAGGGACTCCGCCTGGAGATCTGCCCGCATCAGACCTTTGGCGCCAAATGCGTGTTTGGCGTGAACTTGGGGCCACAAATGACCTCCTTGGATACCCCATCATTTGGCGCCTTGGCGATGTGGCCACGGGCCGTTGGCTCACCATCACGGCGGAGGCCATGACCGAATCTTCGGCGGCTTGGACGCCTGAAGGATGGTCCAACCACGTCCTCACGCCCTTGGTGTCCCACCACTCTGTTCCATCGTGCGGATGGCGAATCGATGGCCCCACCACCAGCATGGTCGTGTCGGGAGACACGGCGTCTCCCGGTCTGCTCGGGACCGCGCCTGGCCCCGACGTCTTGGTTCACGAGGCCACCTACCTCGAGGAGCACGCGGATCGCGCCGACGCTCACCTTCACAGCACGGCAGCAGGCGCCGCGCGCACGGCTCAGCACCTCGGTGCACGCAGCCTTGCGTTGACCCATTTCAGCGCCAGGTTGAGCGAGGCTGGGCCGTCGTTGGCAGAAGCGCGAACGGTGTTGGATGGCACGTTGCC